>JAKMEQ010000047.1 GCA_022425805.1 Acidimicrobiales bacterium
CTCGTATTTCATCACTCATCAAAGCCGCGAAGTACTCTCGGGCTTCTTTACGAAAATTTTGTTGTTCGGGGGTTTCCTCAAGGAACACTTTACACTCCAGCGAATTAATATTTAGCCCGAGTTTCACGATACCTGCTAGTTGGCAGGACTGTAATTTTCACTCTTATAAATACAGGAGAACTTATTTTGTTCTTAATGCTGTGATAATAAATTTACCTGGCTAAATGGCTTCGTCGCCTTCTTCACCCGTACGAATACGTACTAGTCGCTCCACACTTGAAACCCATATTTTCCCATCACCGATCTTCCCCGTTCTGGCGGCTCCGAGAATTGCATCTACCGCTTTTTCTGCTTCCTCATCAGAAACGACGATCTCTAGCCGGCTCTTAGGAGTAAATGCAACTTTATATTCGGTTCCCCGGTAGGTTTCGGTATGGCCACCTTGCCTCCCAAAACCTTGGGCTTCGGTGACTGTCATTCCTTGGACGCCGAGCAAGCCAAGAGCTTCTTTGACCTCTTCTACCTGGTGGGGTTTGATAACTGCTGTAATCAGTTTCATCTGAACAGTTTCGCTTTCTCTTCAAACATTTTTTGAAGTCTTCCTTACCCTAACACTATCGATCCGGCTGTCGGAAGAGTTTATGTTACTGGAGTGTTAACTTTGTGGAAGGCGAAATTTATTGATCTGACATGAAACTACTTGATTCTCATTCTGCCCCGTACACTTTTTCTGGTACTGGTGCAGCATTTATGCTGGCATGGACTAACAGACCTACCTCTTCTGCTCGCATAGGTCTCTTCCCAACCGTTTGCACAGGCCCATGCTGCCACCCATCACAGACATTTAATTGCCCGCCGGTGACTTCAAAGGTTCTACCTGAAACGTCACATTCTCGACTTGCAAGCCACGCCACTAGCGGCGAGACATTCTCGGGAGACTTTGAGTCAAATTGGCCTTCAGTTACATCATCAGAAGAATAGAAGATACCTTCTGTCATCCTCGTGCGGGCATCAGGAGCAATTGCATTAACAAGCACGCCATAACGTTCCCATTCACTGGCTTGTTGGATTGTTAATTGAGCTATAGCTGCTTTAGCAGCAGCGTAGTTACCTTGTCCGATGGATCCCATTAGTCCAGCTCCGGAACTTGTATTGATGACCCTCGCAGTAACTTCTTCACCTTGTTTCACTCGATTTCGCCAATGTGTGATGGCATGACGAGCAGTCACAAAATGCCCTTTAAGATGAACTCTTACAACAGTATCCCATTCTTCTTCGCTCATACTTGCCAACATTCTGTCCCGTAAAAAACCGGCGTTACACACAAGAGCATCTAGGTTTCCCCAAGTGTCAATAGCTTGGCGCACCATGGCTGCTGCCTGATTCCAGTCAGCGACATCGGCATTGTTTGCGACTGCTTCTCCACCAGACGCAATAATCTCATCAACGACATTTTGGGCTGGTCCTTCACTAGCTGTAGAGCCATCACGTGCAACACCAAGGTCATTAACTATGACACGCGCACCTTGTCTCGCTAATTCGATCGCATGGGCACGACCGAGACCGCGCCCTGCCCCCGTTACGATGATGACTTGACCTTCGCAAATTCCCATATCTATCCTCTCTTTTTTCGTGCCACCCACTACAGCGTATTTTGCACTATCGGCGCTACCAATGCAGATGTTACTTCTTTGAGTTTCCCCGGTTTGATGGGGAAACACGTATCTGGAGTACCTGCAGCAGCCCAAACGATTTCATAGTTTAATAATTCGCTATCCATTATTGTTTGAATTGTCTTTACATGGCCGAAAGGTGGTGTGCCGCCTATAGCAAAACCTGTTGCTTCTCTCGCCTGATCAGGTGAGGCCATAGCAAGTTTTTCAATGTTCATGAGTTCAGCGACCAATGCCTCGTTGACTCTGTTCTTCCCAGATGCCAAGACTAGGAAAGGCTCATCATTTCCAAAGAAAACTAGTGATTTGACGATTTGGGAAATGTCGCAGCCTACAGCTGAAGCTGCAGCTTGGGCTGTTCTGGTCCCTTCTGGAAATCTTTGAATAGAAACATCGACCTGGGAGTCTTGCGCTGCTTTTTTAAAACGATCTAGAGCATCCATGTCAACTAGCAGACACCGCGGATTAATTTGCCTGGACGCGCTCCCGTATCTTCTCCATGGTCACGCGTAACCGATCCTGCGACGATTGTATAGTCATACCCTTGGGCTTCTTGTAACAATCTTCGTCCGCCCGCAGGAAGGTCGTTCACCATCCGGGGTCCAGAAAGGTTAAGTACGTCAAAATTAATTACATTAATATCTGCGCGTTTCCCCACTTCAATAACTCCTCTATCTTTTAGCCCATAAAGAGATGCAGTGTCATTGGTTTGCTTCTTTATAACCCATTCCAATGGAAGTCTCTCGCCGCGCGACCTGTCTCGAGCCCAATGGCTAACCATGAAGGTTGGGATAGATGCATCACAAATCATGCCACAATGGGCACCACCATCAGAAAGGCCAGACACGGACTGTGGGTGCAGGAGCATTTCACGTATTGCGTCGTGGTTTCCACTCACGTAATTGAATATTGGCATCATTGCCATGGCGTGACCACCATCTTCGAGCATGTAGTCATATAAGACTTCGAGCGGTGAGATCCCCGATCTTTCTGCTATTGCGACAATGCTGGCGTCTGGGGCGGGCTCATAATCAGGTACTTCCCCAAGGGGGAAAAGGCGATGGGTCATCCCTTGAACCAATCTAGCCATCCCATCGAAGAGAACCGATGAGTCTATTGGCATATCTTCTTCGCTAAGAATAGCATCTCGAACTTTTGACCGTTTGAGCTCGTTAACTAGTTCTGCATGGGGAAGACGAGCATATTTTGCAAAGGTTGGTTTCTTCATGAATGCATGGTGAGTTTGTAGTCCGATAAGCAAACCAAAGGGTCGCCCAGCTACTTGTGGAAAGCATTGACTTCCCTGTTCACTAGCACGGAGGGACTCTTCAAGAAGTTCTTTCCAAAGGTCTGGTTCTGCTTCGTTTTGGAGCATAGCGAACGTAACTGGTCGATCGATTTCAGAGGAAAGTCTCTTCATCCATTGCATTTCAGATGGGGCTTTTACCAGATCTTGCCCGTCTGCTCCTGCTGGGGCGAGTTCAAATACGCCCGAGCCAGCATCGCGAAGCGCTTCACCTAATCCGTAAAGTTCATCTTCTGCCGCGAATGTTCCAGGTACTGGTTCTCCATCCATGGCTCGGTGGCCAAGCACGCGCGATGTAGACACGCCTAACGCTCCAGCTTCAATAGCTTCTCGAACTATGGATTTCATATCTGCGATATCTTCCGTCGTCGCAGGTTCGTTTTTTGCTCCCCGCTCCCCCATGACGTAGGCGCGTACAGCCCCATGTGCGATTTGAGTACCAATATCAATAGCGAACTCTTTACCATCGAGTGCCTCGAGGTATTCGGGGAAGGTTTCCCATTGCCAGTCCATCCCTTCCGATAGGGCGGTACCGGGGATATCTTCGACCCCTTCCATTAGCTGGATCAGCCACTCCTCCTGTCCTGAGCGCACAGGAGCGAACCCTACTCCACAGTTCCCCATCACCACCGTCGTTACACCATGACCTGAAGAAGGTTCTAGCTGACTATCCCAGGTCACTTGGCCGTCATAGTGAGTATGGATATCAACAAAACCTGGTGTGATAATTCGACCATCTGCTTCGATAACTTCGGCGGAATCTCCTTCTAAGGCTTCACCGACTTGGACAATGATTCCCCCGTTAATCGCTATATCTGCGACAAATGGAGCACGACCTGTGCCGTCAACGACTTTCCCTCCAGTAATTACGAGATCGTAGGACAAAATCGCTTCTCCTTTTCAACGTTTCTACCATACCTTCAGAGAGGCCGAGCCTAGAAAACAGTAGTAAATATTTCGTTTAAATCTTTGCGTTGCAGCTCTGGTACTTTGACTCCCTCAAGTGGGTAACCGACTGGGAATAGAACAAACGGTCGTTCACTTTTGGGCCGGTCTAATACCTTGTTCAGAAATTTCATTGGCGTGGGGGTGTGTGTCAATGTTGTTAACCCCATGTGATGCAAGGCAGTAATGAACAAGCCTGCGGCTATACCGACGCTTTCCTTAACGTAATAGTTTTTCAGAATAGCCCCGTCTGGGCGGGTCTCATACCGCTGTTCAAATAGCACAACTATCCATGGGGCTATTTCAAGAAATTCTTTGTGATGGTCTGTTCCTAGAGGAGCGAGGGCTTCTTGCCATTCGGTATTCATACGGTTTTCGAGATAGTTTATTTTTTCTTCTTGTTCTGCTGCGGCACTTATCGCCCGTTTGATTTCAGGATCTTGAGTAGCGACAAAGGTCCATGGCTGTTTATGCGCTCCTGAAGGGGCTGTTGATGCTGCCTTAACGGCAAGTTCGATGAGTTCCTGCGGGACTGAGTCGGAACTGAACATGCGTATGCTTCTTCTACGGTCCATTTTGTCGTAAAAAGATTTTGCACGGCTCAACATCACCTCCTCGGTAAGTCGTTCATACTCATAGACGTTAAATGGGTATTGAGATTCAAGTTTCGCTGATGGATATGGGTGTTCATAGTACTCATTCATGGTTCTGTTGTAGCAGAGAAAGACAATAAACTGAAAGGGGCCTTTATCCTTTGGCTTTACTAAAGGTGTTCATGATCTTCCGTGAAGATTAACCAATTGATGTGCCAACGCATAAGCTATGGGCACATCGTGTATAGGAGGCTGATGATGTCTGGACCCATGGAAGGTATTCGAGTAGTCGAATTAGGTGTTTGGGTTGCTGGACCTGCTGCCGGTGGCATACTTGCAGATTGGGGCGCAGAAGTAATCAAAATCGAGCCGCCTACAGGTGACCCTGCTCGATCTTTTCAGCGAATGCTCGGTGGCGACATGCCTAACAATCCCCCATTTGAACTTGATAACCGGAGTAAAAAATCTATTTCCCTTGACCTAGTCGATCCAGAAGGTATCAGAATCGCGCTCCAGCTCATAGATACTGCTGACGTATTTGTCACCAATCTCAGAATTGGTGCTTTAGAGCGGCTGGGGCTAGGACATGAAAATCTACTGAAGCAAAACCCTCGACTCATTTACGGTGGAATAAGTGGATACGGAACCCAAGGTGAAGATGCAGACAGGCCAGCGTACGATGTTGCTGCATTCTGGGCTCGGTCCGGGATCGCAAGTCTTTTAACACCAGAAGGCTCCGACCCTCCATTTCAACGCGGTGGCATGGGAGACCACGGGACCGGCCTCGCAGCAGCAGCAGCTATTTCAGCCGCCCTGTATGCACGGGAAAAAACCGGAGAAGGTCAATACGTTTCAACCTCTCTTTACCGGCAAGGTGCATACACAATTGGGTTTGATATGAATATTGCCTTGCTATGGGGGATGACACTCGGAGTTGGGAAAAGAGAATCAATGGGAAACCCTGCCATGAATAACTACCTCACTGGTGATGAAAAACGTTTTTGGATTGTAGGACTCGAAGCATCGCGACATTGGCCGCCATTATGCAGAGTCGTCGGGCACCCAGAATGGCTAGACGATGAACGGTTCGCAACACCGAGAGGGCGGGCCCAAAATTCTAGTGAGCTTATAGCCTTGCTCGACATAGAATTTAAGAAACGTTCTTTGGAAGAATGGAAAGAAATATTTGCCACTGAACCTGATTTCTTTTGGGCTCCAGTGAATTCACTAGATGACATCCTTATCGACCCACAAAGTATAGATGCGGGACTTTTCGTTGACGTCCCAGATGACCAAAGCACGACTCGGATGGTAGCAACCCCATGTGATTTTTCAGGAACACCGTGGAAACCGCGTTCTACGGCTCCTTCTCTTGGTGAACACACATCCGAAGTTCTAGAAGACTTGGGCTATACAACTAAAGAGATCAATACTTTACAAAGAAATGGAGTTGCGACCTGAAGCCCCTGCACAAAAAACACAAATTACCTGCGCGGCGAATGGGAATAGGTTTATTGTGTTTGATTCCCATCATGGCATGTTCTGGTCCTGCCAAAAATGCAACGCAATCAAGTTCGCTCCATACCTCTTCAGGTACTTCGGTTGAAGAGGTAGAGCCCACATACTCTTCGAATATTGAAGTGGAATCTTCAGCATCACCTTCAGCATCACCTTCAGCATCACCTTCAGCTACTGCTACCCCAACTCGGCTTCGGGTGAAGGTCATAGAAAAAAGGGGGCATACAAATAGTGCTTTTACGCAAGGGCTGGAATTTCATGAGGGCGAGCTGTATGAAAGCCGTGGCCGAAAGACAGAGTCAGGAATTAGTGTAATTGATCAACATGATGGGAGCGTAGTTCGGTGGATGCCGCTAAACGACAAATATTTTGGTGAGGGTATAACTATGGTTGGAGATTCATTGATTCAACTAACGTGGATGGCGGGGAAAGCATTTATTTGGGACATTAAAACTTTTACCCAAACTGGAACTTTCGATTATGACGGCCAGGGTTGGGGGCTTTGTTTTGACGGCACTGCCCTGATCATGTCTAACGGATCTAGTTCCTTAACAATTCGAGATCCGGAAACTTTTGCAATCCAGCGTGAAGTTACGGTGAAAAACAGCGGTACTGAAGTACCTTTTCTCAACGAACTAGAATGTGCAAAAGGTAGGGTTTACGCCAATGTGTGGCAAACAAACAATATTGTGGAGATTGATGTATCTACGGGGGATGTCACTGCGATTATTGACGCTTCCGGCCTTTTAAGCGATGAAGAGAAAGACGGAGTCGATGTCCTAAATGGAATTGCCTATAGCCAAACCTCTGATACGTTTTTGCTCACTGGGAAGCTATGGCCAGCAATGTTTGAAGTGACGTTCGTGCCGATGTAGCCATACTCTAAGTTCATAAGCAAAGTCACCCCATGAGCATCTTTACTCTATCAATCCAACGCTCTGCATTAAATCACGATCCGCATGGGATAACCCTGATGATCGTATTCGCCGTCCCCAAGGATAGTCGCCGTACCGTTTGCGTATCGCATCGCTGACCATGCGGCGGCAAAAGCATCTAATGCATCGTCGATTCTGCATTTCTTGGGCAACGTCTCAACTATTTCTTCTAAATCAGTTACTACCTCTCGCAGCAAAGCGGTACGCTGCTGAACGCCTTCCTCAGTTTTTTTCGAAGCAAGAGGATAACCAGCCATTTCGACAAAGGAAGATTCTGGGTGGCATTCTATGTAACGGTCCGAATCTTGAGGTCGAATAACGTTACGCACTTCACGAATTTGCGGAACCAAATTCCATGTTTGTATAGAGATGCCTTTCTCTGTCTGTTCTCGACTTCGTTGTAAAGCATCTTCGTAAGACGTTGCTTCTAATACCACCGAAGAGGGAGTTGGAAATAGGGTTGACCGGCGGGAACCTAATCTTTTTCGTGCTTCTATATCTGACTTACGCGTTGGCCCAAGTTGGAGTCCGATCGGCATGTCAACCCCAATCGCCGAGCAGTTTAGTTCAGTAAGTGCTTTATCGACTTCACGGAATGTTTCGAACCGTCTAAGAAAGGCCGCTTCGCCATGCAATATAGGAAGGCAAGCAACCAGCCAGCCTTTTTGTGCTCCATCTACGCCAGCTACCCATTCTGATACTGTCATTAGATAAACAATAATCACTGATATCTAACAGATACTCAGCAAGGCAAAGAAAAATCCAAAGTTCATTTCATATGGCGTGTGAATGGCTGCTAGACATGGCATCCTTAGAGGACAGTTTTCATATAGGGAGAGAAATGACCTTCAAAGCAGGTGACCGTGTTGTCTACCCCCATCATGGGGCAGCAATCATCGAGGAAAAAAGAGTGAAGACTATTTTCGGTTCGCGAAAAGAGTATCTGATTCTTCGCATGGTTATGGACAATATGACGCTATCTGTTCCCGCTGACAAAGCTGAAGAGGTTGGAATGCGGTGGCCGATAAGTGGAGAAGACGTTGATGACCTCTTCGATGTTCTAAAGCGGCGTGATGTACGTGAACCATCTAACTGGAGTCGACGTTTTAAAAATCATCAGGAAAAACTGAAATCAGGTGATGTTTACCAAGTCGCTGAAGTCGTTAGAAACCTTGCGCTACGTGAACGAGATAAAGGCTTGTCCGCAGGTGAAAAGAGTTTATTCAATAAAGCTATGAGTGTTCTCGTTTCCGAGTTGAGTTTTGCCCTGGAGGTTTCTGATGAGGAATCAATCTCCAAAGTCGAGAAAGCTCTCGAATAGAAAATCCTCTCTATCTTCTAAGTTATTAGAATTTCCCCAGTTTGCCGTAGATCGAATAGAAGCAGGTACTCTGTAAGATACGGGACGTGGCGCAGCTCGGTAGCGCACCTGCTTTGGGAGCAGGGGGTCGAGAGTTCAAATCTCTCCGTCCCGACAAACAAAACCCCAGTACAAAGGCTTTTCTACAAGTTAGAAGAGTCTAGGTACTGGGGTTTTATACGTTCAGGGGCACCATAGGGGCACCAGAGAAAAGAAATAAACTCTACCGGGGTGGGTCTTACAGTGTTTTACAAGACCCCTAACCACTCTTTTAACAGCATTATGTAGCGCTGATAGTGGGGGGATGTGCCTTGCCACCCCCCATAACTAGTCATGTTATGTATCTTTTAGTTGTTTTGGTTTAGTGGTTTTAAGGGGCCTCAACCAGCCATGGCCGCGGATGCTACTGAGTAAGTGCGGTTTCGGAAAACCTAAAAACGCCCTCACTAACTTCTGAGTAATCGAACCAATAATCTTTCGCCACCTGAATATTTTGCGGACTAAAGGCCTCGGGTTTTCCTCCGCACTTCTGGTACAAAGACCCGTCCATAACCTCGGATGTTACTAGCTGCCCCCGATCAGCGAGCAACCGCAACGCTATAGCGCCCTTTTCGGCGATGCCGGGGTCCTCAAACTCAGAGCTAAATACTTGGTTCCCCAGCAAATCGGAAACAAAGCTCATGTGGTCAGCCCACACCAATGCAGAATCTAAGTCCGCAAGTTCAGCCGCTATCTCCAGTCCGAAGAACGATGCACCAGCCTCATGAATCCAAAATTGATCATCATCTGGGGCACCGGAATAATTACAGGTGGGTCCGGGACTGGCTTGAACTGTGTGGAACACCTCGTGAAAAAAAGTTACAACTAGCTCTTTGGAAGGGCCTGCTCTGTCGGGATCAATGCTCAAAACCATCCATCGCTTCTTCGCACACTTATCCGAACCGCCCGCGGATGCTGCAACCTGCTGCCCTCCGCCCAATTCAGCAAAGCGTGATACTTGGCGAGCGTGGTATGTCGCAGCGTCCTTGCCGCAGGCAAGTTCTAAATAGCTTTCCAGCGAACTGGCCATCGAGTCCCTTTGGTCCGCTGTAATTACCGGCTCAAAACCAGGACCCTTGTAAATGGTGTCGTTATCCTTCACCTCACCGGAGGGCAAGAGTATTGGCCCCACTGGATAGATAATCATCATTACGTCAGTTTGCATCTCGGCAATTTTATTCACCGCAAAATTAAAGCAATTTATGATTTCATCGTCTGGATAATCCGAAAAGTTAACCAGGCTAAGTTGGTTTTCTGGGATCGGAGATTTTGGACAGTCGAGCACCTCTGCAAACCCGGGCTCGGAAGAGACTTCTTCCTCGCTGGCAGCCATGTCCTCCGCGGTTGGAGATGGAAGAGCTGAGTCTGTAGCAGGCTCATCGCTCACAGTCGCGCAGGAGGTCAGCAATAAAAGCCCAGCAGCTAGTGCGGAGATGTACGTCAGCGTCAGTGACATAATTTTCATTGAAATCCGATATCTATGCGAATATCTTTCATGGGCTACCTTAAATTCTAAGAAAAGCATGAATGGTGCGTTGTTGTTTAAGTTAATTCTTTACGGGAAATTGGTCAATTGAGGTATATGTAACAAAACCTGTTCAGCCCTAAACTAAAACCCATGGTTAAAGGGGTCGCTACAAGCATCATCACCGTCGCTGTTCTTATGGGCAGTCTCGTGGCCTGTTCGGGGTCGGACAGTGAGCTTGCCGAGTTACGAGAAGAACTTGAAAACGTCAAAGAACAACTAGAAGATAGTCTCGAGCCTGAGGAAACTTCTGAACAAGTTCTGGTTGAATCCGAACAACAACTTGAAATTGAAAAATCTGCGAATGCGTCGACTACTAGCACTCCAGAAGCGATAGTAGAATCTGTACCGAATGAAGTTCCGACTAATAGCACTCCAGAGGCGATAGTAGAATCTGTACCGATTGAAGTAGAGCTCCCGATATGTGAGATCAGCACTGATGATTCTATTCCAATAGAAGAGCGAAAATTTGATGAACTCTATGACCGGTACCACTGTTTTCTCGATCAATTACTGGCAATTTCAGAAAGCGAAGAACTACCCCCAATGGAAGTTTCTGAACTTAAGGAGCTTTTAGGGTGGCCAGAAGATACATGTAAGACACCTATAGTTACGATCGAAAAATCTCCATATCAAACCACCCCTTCTGGGAATGTTTTCACAATTGATGGAGAAGTCCAGTGCGAGACTGGTTTATTAATTCCCATTTCAGGTCTTTTAGGTGTACCACTGGTTAGTGTAAGTTCCGGATTCCTCGTAACTGTTCCAGGAAGTGCATCTAGTCCAGAACGGATTTTCGGATTAGAAATAGCTACGTATGATGCTATTGACTATGCGCATGGGTTTGCACGTAGAGCGATGGAGGACGGATTTGTAGTGTTCTCTCCTCGTGTTCTCGATGACATTCTTTTAGATCCTGTATCCGCATACAACTCGCGCAGAGGGGAAATTGATCGGCGGGCGCAAGTTCTCGGAAACCGGCTACACGGCATCGAATTATTAGCACTTTCAAACACAATTACTGAGCTTCAAAAAAACCCAGAAATAGCAGGCCTAAAAACAGGGGTGTACGGGATTAGTCTTGGCGGAAGTATCGCGTTCTGGTTGGGAGCTGTGAATCAGGATATTGATGCAGTTGTATCTTCTCAATGGGTTGAAGAAAGAACAGATAAATTAGCTGGTCGAGACAATATCTGGTCAATATGGCGATTTGAATACGGCGATTACACTATTCTTTCTGACGCCGCTATTCGACTCAAAGATGAGCGGGTCGCCCAACTTATACACCCTCGACCCTTATTGCTAGAATATGGAGATCAAGATGTAAGGGCTGTCGATGTTCTTCCAGTTTGGGAAGAATTGATTGACTTGTACCCTCCTGGATCAGAAGATGAAGGCCGTTTGAGCTTAGTAATTGAACCCGGTGGCCATGAAATTTTTTATGATAAAGCAATCGATTTTTTAAAGCTCTGGCTTAGCTCCGACTGAGTTCTAATAACAGAGGCTTTGCACTATATGTATGAGCCCTACTCTGAATGTGTTGAAGAAAGACTTAAGTTAATAGTCCCGTATACACATAGCCTCTAACACCTACACACATACATAACAAACACAGTCATGCTCTAAACTAAAAAGCATGGTTAAAGGGGTCGCTACAAGCATCATCGCTGTCGCTGTTCTCATGGGCGGTCTCGTCGGCTGCGGTGGAACAATACAAGTTGTTACTCCTACGCCTGAACCGGAACCAAGTGTTGAAGAAAGCTCTGGAACCGTTGCGGTAGATACAACGCCGACCCCGGAACCGACACTTGAACCTGCACCTACTTCAGAACCAGATCAAACGAATGATTGTGGAGAAGACGAATATGAAGGGTGGACAGGGGAATGCTGCCCTACTGACGGGTCAAACTCGAATTGCGGAGTTTCCCCATGCCACAAAATTGGGGGATCACCAGATTGGGGATATGACGAAAATGGTGAATGCGTTGAGAAAGAATCTTTACCTGACCCCGAACCACAACAGTTACCGGGTCTTCAGGATGTCAGCGCATGTAAGTTAATTAATGAAATTGGAGGACCTCTTTCGCTAGCTTATGATCGACCTTCAGACAGATTATCTTCCAATGGCGCCGTAGAAGCTGTAGTACTTTTCGCTGATTTTGCAGATGTTTCAGCTACACAGACCACTGAAGACATATTTTCCATTATTTCCCCTGAAGCAGAAAATTTCTTCCTCGACCAGTCCTATGGGCGCCTTTCACTGTCTTTGCGCCCACACCACGAATGGTTGCGTCTCAGCGAACCGGCAGCAAATTACAGCGCGGCAATAAAAACTTTCGACGGACATCGAAACTTCATCCAAGAAGCAATGAATTTAGCTGATGCTTCCGTTGATTTCACAGGGGCGGACTCGGTTTTGGTGGTTTCAACACCGAACGCTGCTGAAGTAGGGTACGGCCCGACTCTCATGGGGTTCGGGGGTGCTGATGGTTCACTAATGGCAGACGGGATGTTCATCACGAACGGTGTAACATCTGGAGCAGATCTCACTTATTGGGGTGGCCTCTGGTATCCACATGAAATGGGGCATTCATTAGGGTTGCCTGATCTCTATGGGGCCACTATCCCCGACCGAGATGGATTTACAAGACCTTTTAGCCTCATGGACGATATTGGCAGCTCCGCTCCGGGCTACATGGGGTATTCCCGTTGGATTCTCAAGTGGTTAGATGACGCACAAATAGCCTGTATCAATGGGAGTGTAACTGTGTCTCTGACCCCAATCGAAATCTCTGGAGGACTGAAGCTCGGTCTCATTCCATTTAGTCCAACACGCTCCCTCGCTGTCGAAAGCCGAAGAAAAATAGGGTATGACAGTGATCTGGTTCGTGAGGGAGCTGTTGTGTACCTCGTCAATGCGAAAAATGGGTCCGGCGGAAGCTATGGAGAAGGCCCAATGGAAGTACTAAACGATGCCCAAGCTCTCTTACTTGGCGAATCGGTAACTTATGAAAATGTGACTGTCACCGTTGAAGAGGCAAGTGCTCAAGGCGACGTCATTCATATACAGGTCAACTAACGATTCCCCCTCTTTAGGCTTTCCGCTAGGCATATAACCATCGTAAATGTAACTTTTGTAACCTCCTAATAAGACACAAACCTGTTCTGCCCTAAACCTGCA
>JAKMEQ010000077.1 GCA_022425805.1 Acidimicrobiales bacterium
CTGCCGATTAGCTTTCTCCAATCTGCTTCTCGACTCGGCCAACTCCCTGAGCGACAACTTGAGCTAGCTATTGTCGGGAGGTCAAATGTAGGGAAGTCATCGCTTATTAATGCTTTGGCAAATCGGAAAAAGCTCGCAAAAATATCAAAGACTCCTGGGGCAACCCAATTAATCAATATTTATGAGCTCAAACCGGAAGGTTCCGGAAATTGGTTAGTTGATCTCCCGGGCTACGGTTTCGCGAAAGCTCCGAAGACAGAAATGGAACGATGGAGAAGAATGATTGAAGAGTATCTTTTGGAGAGCTCAACTCTTGGAGCCGTGATCTTGCTGATCGATAGTGCTGTAGGACCAACACCATTAGATCTACAAACGATTGAATGGCTTGACCATATTAATCTTCCCTATCGATTTGTCGCTACGAAAGCAGATAAGGTCCGATCATCCAAAAGTGCTGCTCGAAAAAGAGACCTTCTTACAAAATTAGGTGCCGAAAAAAAAGACGTGATGTGGGTCAGTGTCGTAAATGGGACTGGAATTCCACAACTCCGTTCAGAAATTATCAACTTTTTCTTATAAAGGCTCAATTTCTTCAGCTTTTTCGTACACCTGACGTAGATCTTTGAGTCCTGCAGGTAAATCAATATGCGGGTCGGGTAACTGGGTCACACCATGTTCCGCGAGAGTTCTGGACATAGCTTCAGGATCATCGCTCCATGAGCGGGGGTCCCCCATCATCACTTCATAGAGATGTACCCCCGTGGGGCCAGCGACGAAAGGGCCAAAGTCAGCTCCGAGTGGAAGCTCTATGTGTGAGCCCGGCCCACAGAGGCGTTCCCCACATCGAAATTCTCCTTCAAGAACTATAAGAACATGGGGACTAAAATGACCATGCTTGCGTACGATCATTCCGGCATCCCATCGTGCGAAGAGCGCAAGATACATGGGTTCTACACAAAAAGCGACCCATTTTTCCCATACATGCGATTCGCTGCCATCGCCATTACGCTGACTGCGTACTGGTATCCATGGAACATCACTATCGTCATACCTATCGGTGAACCGTGGTGTTTTTCCTAGTATGCGGGGGTTAGTCATAGCTGATTCTAACGTTTTTCTTTCTTATCATTGAAGTCAATTACCTTCCCGCGGTCAATGCTGACCCAGTCACGGGCCTCAATGTATGGGCGGAATGCCTCACCTATTAGCATTTGGTCTTCACGCGTTTTTGGTTTCTGTAACTCATACAAGGAAGGGAATTCGAGCCATGCCGTAACTGATTCCCAAAGCCGAACAGCAGCTTCACCATCAGGGGGGTCAAGTAATACGGGACCAAACAACGCATGATCACCGAAGAAAAGGGTCGGCACTCCATAACCGCCAGCATCTACAACACGTTGGTGTTCAGCACGAATCTCATCATGGGTGGTTGTATCTTCCATCGACTGGTCAACAATATTAGGATCGAGACCGAGCTCCGAAAGAAGATGCTTTGCGACAGAAGGTTCATGCGGTCGATATCCTTCTTCATGAAGTGCCCTTCCCGCACGTTCATACCAGCGATCAAGATTGTCCATACTTGTTCTACGCAAAATCGCACCGATGCGCATCATGGACCACCCGTAGGACCATTCCCTTTCCCAAGGGTGTTTTTTTCCTTCTTCCAAATTGATTTCTTCAAGGCTAAAGAATTTCCATCTGATATCTAAATTAATTTGATTCCTTACATTTCGAATCCATTTAGATGTTTGATATGCCCATGGACACATGATGTCAAAATGAAAATCTACCTTAGTGATTTGTGTTGGCATACGGCGATCGCTCCCTCGTATCAACAATGTGTCGAATTTATCCTATTCATGATGCTAGCGATCATGAGGGGGTAACTCCATCTCTCGGCTAGATTGAAAAGGGGGATTATGGAAGTCACAGGAACCGAAAAAATATTTGCACCCGTGCAATTGGGTCCGGTTACGCTTCGCAATCGGATTATCAAGGCTGCAACTTTTGAAGGTATGGCTATAAAGAATTTAGTAAGTGAAGCCCTTATCGATTTCCATATTGCATTCGCTCAGGGCGGTATCGGAATGACAACTCTAGCGTATTGTGCAGTTTCTCAAGATGGGCAAGGTGCTCCAAATGAAATTGTTGTCCGTGAAGAAGCTATCCCAGGGCTCCGTTCTTTAGTCGATCAAATGCATTCCTTAGATGTCGCAGCCTCTATACAACTTGGCCATGCGGGTCCGGTAGGAATTGGGGCCGGAGGTCGAGGTTTATCAGCTTCAAAAGTGTTAGCAAAACAACGAATGAAAAAAACGTACCCTGCTTCTGAAGAAGACCTCTTAGGTGTTATTGATGATTTTGTTGTTGCTACAAAACATGCAGCAAATGCTGGATTTGATTGTGTTGAGCTTCATTTTGGCCATGGTTATTTGGTGAGCAACTTTCTTAGCCCTCGTCTGAATAAACGTCGGGACCGGTGGGGAGGTTCAATTGAAAATCGTGCAAGATTAGGTCGAGAAATAGCAAAGCAAGTGCGCGCATCTGCTCCTGACTCGATGGCAGTTATAGCGAAACTTAATATGGACGATGGAGTTAAAGGTGGCCTCCATGTTCAAGAATCAATTGAAGTAGCCAAAATGCTTGAGTCCGATGGATCTCTTGATGCTATTGAACTTTCTGGCGGGAGCTCATTTGAAAACCCTATGTATCTTTTCCGTGGAGATGTCCCAGTCAACGAAATGGCACAAATTTTTCCAAAAGCTCTTCGGTTGCCTTTTAAACTCACAGCGAAAAAATTTATGCCCTACTATCCTTTCGAAGAAACCTTTTTTCTAGAACATGCCCGCTTTTTCAGACAGGCCTTATCTATGCCTTTAATTCTTCTTGGGGGTATTAATAAACTAGAAAGCGTGGAAAAAGCTGTCGAAGAAGGCTTTGAATACGTCGCTATGGGACGTGCCTTGCTTCGCGAGCCTGATCTAATCAACCGTTGGATGAACGGAACTGGCGATGATGGTATATGTATCCATTGCAACAAATGCATGCCAAGTATCTATCAGGGAACACACTGTTATCTCGTACCTTTTAATGAACGCCCAGGACACACCAAATGGCCACCGGCTGTTTCTAACCAAGTAGGTAACCATGATTGAGATCGTAGATGGAGATCGTATCCGATTGATTCGATTAAACAGACCCGAGACAAAAAACGCCTTCAACGAAGCAATGTATGATGCGGTTACGGAAGCCCTGCTTGATGCTGATGATGATCCGAAAATAGCGGTGGTCGTTCTAACAGGTAATGGTGACAGTTTCTCTTCAGGTACGGACATTATTGAAATGGCTGCTCGGACCAGCGGAGCTCCATTCACATCAGGTAAGTACGGCTTTCCCGGTCTTGCTGATGAACTGATCCGCTTTTCTAAACCATTGCTTTGCGCTGTTAATGGGATTGGACTTGGTATTGGTGTGACGATCCTTGGACTGGTTGATCTAGCATTTATGGCCGATGATGCCCGTGTAAAATGCCCTTTCACAAGCCTAGCTCTTGCTCCAGAAGCTGGAAGCAGTATCACTTTCCCGCAATTGCTCGGAAAACAGAACGCCATGTGGACCTTACTGAGTTCAGAATGGTTAACTGCTGCAGAGTGTCTAGAAATGGGGCTTATTTTTAAGGTATGCGCCGGCAACGAACTTCTTGAAACAACTATGAAACATGCTTCTATTCTTGCTGGAAAGCCAATCAGTTCACTGGTTGCATCAAAGAACGTCATTATGGAACCGATTCGTCAGAGTCTGCTAGAAGCACGGAAACGTGAAGACGCAGCTTTTCAAGAGTTGTTAGGGAAGCCGGCAAATATTGAAGCTATGGTCGCGTTCGCTGAAAAGCGTGATCCGAATTTCTCCAGCTTGGGAGAATAACTGAAATATGGGAAGCTGATACTGTGACTAACTCAACACCGTTCTATACCGAAGACCATGAATCTTTCCGCAGCGTCGTTCAACAGTTTGCAGTGAATGAAATCGTTCCAAATATTCCAGAATGGGAAGAAGCGGGCGAAGTCTCTCGAGAGTTGTACAAAAAAGCAGCATCCGTTGGCATATTTGGTGATGGCTTTGATGAGGAGTACGGCGGGCATGGACAGCGTGACGCTATCGTGCGAATGATCATACTCCAAGAGTTATCTATGGCAGGGTCCGGAGGCGTCGTTGCCTCAATTCTTTCAAATTACATTGGACTCCCTCCTATCCAACGATCCGGCTCAAAAGAAATGAAGTCCCGAGTTCTTATTCCTTGTTTGGCAGGGGAAGCTGTTGCTGCCCTTGCAATTACTGAACCAAGTGGAGGTTCCGATGTAGCTCGGATCCAAACCACCGCCAAACGCGATGGCGAGGAATTCATCGTAAATGGGCAGAAAACTTTTATCACTTCAGGTATGAACGCTAATTTTTTCACAGTTGCTGTCCGGACAGGGGACCAAGGAGCACGTGGTATTTCTCTTCTTTTAATTGAAGGAGATCGTCCTGGATTGGAGCGAACCAGGCTTGACAAAATGGGTTGGTTATCTTCAGATACGGCGACTTTGTATTTTGATGACATACGTGTTCCAACAACAAATCTGATTGGTGAGGAGAATACAGGATTCTCTTCAATTGTGAATAACTTCAATGCTGAACGTATTGATATGGCCTCTCAATCCATTGCTTTTTCACGAGCATGCTATAACGACGCATTAGACTGGTCTCGTAACCGTGAAACCTTTGGGAAACGTCTTGCAGATCATCAGGTAATTCGACATAAATTTATTGAAATGGATAGACAAATTAATGCTGCTCAAGCATGGTGCGAGTTGCTCTCATGGAGGTTAAATCAAGGCGATAATCCCGTGGCTGAGATTGCTGAATTGAAAGTTCAAGCAACAACTACCTTTGAATTTTGCGCTCGTGAATCAGCCCAAATCCTCGGCGGGGCGAGTTATCTAAAAGGGTCAATCACTGAACGCCTATACCGTGAAGTACGAGTTCAGGCGATAGGTGGCGGGAGTGAAGAGATCATGCGTGATCTAGCTAGCCGTCAATTAGGTATCTAACGTAAAAGCTAATACTTAATGGGCCATCTCGAAGGTGTTAATTGACCCTCGGAAGATTAATGCTTTGCCCCTAAGTGTGTATTGAATATCCGAATGTGGCACCCAAACGGGGATTCCTTCCTGAACATGAAGCGTTCGTCCCTCAGCATTTGTGATAGTAAATGATCCATCTGTAGAAATCAGAATCTCTGGTCCGGTCAGGAGTGCTACCCAGTCTCCATCCATATCGATGCGGGTTAACGCGAAATCACCAATAGGGACTTCATACCTTTTTTCGAAAGAGTCCGAATGTTGAATATCGGGAATACTGGGGGTAAATCCAACGATAGAAATAAATTCATTGCTATCCACCTGTTTAGTTGTTAACCCAGCTCGAACGACATTATCGCTATTTGATGTAATCTCTACAGCATTTCCACCTAAATACACATGCACTGTTCCGGGAGGAACGTAAAGGGCATCTCCGGGGTCTAACGTGACATGGTTTAGTAACAGGGAAATCATCACGCAAGGATCATTAGGGTAGTCCGTAGCAAGTTTGGCGAAGCTGGTGAGTTCAGAGGCGTACGAGTCTTCTCTCTTTTGACTTTTTTCAAGAACAGCTTGGATCATTATATTTGTCGTTTCTGGGGATTGGGATAAAAGCCATTCCACCAGACCTTGAAGTGTCTCTGTCTCGGTTTCGCCATGGCCAAATCGCTCTAAAAGTTCACAGAGATCGGGATGATTAAACGTTTTGAAAAGTTTCAGAGTTTCGGACAATACTCGAAAGCCAAACTTTGCTTCGAAGGTTGTAAGGGCACAAACAATTTCTGATTTTTTCGTTGGCGAGTGATAGGACCGACTCGTATCATCAGGTAAAATTCCGTTGTTATTTTCACGATTATACCCAGTTATAGCTTGTTGTTCCGATGGATGAACCTGCAGTGATAGTGGAGATTTAATAGCTAGGATCTTCAATACGTACGGGAGTTGACCATAGGTTTTGTGTACATGCTCTCCGAGTAGTTTTTCTGGATCAAAATCGATCAGTTCGGCAAGTGATTTGGTTGTTCCTACGACACCACTGGGGGATTTGGGGTGTGTCCCAACCCATAGTTCCGCTTCCGGTTCTCCTGAAGGGGTACGCCCTTGGAGGGTAGGGATGAATGAGAGATCACCCCAGAAATAATTCTGGACAGTAGCATCAAGTAGTTCCATCTATCATCCTTTTTAGTATTGCATCTCTTGCCATTGAGTCAAAGCGATTGTGAGGTCATCTAATGAACGAACGATCCGTTTAAGAGAACATCCAATCATAAGATTAATAATTTCTTCTCCTTCGAAGCGGGAACGCCAGTCCGTGTACACGCCTATTGATGGAATCCCAAGGGCAGCGGCGTATCCCAATTCCCAAGCTGTTCCATCATCGGTAGTGATGCCATTAAGATTGGCAACTATAAGATCCGCGCTTTTAATTCCGTCTCGGTTGTTCTCAAAGATCGCTTGAACCGTCTCAGGGGTTTTCACAGGATTATCTCTGTGAGGAAGGAATGTTGTGAATCCTTCCGCTACAACAGTCTTTTCAACCTGTTCAACCCACCAACGCTCTCCCTCATCGAATAACGGACCAGCAATATAAGCCATTCTATTTTCCATATGTCTATGATTACGCCAACTTGCGGATTATCCAATTATTTGGAAGGGATATCCGCTTTTTCATGATTTGGTCTTCCTCTCAGTAGAACGAATGAATAGTTTGTAGGCTGCCACCATGGATGCAGAAGCACTCGATAAGTTCCGAAATGAATTGAAGGAAATCTTCCCTCTTGTTAATGGACATCCAGATGTCGCTGGGTTGTTCCGGTCCTCTTCCATGCTGTCAGAAATCGGTCCCGCTCTCTCTTTCTGTTTCAGGAATGTTGGAATCACAAAGATTGTCGCTCCAGAGGCACGTGGCCCTGTATTGGGAGCGCTCGTCGCGACAGAACTTAATGCAGGGCTTGTCCTTCTCCGCAAAGACGGACAAAATCACCCAGGTGCTGACCGACAAATCGAATCTGCTATTACTTGGAGCGGAGAGAAGGAACGATTTATTAGCCGTTCCTTTGATCTTGATAGTACGGACACTGTTTTAATTGTAGATGATTGGATTACAACTGGTAATACGATTCGTGCTGTTATGGACATGGTGATGGACAGCGGGGCAGAGTGTGCCGGAGTTTCCGTCGTTGTAAACAAAGCATCACTAAATACGGTCTCAGATCTCTCTGTCCAATGGTTGGTCCTCTTTGATGAGCTCGTTGATTAGATCAGGCTTTCCCTTGCCAAAGATTTTCTCTTCGTAAGATTCATCGTAACTCGACCGATGATCTGATCAATTGGTGTCCGCCCAAATTGACGACTATCGGTACCTTCCGGACTTCGAAGTTCCACATACCCCGCCAAATCAATATCTGCAACATATTTGATAACCTGCGTGTGCTTATAAGGATGACGAGCAATAACAATATCTCCTATTTTACAATGACGTCCAGAAGCAATGAACACAACGTCATGATCATCAATCCTTGGACGCATACTGTCGCCCTGAATACGGAATCGTTTACGTTGCCCTATTAACCAAGCAAAAAGTTCTTTAGCAAAAAACAGGGTTAGCTTGCTTCGAAATAGGTGACCTCGCGGCCTTTGCTTTCCCAGAACATGTTATGGATCTTTTCAACCGATGCCATGAGTTGGTCAGTTGCTACCGTAGAAACGTGTTGCTTGCATTCAGAACACGCTTTAGCTGCATTCCAAAACACCTCATGGAGGTCTGGATACGCTTCAAGATGCGCTGGTTTGAAGTAGTCGGTCCAAAGCAATAATAATTCACGTTTCGCTAATTCAGCTTGTTCTTCTTTGATAGCAACAAATCGTCCAACCGTATTGAGATATCCAGCCACGGCCTGAGCATCTCCGGGTTCCGGTGGGACTAAGTCAAGAATTTTTTTTGTCATTGAACGGACAGCTTCAGCTGCAATACGTGCTGATGAGGGATCGTACACACCACAAGGTCCATCACAGTGAGCTTCCGCTACGGGAAGATCATTAAAGCTAATTTTTTTTGAAGATGTAGTTTTTTTCATATAAAATCCTCTCCTTATTTATTTTTTTGACGTTAACACGTCAAGGTCAATTGCGATAACAATAGTCCAACATTTGGATCACGTCGCATCTAAGGGAAGAGTTTCCAAAAGACTTTTTTGTTAATTTGACGTACCCCTTCAAAAATGAAACTTTTTAAATAATGGATTTCGCACTGCTCCTATCAGCCTTCGGCTTTGGTATACGTCACGGATTCGATTGGGATCACATAGCAGCTATTTCAGATATCACAACAGGTGAAAAGAGTCGGAACAAGGCCCTCTCTTTGGCCACAGCGTATGCCTTTGGTCATGCAATCGTTGTTGTTCTTCTCGGTACCGTAATTATTCTCGCTGATTTTAAGATCCCAGATACGGTCGACACAACAATGATGTACCTCATAGGTGGTTCACTCATCGCCCTAGGAGTCTGGGTACTTGTATCTGTTGTGGTGCAGGGTGAAAATTTTCGTTTACGTAGCCGTTGGATGATCATCAGAGAAGGAGCATTCAAAGGAGTGCAAAAAGTTAAAAACTCTCCGTCAGGGAGAAACGTTGTAATCGAACATGAGCATCCGCATTCACATCCAACTGCTATGGAATCACATGACCATAGTCATAACAACGTCCATAATTTAGAACCAAGCGGAAAGAAAGCACACCATCACCGCCACCGTCATGAATTTTCCGTCGGTGAACATTCCATGGAGAAATCTACAGCTGGAGGGATCGGTATCATCCATGGGATCGGATTGGAGACTCCGACACAGATCGCTATTTTTGTAGCGACAACACAAGCTTCCGGAAAAATAGGTGGACTGTTTATTCTCGGGGCATGGGTTGCAGGGTTATTGATAGCGAATTCAATGATCGCCGTGGTTACGGTTCGTGCATCCAATTGGTTGCAACAGCATCTCAACACCTATCGGTTCATTGCAGCTGGAATTGGTCTGCTAAGCCTGGTCGTCGGCATTCTCGTCTGTATCCAACGAGATGATCTTCTACCTGTTTTTTAATCTTTCCCAGACTTCAGCTGAGGTTGGAAGAGACGGCTGTGCTCCAGAGACAAGTGCCGTTGCTGCACCAACATTTACCGCCCATTGAGCAGCTGCTACAAGATCCTTCTTCTCTACAAGGCTTCCAGCAAGCGCAGCACAAAACGCATCGCCGGCGGCAGTCGTATCAACTGGAGTAATCTGTGGCGCTGGTATGACCACAGCGTCATTGCTGGATATCACCAAGGCTCCTTGTTCTCCAAGAGTAACAATTTTTGAAGAACACGGAAGCGTCTTTGCGGCCTCCACAGCTTTTTTCATGTTGTCAATTGTTTCTACTCCAGAAAGCAATACGAGTTCTGTCTGGTTAAGTACTAGAACGTCAACAAGGTCTAACAGCTCTAGTGGGATAGTTTCCGTAGGAGCTGGAGCTGGATTCCAGATGATCGTTCCCGTTGCTGTCCGAGCCGCAGCCAAAATTGTCTCCATTGGTATTTCCGCCTGCAAGAGCACAATTTTTGCTTCACCGATAGGAAGTGAATCAATAATGTCTTCAGGGGAAAGTCGACTATTTGCCCCCGGGCTAACAACAATAGTGTTATCTCCATCGTTTTGAACCGCTATCAATGCTACTCCTGATGGAACTCCTGAAGTTTGAAAAAGAAATTCTGTGTTTACTCCATTCGCTTCCATTCCACCCCGTAAGAATATTCCGGCATCATCGTCACCGACTCTTCCTATCATTGCAACTGAATTTCCTAGCCGTGAGGCAGCAACAGCCTGATTAGCACCTTTTCCTCCTGCTATACGCTCAAGGTCACCACCGAGGATTGTTTCTCCAACCTTGGGAATCTGCCTAACGGGGACAACAAAATCAAGATTACAAGAACCGACTACTGCTATCTCAAAGGGCATATGGTATCTTCGCACATAATTTTGGTTGTGTGGTCAAATCTAGAGCACTCCTGTTTCACCCATACAGGCCTAAAAGTTTGCCAGTAAGGCCGATCACGGCGATAATCATGAAAAATCTTATCGTCCTCTCCCCACCTTTGACAGCAATTCTTGCGCCAATCCATCCTCCTATAGATAGACCGCAGGTAAGAATTACCGCTGGAAGCCAACGAACTTTTCCTTGGATAATGAAAACGGGAAGAGCCGTCATCGTCACGGTAAGGGTCATAAGAACTTTAACGAAGTTGGCCTTCATAAGAGTCAGTCCCGATCTAGTAAGAATAGCGAGTAGCACTAAGCCCACTCCCATTTGTATGGCTCCCGCGTAAATACCAATACACAAAAAGAGGATGAAAGTTGCTGTTTTTGAAAAGTTAGGGCCCTTACGTACTGTTTTTGGTTCTTTGAGTGATAAAAAAATAATAGGGAGAATAAGAATCCCGAAAATAGTTTCAAATGTTCTGTCAGTAACTTGGCTTATGGCTATAGACCCGATCAATGAGCCGATAACGACAGGGGGGAGAAACGGAAGTGCTTCTCGATATGTGCTGATCCCTTGGCGATGGAATGACCATATCGTTGTTCCATTTGAGACAAAGATTCCAACACGGTTGGTTCCATTAGCAAAATTTCCGGGAACACCGGCGAGGACAAGTAAAGGAACGGTAAGTGATGATCCTCCTCCTGCCATTGCATTGACGACGCCAGCGAATCCACCGCCAACGAAAAGAAGTACTGCTTCCCACCAAACCATAGGTCTACCGTACCGCAGCAGGCAGGACGTTAAATTTACTCTGCCCGATTCCCTCGAATTAAATCAGTATGTCCGTCCCAACTTTCAGATGCTTCCTTCCATCCATCGAAAACTTCACGTATTCCTGAATTGTCTCCATGGAGTTCAAGGAAGCAGCCAATTGCATCTCGAGTATCTACATAGATCACATTCGCGACGGACCAGAGAGAGGAGGCAATAGGGAATCCAGCGGCTTCATATTTTTCTCCTTCTTTTTCTATGTCATCATCGGGTACGAGCATCCCAATGTGGTGAAACCCTTCTTCCCCAGCACCGTACATATCTCGGTAGATCGATGGACCTTCTTCGTTCTGTTGGATGAATTGAACATGGGTGTCACCGTGGTAGCCGAAACCGTAGTCCAGTGGAACTGTCATTTCTTCGCCCCGGTACAGATGTCTATCTCCCCAATGTCCGCGACTGACAAAGAATGGTCCAGCTCCTGTGATTTGATTCCATTTCCTGCATGCTTCATCAATGTCGTTGACGAACCAGGCATGTTGCACAATTGGGTACCGGATAAGTGGTTCCATAGTTTCCTTCCATTTCTGGCCTAATTGTGGCATCTGGAATACTGATCTTCCAAAAAGAATAGCAACATTATTTGAAATTAGATCTATCCTCTGTATATGGAATCTTCGATTAATGAGTTCTTCCGGAATGTGCTTGGGGATAGAACACCTGTAGCGGACCAACTTGAAAATATTCATGGGTTGGCATGGGCGGTCGTTGATCCTGAATTGCTTGATCTGTGTCGTTTACGTGTGGCCATGCTTTTGGGTTGCCGTTCTGAATTGGAAATCCTGAATAGTGATTTAAGTTCGGAGAAGGTGGCTTCTCTTTCTCAGTGGTCTTCTTCGAGTTTGTTCAATGAGTGTGAGATGTCTTGTTTACGATTCACCGAAGAATTTATTGTTGATGTGTCGTCTATTCCTGATAGTTCCGCTTTTGCGGTTCGTGATCGTCTTGGGGATGAAGGGTTTGTCAATTTCGTCAATGCTCTTCTTGTTGTCGAACAGCGAATACGTTTGCAGATCGTCTGGGGGAAACTATCTCAAGAGGTTTCGGCATGACGAGATCACAAAGAGTTGCTGCTGCAAATTTTGATAGTACATTTCGGGAAGCTCTTTCTCTATGGCAGGAAGAGGTTGTGCAGTTGGGGTTGATTGACCCTGTGACAACGGAAGTAGTTCGTTTGCGTTGCGCTGAACACCATGATTGTTATACCTGACGGTCGTTGCGTCTGGCAGTTGCTAGAGAACACGGATTAACTGAGGAAATAGCTCAAATGGCTCTGAGTAATGCTGCTGAACTAGATCAGCAGCATTCGTTAGCAATTCGGTTTGCCACCGATTTAATGACACAGCCAGATGCAATATCTGAAGAATTGTTAGAAGGTCTTAGAGAGTTTTTCACGGATGAGCAATTAATTGAACTGTCTTTGGATGTGATGAAATGGAATTATCAGAAGGTCTCAGTTGCGTTAGGGACAGACAAAGAAGTGCGCGAAGGTGAATTAAGTGAACTTCATTTCAATAAAAAAGGGCAGTGGTCTTTTAACTAAATTAATTGAACTATCGAATTAAAGTTCCTATTGGGGTTTCTCTCGCATCTATTCCTAATTGCCAAATCCCATCCGGTTGTTCAACTTGAGTCACCACTGGAACCCAGCCGGTCTCTTTCCCTGCTGGTGGTTCGATAATGAGGCCGTGATCAATTTCTACAAGGTGGAGTTCTTCTTGGCTGGTTGGGCGTTCAATGAATTGTTGGGATCCGCCCCATTCTTGATGCATCGATTCAATCATTGCTTGTATTTCGTTCAGATATTCTTCGGAGTAGGTTTCTGGGTATTCCAATATGAGATCTCGAAATAATGGTTGATCTCTGAATCGGTACCAGCGGTAAGAAATTTTGCTCCCATCATCAGTCACTGTTTCGTGAATTGTTGGATCACAAACTTCTACATCTTCACATGCCCAACAAGAGTAATCAGGTTTGTAGTCATCTCTCCAATGTTCTTGGCTATTTCCTCCCTGTAATTCCCCATGTGGTGCCAGCGATGTAGTGTGTGGTGCCGATTGATATTCGAGTTCAAGAAGCGTTGCTGGTACTTCTTCGATTGCTGCTGGAATAACTTTTTCTCCAATAATTTCCAAATACTGGTCCCACCCTCGGTTTTGTTGATCTACCCCTTCCCATTCGACGAAAACATTTGTTTCTCCATTCGTATGTCGAGGACGGAGCGGAACTGAAATAAATAAATCAGCGTCACGTTGACCGTACTCATCGATCGCATGTTCTGGTTTGTAATCAATTCCCTGCCAACCATCTTTATCCCAATTCTCAACCAGCATCGGTATACCAAAATTTCCGAATGCGGTATCTGCTTCTTGAAGATCACCGCCTGGTTTGAATATATTGACAAAGTGGTTATATAGGTTGACGTCGAATGTTTGGACATTGAGGACGAAGGGTTCAATTTCATTTGCATTTGGAAAGAAAGGCGGGAATATTTTGATGAAGGTTCGCCCATTGTCGTCTGTTTCTGAAAATGCGGGAAGAGGAGGCATTTCGTTTCCGGTTGGTAAATATGGCCGTGCAGCTGAGAACCCGAGAGTCTGTTCAGGCCTCACCCATGCGGGTTTTTTGTCTTCCCACCCTTGGTCGTTTGGGCTGGTCGTGTACCACCATTCTTTCTCAATTACTTCATGGAGTTCCTCTGAAGTAATGTCTCCATTCAAAAAAGCTTGTAGAGTTTCAGAAGGAGCGCTGTCATCCCACTCATAAATATCATCAAGTATCTCCATGGCGTTCCATCGATCTACTCGTCTTGACCAATGTTCAGGAACATATGCGATAAGTGGACCACTGTAGTTTGCAGCGTCAACTACAAATGTCCAAGTCAGTTTTCCCCCATCGGTTCCCCAATTCTGTTCATCTTCTCGAGTTTCTCCACCGAAGAGTGGGAGGGCTACCCAAGAAGTTCCGAAGAAAATTCCTCCATCCGTATCATAGGTTGGTTGATCTTCATCAAAAGAAATCAGGTTTGGTGGGACAAGAACTTTGTTGGATAAGGTGATTCGCCCTAATACCGAACAAGGGATTCTTTTTTCGTAAAAACCCCAACCGCCTCCGGTGTCGCTTAATGATGAATACAAGTGGGTTGCTGCTGATGCCATGTACTTTGGGAATTTACTGCGTCCCATCTTGTCATGAATGAACAGTCCTCCCTCTATGGAGTTAAACGGGCCATTCGGGTGTGCTCGATCATCGCCTATCCATTGACCCCATAAACCGAACTGTCCAGTTGTAGGGTTACGCTCCATCACTTGGAAGATCCTTAAGTATTGTGAAACTCCGTATAAGTCTTCAGAGGATTCCTCATCTCTAATTACTTCTGCCCACAGACCCATTTCTAGGAGATGGTCAGGAAGACAGTCGAAATTATCCTCTCCCTGATAAATGACGAACCCTTCGTTATTTATAGAATCTGATTTTGCTTCTGGGCAATGCCTAGGTAAATACACCCCTGAATACCCTCCAGGAATTTTTTCTTCCATCTCGGAAGACTCGGAACCTCCAGGAATTTTTTCTTCCATCTCGGAAGGGACTGGAGTAGAAATCGGAGTTGTTGCTAAAGAGGTTGAATCACCTGAACCACTGCATGCAGTTGTTATGAAGAGAATTACGATAAGCGAGGAAACTATTTTCATAGGTTTTATTTTAAAGAGA
>JAKMEQ010000102.1 GCA_022425805.1 Acidimicrobiales bacterium
CTACCAATGTGATGCGCTGCAGCAACAAACTCGTGAAAGGCATCTATAAGTGGTACTGAAAATTCGAAAGCGGCGGGTATCAACGAATTGCTCTTTGCAATTGGAAGTGGCTTCCGGCCACTTTCGGTAACTTGAGACAAAATATCGAAAGCGTTGTTTAGGCGAGCCGTCTCAGTCGTGGCAGTGCGGGAGTTTACGAGATCTGGGTGCACTTCACGTATCCGTTGCCGGTAATGAGCTCGTATTACTCCCCATGACATCTCCGGTGTAGCGCCGAGTTCTTCAAGAGCGTTTAAGATATCAGAGTGATTCGATAGCACATTAGAAGCGTAATGTCAGGATTTTCCGCAGGCAAAGTCTGTCCTACTGGTGATTGAGAGCTGTTTCTGTTCGTGGATCTCCCGCGATCCGTGTATGCCACATGCGTCGAGGTTCGGTCATGTCATAGGGGGTAGCTTGATGCATCAAACGCCGATTATCCCATATTACGGCGTCGCCTCTTTCCCAATCATGATGGTAGATACGAGACCCTTGACAAGCGTATTCGTTTAAACTGTCGAGAAACTCTTCTGACTCTTGCGGGTCCATACCGATAATATTGTGAGCATGCCGTCCAATGATTAAGTTATCCCGACCAGTGTCAGGGTGGGTCTTGACTAGTTTACGGAGAGATACTTCGTGATTGTGGAAACCATAATAGTTATAAGTTCCATCGTCCTTCTGTTCGCTGGGCAGGTACCCATCTCGGCCTTGGCTGTAATAGTAGGAGTGGTATGCCTGCATCCCAGAAACTCGTGAACGCATGCCGTCATCTAGCGCATCATAGGCAGCCCTCATATCCGCCCAGCCAGTAGCACCGCCTGATTCTGGGATTATTTCAGCACTGAAAACCGCTGCTTTAGCCTGGACCGGCATGTAGGTACTGTCATGATGCCAGCCTTCATTACCTCGTATGACCTTGACCACGTCATCAGTAGTTTCTTTATGTAGCTTCCCGTCTTTTCCCATGTTTGAGATAGCTGTTCGAGGAAACTCAAGGTCACCAAATCGACGAGCAAAATCATCTTGAGTGTCAGCTGTAAGCCATGCATTAGGGAAGATCACTAAGGCTCGATCTGTCCATATTTCTAGTAAATCTTGCCAAGTTTTTTTGTCGAGTTCTTCGAGGTTGATCCCAGTAACGACTGACCCGAAAGTGACTCCTTCGAGATCCTCAACCTTCACTCTCAGCCGCCTGATATGTCCGAGAATAGAGCATCTAACGATGATTCTACACTCCCACCAAATGAATTTTTTTCTGGTCTGATCTTATCTAACCATGTAACTGAAACATAGTCACTTGTTACTGCTCCTATATCTATTTCTTTTGGTAGTTGATCCACACGATCGCCGTTGATCATTTCAAGTTTGTAGGAGCCTTCTTTTCCCTCTACCGGGGAAACATTTACATAACGGTGAACAGAATAGCTGTCTGCTATTTCTGTTTGTATCCAGCCTTTAATTTCTGACGTCTCTTTATTAGGTACGTTCACGTTCAGAACCCCTGGTCGTGATAATGGATTCTCTTTTAGGCTCGAAACAATAGAAACGACTACCTCTGCAGCTGTTTCCCATTTCTGAATATTCTCGTCGTGTTCCGAGAATTTCCCTACGATTCCTTTTACTGAATCCTGACTTATCGCTATACCCGTGGCTCCATTCAATCTTGCTAAAACAGCAGCACCTATAGTACCTGAAAGGTAAACAGGGTTCCCTACGTTAGCTCCAGGGTTAATACCTGAAACAACGATGTCAAATGGTTCACCGAACGCGCCTAAGCCAGCTAGAAAGACTATTAATGCCGGAGGCCCCTCAACAGCCCATGCCTCACCAATTCCTTCAATATCAAAAGAATGTTTTTCGGTTGTGAGCGGTATTGGCCCAACACTTGCAGAAGCTCCTGAATATTCCTTATCTGGGGCGGCAACAATAGTCTCTCCCAATGGTTGTAAAGCTCTAGCTAAAACATGAAGCCCTATTGAGTTAATTCCATCGTCATTCGTTACTAATATGCGCATACCAAATCAATCTTTCTTTTCTCTCAAAGTTGAAATATAGCGGGAACGTTTAAAAACTATGCTCAATAGCATCAGGCAACTTTCCTTCTAACATAAGTAGCAAGAAGTTCAATAGCGTAGACCACCACAAATATACAGAAGATGATTCCGCCTAAGGTGTCCCACTGAAGTTGTCTAGCAGAATTAACAACGAGGAATCCTATCCCACCACCGCCAACAATCCCGACGACGGTTGAGCTTCTGATTGCGACGTCGAGTAGGTACATTGAGTTACTTATCATGGAAGTAACGACTTGAGGCAAAACTGCCGTAGTTGATTCCTGTAAACGGGTTGACCCAGTTGAAACTACTCCGTCACGTATACCCTGTCGGGCTTCTTCTATTGCGTCAGCGAAAAGTTTTGTGATAAAGCCAAACATTCCTATAGATAACGCAAGAGTTCCGGCTCTAGGTCCTGGGCCAATCGCAGCAACAAAGATAACTGCAACGACTAATTCTGGAACGCAACGTACCAGAAGCATAAACAAGCGCGAACATAAATACACGAAACGGCCAGGAGCCGTATTACTAGCAGCCAAGAACGAGAACGGTATTGCAAACAGCAACGCTAGTCCCGTCGCCGCCATTCCTATACCAATTGTATCGATTAGGTCACTTAGAACGCGATCGCTCCACCAAGACCAACTGTCCGGCGTAAGTCTTCTTAGCATTTCAGGAATATTTCCACTATTGGTGAGAATTTCTTTAGCGCCAATATCTGGAATAATTAATGAGAGAACCAGGAGTACAGAAAATATCGCGCTAACAGTATTAACTTTTATACGATCACTCGTCCAAGGCGAAGTTAAGCGACGCTCAGTTGATTGTTTTCCTTGAGTTTTTCTCTTGCTAGATCTACTAATGATCAAATCAACTATTTTTGAACCGGGACTGACAAAGCTAGCAGCTATTCTTTTTGATTTTAATTTTTTTGGAAGTCGTTCTGTAGTCCCCAATAGTGCATTGCGGGTTAGTGCGCAGAGGGCTTCCAAGAAGATTACAAGTACCACGATCAAAAGTGTGACTCCGAGCATTTCTTGGTACCGAAGTCCGCCTTGATATGAGCGCAGCAAAACTCCGATTCCTCCTGCACCTACCCATCCGAGAATCGGCGCAGAACGAAAATCTATTTCTAAACGGTAGAGGGAAATTGTTATTACCGTAGGAACCATCTGACTCCAAACGCCAGTAGATAAGTCCTGCATAGGTCCAGCACCTGTAGAAGTCACCCCTTCTCGTGGCCCAATATCAATATCTTCAGCAGCATCTCCTATAAGTTTTCCGATCATTCCAATCGAATGAATTCCAATAGCTAAGATGCCAGGAAGCACACCGATTCCATAAATTCTGACGAAGAATATTGCAAATACTAAAGCTGGAATAGCGCGCGAAAATACGATAATCGCTCTCGAGACCGCCCGAATAGAAGCCCATGGCATAACGTTACGGGCAGATAGAAGACCGAGCGGTATACCGAGAACTAATCCAAGCGCCGTACCTGCAAACGCCATAAAAAATGTGTCAAGAGACAACGATATTACGAGATCAATATCTTCGCTAGGCAAATAAGGAGGGACCATCCTTTTAAGAAGGTTCCATGTTGCTGGCCACCCTTCAAATATTTCTATAATACCGCTAAACGAAAGGTCGACTCGTCTAACAGACCAAGCGAAGGCAACGAGAAGAAAGCCTACGAAACTCCAAATCTGGACTCGTCGCAGATTCCATGGTCGTGATAGCTGATCTAGCAAACCAGCTTCTTTTTGTTTGTCATCTTGCTCAATGATCTGTTTGCGATGATTTACCCCACTCATTGGGAAGAGGGATCCGTCTCAGAGACGCTATATTCATTTTCCTTTTCACCAGTCGGATCTAATTCACGATAGACACCCATGACCTCTTCTTGATCCAAATCTTTGACCAGAGAATCTAAAACGACTTTACCATCACGTAACCCAATGAGTCGATCTGCCCATCCTAGGGCCAGGTCTACTTGGTGAAGACTACAAAGAACAGTTATCCCGTCTTCTATGCAGCATTGGACAAGCAATTCCATTACCTGACCTGAAATTTCAGGATCGAGAGACGCAACTGGTTCATCGGCGAGAACTATTTTTGGTTTCTGCATCAAACTACGTGCGATAGCTACTCGTTGTTGCTGTCCTCCCGAAAGGGTATCTGTTCTTTGCCATGCTCGGTCAGCTAACCCAACCCGTTCGAGTTGTTCAAATGCTTCTATTCGTAGCGACTTTGGATACATCATTGCTCCGATCCTTGGCCCTCGAATTCTTCCCAAAGCACCGCTAAGCACATTTTCTATGCAGGTGATCCTCCCAACAATATTGAATTGCTGGAAAACGAAACCTATATCACGCCGAAGAGATCGAAGTTCTGGTCGTTTCAAGGATGGGACGAAATTACCCAAGACCTCAACTGACCCTTCCGTAGGTAAATGCAGTCCATTGAGATGACGGAGCAAGGTTGATTTCCCCGAGCCAGAAAGCCCAATAATCACAAGTAATTGCCCTACAGGCACAGATATCGAGACTCCGTCAAGAGCCCTGACATTGCCATTGTCAAAAGTTTTAACAAGGTCTTTTACTTCAACTGCGTTTCCCCCCGACGCTAGAGCATTGCCGCTGCCAGCGTCGGGGGTAACTATATTGTCTTGTTTCATGCCATTAACACAGTCTGTTTATGACCTGAATATCTCTTCTGTTAGCCTATTGGCACTTCGTAGCGCCGGTTATCTCGCAGACTTGGCGGACACCGTCATAATAAGAGTCGCCTCCTACATCTACGTATCCCCATTCGCTACCGCCTGAGCCTATCTTGCAGGTATTTTCATCGACTGTGCCCGTGCAGTATCCGTTTGCTATTGCATAATCAAGATTTACTTTTTCTTCTAGCACTGTTGTAATTTCTGCAATCATGTCAGCTGGAATAGTATCTGTATTAAGCCCCAGAGGTGCGGCAGCAATAATCTCTGTTTTCCAGATAATTGCCAACTCGGCGCTTTCAGGATTGACATCAGCTCCATCTACTCTGTCGAGAATACCAGCAATGTCTCCTCCTTCTTGGAGAATACCTGGAGCATCGTCACCAGGTTGCTTCTTCAGGAAGACATCGGCAGCAAAACCAGCGTCACAGTCGCCGTTTAGGACGCTCAAAATTGAGGCGTCATGTCCGCCTGCAAATATTGGAGTGATATCAGTAGATCCTTCCATTGGGTCTAGACCTGCTGAGAGTAGGCCTTCTGATGGGAACAGGAATCCGGAAGTTGATCCTGGATCGACGAAACATACCGTCTTACCGGCGAGATCAGATATTCCTGAAATTCCGCTATCTTTCCCAGTTACCAAGTAGCTTCGATAACCCGGATTTCCACCCTTGGCTCGCGTTAGTGCTCCTGCGACTTCAAGATTCGCACCATTCTTAGTTGAAATTACGTAAGAGAAAGGCCCAAATTGAGCAACGTCAATTCTTCCCGCAATAACTCCTTCAGCGATTCCTGCGTACTCGGTAGCTACAAACATTTCTATTTCTTCTAGCCCTTCAACGTTATCAATAAGAATTTGGGTCGTTGTAGAGTAGGCAGTCTCTAAGCCAACTGCATCTTCTGATGGGACTTGACCAAATGTAAGTTTGCTTGGACGTCCCTCATCATCGTCCCCACAAGCTGCAGCTAATGCTCCCAGCGTCAAGAACGCAATGAGAATAGTTAATAATTTAAATTTTCGTGTCTTTAGAGACATACTCCCCCTTTTGATTTGTGATCCAACTATAAACCAACCAAGGAACATTTAAAAGGAAAGTATGCGTACATACTACAAGACCTAGTAACGCTGTCTTTACTTGTCTTAAAGACTCCTTTCTCCAGAACTTCCAAAAACTTTAATGAAGAAGTAATATTGCGACTATGGAAAAAGTAACCGCAGTTCATCAAGTACTACTGGGACCGCCCTCTTATAAAGTTCATTGGGATATTGTTCTACTCGCTCGGGAGATCACGAAAACATTTGAATTAATTTTTTCTGAATTTGACCTGAAATTGACTGATGTGGCTCTCATTTCGCTATTCGACGTTAACCATTCATTCACGCAAAGCCAACTAGCAAAATCTTTAGGCATCGGAAAGGCAAGACTGGGAAAAATCGTAAAAAACTTAGAAGGAAAAAACATATTAGAGCGCACAGCAGACCCATATGATCATCGAGTTTGGCGCATCAAATTAACCCGAGAAGGGGAAACTCTTGGAAAGAAATTGCAAGAGAAGCATTCTTTCCTAAAAAACATTAGTGATGAATTTGTTGATTTGGAAGGCCATCAAAATCTTGCTGATCATTTGAATGAAGAGCGAATAAATCTGAAACGGCTTAAACAAGAAATAGAAGCAAGAGATTCTGTGAACATATAGCCTCTAGCGCCTATATATATGAACAGACAGTTAGTCTGGCTGTCGCCGACTGTCATTGTAAATATCAAAGCAAGCACTGTGCGGCAAGCTTTCCTAACTGTAAATCCATTATGGCGTCCCGATCCCAGCCCGACTTCTGGCTCATGACAACATTCACCGTTGCGAATCTCCGCCCATGCCCGTCTATCTACATCCTCTCGATGTCTAACCAAGGCCATGACCATATTACAGGCAGCTTAAAAGCAACGGAGTAGAAAGCCCTTCCAGTAGCTACCCAATCGGCGTTTAGCATTTTTGTAATACGCCTTCTACCTAGGCCCCATATCCAACCGCCTTAAGCCCAACAGCATGATCAACAATAAATGCTCAAGATGGAGAAATTTATGTTGATATCAGAGTTAACAGGTGCTTTAGTTCTTTACATACAGAGTAGAATAATATCGTAATTTACTATCCCTCACCTGAGAACTCCATGATTGATCAACCTCGAATCGAAAAAGCAGTGGCAGAGATACTGCTAGCGATAGGAGAAGACCCTTCTCGTGATGGGCTTTTAGAGACTCCTCAGAGAGTCGCGCGAATGTATGCCGAAGTTTGCAGTGGCGTTGGGACTGACCCTTCTTACCATCTGGAAAAGACTTTTGACGTCGGCCATGAACACGATGAACTGATACTTGTCAAAAATATCCCTTTATATTCTCTTTGTGAACATCATTTGCTCCCCTTCATTGGAGAAGCAAGCATCGGTTATATTCCGAGTTCTAATGGGAGAATCACAGGGTTGTCCAAACTAGCGCGCATCGTTGACGGGTTCTCGAAACGTCCGCAAGTTCAGGAACGGCTCACTACAGAAATAGCTGACTCTCTTGAGACTGTGCTGAAACCACGCGGAGTCATAGTGGTCGTAGAAGCGGAGCATCTCTGTATGTCTATGCGAGGTGTCCAGAAACCAGGAGCGGTGACGCTCACCAGTGCAGTGCGTGGGGTTCTCCGAGATGACATTTCTTCTCGCATGGAAGCTTTACGCATGATCGGGAAAACCTGACTAACCCAATTAATGTTCTTGAGGTGCGTTTTTAAGAAACAACCTCGCCTATTGGAAGTATTTCGGTTCCATCAAGGTATTGCAGGTCGATCAGCTCTGTCGAAGGCACCGTTCGACGAAGTTCTGCTCTGATTGGTTCGATATCTGTATCAATTGAGAATCCGGGAAGCCAATTATCATGGTGGCTTAAAATAACTTTTTTGGGATCAAGCAGATTAGCCTGGTGCGCTACAAATTCAGCGAGGCTTCCTTGAGTCGGCTCCCCATTAATATTTCCGCGGCCAGCAGCTGCAAGAATAGCAACATCTGGTTGGAGGTCTTCAAATATTCCGGTCCAATGCCCTGATGTATCTTGATAGAGCAACGTACCATCTGGCATGTGAAATAGGTAGACAAATGCACCCCCATCTCCACGTGCTCCTTGGAAACTAGAGCGAATATGTTGCTTAGATGCTTCGTCTAAGCTCCTCATCCAATCTTTTATACCTGCAAAACGTTCCTGACGGTCTTGCCACAAGACACCGAGGTCACCGATGCAGACCTCGTCAGAATCTATGGGACGATCATGAGACCAAACGCAGGAATGTTGGCTAGGGAAAACAGATACGGAAACTTTATTCCCGAGATCTATTGTCTCTCCGCCAGCGACACAAATCATTTGCTCCAGTGGAACACCATCGTTGTGAAGGATTCTTATAGTTTCATAACCACCAATGACTTTCGCCCCTGTATTGATTGCTATTCTTTCCGCTCCATAGACATGATCAAAGTGAGAATGCCCCACAATAATCCAATCACAGTGGTCAATGTCATCAGCAGTTAGACCGCTCCCTGGCGCGTCATCTACTCGGTCTATGTACGCATCGAGAAAAATTTTTAAACCGGAGGTATTAAGTCGAAATGTTGAACAGCCATACCAATCTAAAGTTGTAGTCATGAGACTTCACTTGGTTTCGTTGAAAGAAATTCATAACGCCATATTGGACTCTCATCTGAATTAGCTATCCAAATTCCACCTGTTTCTTCTATGGGTTTATCAAGAACAGATATCAATGAACTAGCCATATTAGATGCTGAAGCGATCTTCCTTCCCGTCGCCCGCACATCGGCAGACATCATCGGAGTATCGACACCACCTGGGCAGACAGCACCAATAGATACATTGCGCTCAGCTAAAGGCCCTGCGATACTTCGCACTAGCCCGATTACCCCATGTTTTGTCATGCTGTATACCGGATCAGATTCGAGGGGTTTAAGGCCGACACCTGAGGATGTAACTACGATACGGCCTCGAGCGCTCTGTTCGAGAAGATGTAAAGCTCCAAGAATACCCAATAGCACCCCGTTCAGATTCACGGAAACTACTTTTTCGTGATTCTTCAGTATCCATGGAAGTACATCATCTTCGGTGTTCTCCCCTTGCGGACGAATCATAATCCCAGCATTCAACGCGAGCGCATCAAGATGGCCAAACGCATCCTCTACTTGATCAAGCACTCCAGCCCAATTATCAGAATCCCCAACATCTAACCTGACAAAAGTTCCTCCAATATCGTTAGCGACACGTTGACCACCAATTTCGTCAACGTCAGCCACCCACACCTTCGTTCCTCTCCCCGCTAGATGAGAACAAAGCGCAGCACCTATTCCAGATCCTCCACCAGTAACTAAAGCCACTTCTTCCGAGTGTTCAGCACTCATAAGTTATTTAACCTTCCGTATGGGATCGCTACCGTCCCAATTTAATGCCTCCGAAGCTCTTCCCGACCGTAGATCAATAACTTCAGTAGGTAAATCTACGAGTTCGATCATTTGGCCTAGAGAATCTTTCAAATATGAAAAAGCAGCCCCCCCTATGACCCCTTCAAATATAACTGATGCCCCGTTATCTAAAAATACCTTTAACGCTTTTTTATAGTCTGAAGGATAAAAGCAGGTATGTTGAATTCCGGGGCCGTATAAATCTAAGAAATCTGAATAAACCGATGATGGGCCACTCTCCTGAGCGATTAACTTGATTTCAATATCGCCAGAGTATGCTGTGGCGATATTGAATGTAATTTCCGTAGAGTTTCCATGGTATTTACAAGAATCAAATGAAACGTTACTCTTTACCCGCCATGGACCTATTCCGCAGTTACTTACCCAAGTCTTCGCTGAGCCTTCAACATCGGCTACGACATATCCGACCTGCTGTAACGGTCCAAGGTTCAAACGAATATCCGAATTTTGAGCAGCGGGCATTTTAAGGACGAGGCTCGTTTGGAAGCCCTAAGTAACGACTTCCTAAAATATTACGCTGAATTTCATCTGTTCCTCCAGCTATGTGATAGGCGGGAGTTCCTGTGACATGCTCTCCCCACCGGAAATCTTCATTTGCCTCCGCTACAAGCCCCAAACCTAGAATATGGCTTACAGTATCTGTGACTCTGTCCATCTGCATACCATAAAGTAGTTTTCCAATGTTGGCATCAGCCCCTGGCGGTCCACCTTTATGTAGCGCTGCTGCTCTTTGCGCATTCCACTGGATCAAACGATCGCCAATATAAAGATGGGCAAGTTTTTGTCGAACCAGTGTGGAGTCATTGCAAGCAGTCTTAAATGCTAAGTCACGCACTTGAGCATAGCTACCTCCGGCAGTCCAATTTTCAGTACCTGCCCTTTCGTGGCTAAGGGTAGCCATTACGATGTTCCACCCTTGCCCCTCTTCCCCTATTCGAAAATCGTCGGAAATGACCGTATCAGTTAAAAAAACCTCATTAAATACAGAACCTCCTGTCATCTGTTTAAGTGGACGAATTTCTATTCCTTCCGCGTCTAGTGGAACAAGAAATATTGTCAATCCTTTATGTTTAGAAACTTCAGGATTTGATCTTGCTAGCAGAAACCCCCATTTAGAAAAATGCGCAGCAGACGACCACACTTTTTGTCCATTCACTATCCATTCTTTCCCATCTCGCACAGCGCGAGTAGCTACAGAAGCTAAGTCCGAACCGGCATCTGGTTCTGATAAAAGTTGGACGCAGGTATCAGATCCATCAAGGATTCCTTTAAGAGCCTTCTCGCGTAATAACTCACTACCAAAATCACGAATAGTCGGAGCTACCATTCCGGTAGTGACAATAAATGCTTCATGAACGTCTGGGGTTACGAATTTCGCTTCTTCTTCCTGAAAAATTTGAGTATATGAGCTTGGAAGTCCTTGACCGCCGTATTCTAACGGCCAATCAATTGCCGCAAAGCCAGCTGCTAGTTTCTTCTGATGCCAAACAACTGTTTCATTCAGTAATCTGCGTTCAGTTTCCAGATCTACATTGAGATATGCTGCGACTCCCCCATCATCCTCGTTCAACTCTTCTTCTAAAAGAGTCAGATTCTCTGATAGCCATTGATAGGCACGATTCCGGTATTGGTCGGTGGTTTCTTCTAATGTCATATTTGCCAGCTTTTCTCATGGTCAACGACCATCAAACGTCCAAATTGGAGTTCATCAAAATGCGCCCCTACGGCCATAATATTTCCACCTTCCAACTCTCGGGATATTCGGTCTCGAGTAGCGCGGGCCGTTTTCGGGTCAAGATCAAATACCCCTTCCCAATCATTCTCAGTAAGTTCCAAAGGGCAATGTGCAACATCACCCAAAAGCAACGCACGCTCTGCACCGCTTGAAAGGACAACGATAGTTGAACCTGGAGTGTGTCCTGGGCTATGGCGAACACTAACTCCTTTCGTCAAACTACAATCAGTTTCAAACACTTCTACATTCTCAAGAACCGAACTTAGCTTTCTGACAACATGTTCATCGGCTTCTTCACCCTCGACAAACCATTGCCAATCCTGAGCGTGACAACGAATTGTTGCATTAGGAAATGTCGGGACACCTCGTTGTGATACCCACCCTATGTGATCAAAATGTAAATGTGTGAGAAGAACATCGGTTATCTGGCCAGCTTCAACGCCTAGAACCTGAAGAGCGTTAAGGAGTTCGCCACCACGGAAAACACCATTATCGATGGGACCTATGCCAGCATCAACAAGAATTAATCGATTTGAAGTCCGAATAAGAAAACCGCCGAGAGGCAGTTCCCAAGTGGCTTTCCCCTGTTCTAATTCCGGATGCCTGTCCCACGCATTTTGGTTGTTGCCAGCCGGTCGTATAAGCTCGGCAGCGGTCATTTTAACTACTCCATCTGAAATCGGCAGAATATCTAAGTTCCCTAGTGCTACCACAACAGACCTCCTCGACATCTATAGTAGAAGAGTTCTTAACTAGGAGAAAATTAAACTAGCTGATACATTCTATTTCACTCCGGCGATATGCCTTGTATCGTCTACCCAGAAGCACAAAGTAGGGAATACATAATTTGGTCTCCAAATCATCTCCGAACTCAGAATTTCTTCTGAACGTTCCCTATCGCATTACCGAACCAGACCGAATCCCTGCTGAACGCTATTATGATCAGGATTTCTATGACCTGGAGGTTGAACGTTTCTGGCCACACGTTTGGCAAATGGCTTGTCGGCTTGAAGAAATTCCTGAACCAGGTGACTACGTTGAGTACTCCAATGTTGGCCAATCGGTTATCGTAGTAAGAAATGCTAAAGGTGGCGTAAACGCTTTCCAAAATGCTTGCCGACATCGCGGCGTTCAACTCGTGCAGAAACGCGGAAACGTTCGTAACGGGTTCACATGCCCATTTCATGGATGGTGCTACGACATGGAAGGTGCAAATACTTTCGTCTATTCACCTGATCATTTTCGCGATGAGAATCTTGACCCCGCCGAACTCAATCTTGTTCCTTGCCGCGTAGATACTTGGGGTGGATGTGCTTTCATTAACCATGACAACCATGCACCGCCGTTAAGAGAATCGCTTGAACCTTTCGCAACCAACATGGACGCATTCAATGCTGACCAGATGAGAACTGAGTGGTGGGAATCTACCGTTCTTCCCGTTAATTGGCGATTAGCTCTTGGCGCATTCATTGAGGGGTACCACGTACTTACTACTCATCCACAATTAATACCGCCAGGAACTCGAGATAGAGAAGGTTCCTATGCTCCATCACGTCCAGATATAGAATATGCTAGCCGGTACGCAGGTACAGCCGATTCAAAAACTCAAGTTGAGAATTTTCTCTATTTCCTCCGTAACCTTCACGTCGGAATGAACGGAATGGTTTCAGAAAGCGAACTTGCAATTGCTGAAAGACTTAGTGGTGCCGAATTTCCAGACCCTGCGACTGCTTCGCGTGATTACACTCATATGATCTATGAAGCTATCACCGACTGGGGTAAAGAAACAGGCGTTCCAGTGCCTGATTTTAACCACATTATCGAAAAAGGAATACATTCCGGCACTTGGTATGCTTTTCCAAATTTCTTCCTGCAACCTATCTTCACAAGCTCCCCTCAATACCGAGTTCGCCCTTTAGGCCCAGAAGAAACATTATTTGAAGTGTGGAATCTGACACCGTATGCACCTGGCGAAGCTCCACCGACGCCAGAAGAACCTACCCCGATGGCACCTGATGATCCACGCTGGCCAATCATTCCTCTGCAAGACTTCTCTAACCTTCCAAGACAACAACGCGGACTTCATGCAAAAGGCTTTGAGTACATGCGGTTAGCCCAAGGTGTAGAAGCAATGATCAGTAATGTAGAGCGTCTAGTTGACGGATATATTGCTGGCGTCGGCCACGAGCGACTACTGCACGCTACCCAGCTGACAACAGGAAGAGTAGGCCATATTGATATGCATAGTCCTGAAGTCTTCGGATTAGAGCCTTGATTAGTACTGTAGGGACCTTCTACTACCGTTCCACGTCCAATTAACATGAGCCACGACAGGTCAGCTAGTCTCTAAAGTGTGAGTAAAGAAATACGTATTCCACCTGATTGGAATGCCGAAGTTCAAACAAATCTCGATAGGTTCGATTTTACTTTCAACGCTCAAAAAGACTTCGACATTGCGGAACGCATTTACCGACGGTTGCTCGAACTTAGAGGGATGTACGTAACCGCTTTTACAGAAAATGAAGAAAAAGCTAACGCCGAATACACGCTACGGCTAGAGCTCGATGACCTGATTCTAAAAGCTAACGACTCTCTTATGAACTGGAAACACCCATAGGAAGTAAACTCGGGAAACCTTTTTCTATCGGTACTCTCATCGCGCCTTCACATACCCACCTCTTTTTGCTGTGACCCTTTATCACTCTCTAGTATCAATACCAAGAACCAAAAGGAGTAACTGTGGGTAGTTCAAATAGGAAAAGGCTTAATGCGATGGCTGACAAAGAAGAGATCCGAGATGTCCTGATGCGCTACGGAAGAGGTGTCGACCGCTTAGATGAAGAGCTTATAAAATCTTGTTACCATGATGACAGCATTGATGACCATGGCCATTGGAAAGGAAACGGTCATGATTTTGCTCATTTTATTGTCGGTTCGCTCCGTGAACGATCTCACCACACAACCCACGCTATAGCTAACGTGCTCATCGAGATACATCCGTCGGACCCTGACAAAGCTCGATCTGAAGCTTATAGTCTTGCCTACCTTCGGCGTCATGATGACAGTGGAACCGAATGGCTAGACTTTTTCTCTGGTCGCTATGTTGATAATTTTGAGCGCCGCGCTGGTGTGTGGAAGATTTCTCGTAGGGTAGTTGTCCATGACTGGTCTTTTTCTAACTCTTTGAGCCAGAACTCATTCCCTCTATCTATGGATAATTTTGTTCAAGGAAATCGAGACAAATCTGACCTGATCTACTCGTGGTGAGACCTTCCTAATCCTTTTATTATTTAAACCTTTTTGAGTGGTTGGCTCAACTAAAATAACCAGCGCATGCAACAAAGAAAGAAGGTACTATCTCACGCCCTAACTAACAGAGTCGTTGATTTGTCGTTACTTGATTGTTCCTATCCGTTATTGAAAGCCTTATAAAGCATGGTCTAGTAAAGGATTCGGTACTAGGTGAGATCCATCAGTTTGCACGAAGACTTTGTAGGTTCTTTATTTCAGTACCGACGGATAGTTTTCGATTATCTTCCGAATCTCCCCACCCCAATAATAATCTACGCTAAAGCTGTTTAACGATTTTTTTAGCAGCGAACGATGTTCTTTTGGAACTTCGTGTGAAATTTCTCCAAGTTGCATCGCATCAAAATTCAATCTACATGTTCGCTCAAAGTTCGTAGCACGACATGTAGCTTGTTCTATGCTCTCACCAACGATTAACACCCCGTGATTTGCTAGTATTATCGCAGTCGACGAGCTGATCTGTTGAGCTAAATATTCGCCTCCTTCAGCATCGTCAACGCCACCGGTGTACTCATCAAAAAGTGCTATATCCTCATCGAACATGCACGCTTGTTGATCAATGATTCGAGGTTTTACATGCATTGTTGACAGCAGTGAGCCGTAATAGGGGTGATTATGAATAATCACTTCTGCATCTGGACGGGATTTATGAAGCTCTGTGTGAATATAAATAGCGGGAGTGACATCCCATTGACCTTCAAGAACTTCGCCAGTGGGGCTGAGAACTATGATGTCAGAAGCACTTACTTCTCTCCACCAAAGTCCATAGGGAGTACACCACATGTTTCCATCGGGACGCATAGCTGTTATATGCCCGGCTACGTCAAGCGCGTAACCGTTATTGGCTAGGATACGCGCTGCACAGGCAACTTTTTCGCGAAGGGTTAAATCAGGAACACTCGGCATAGAAGCAGGAAAGCCGCTTCCTGCGATTGCGTCCTCTAGCTTCCCCATACTTCTCCTAGCCTTTACTCACTCCCGAGGTAACTCCGAACAAGATCTTGTGAGTCTTTAAGTTCTGACGATGGTCCACTGATGTCATTGTCACCGGTTTTCAACACATACGTTCGGTCAGATATTTCTAAAACTCCAGCATTTTGTTCAACCAGCAAAAAGGTAGTGCCCCCCTCATCGCGTAATTCTGTTACAAGCTCAAACAGGTCTTCTACCAAGTTAGGAGCAAGTCCAAATGACAATTCATCAATCATTAAGAGTTTCGGCCTAGTAAGCATCGCCCTAGCTAGGGCGAGCATCTGCTGTTGCCCTCCCGAAAGTGACGAGGCTGCATCACCTATTTTCTCTGACAACGCTGGCAGGAGATCCAGTAAGCGATCCCGATCTCGTCTAATTTCGCCTGGGCCATCTTTACGAAGGCCAATTCCGATATCGAGATTCTCTTTTACGGTTAGATTCTGAAAGATGCCTCTGCCTTCGGGCAAGTGCCCTAAACCGGCCATTGCCCTCCTTTCGGTTGAGAGCGGTCCCAAGTCAGCTCCATCAAGAGTGATCTTACCTTCCCATGTACTTAGGACACCCGATACAGCGCGAAGGAACGTTGTCTTCCCTGCGCCATTTGCTCCGAGCACAGAAACAATTTCTCCTTCTTCTACACTTAAAGAGACCCCATGTAGAACTTCTAACGCCCCATACCCTGATACAACAGAATCGGCCTCAAACAGCATCGGGCTCTCCTTGTCCGTCACTTCCACCTTCAGCATACCCAGAACCGAGGTAAGCTTCGATGACTACTGGGTCAGATGTAATTTCTTCCGGAGTACCTTCGGAGATAATCCGGCCGAAATGCAAAACATAGATTATTGGGCACATCGTAGTGACCAATTCTAGGTCGTGTTCAATGATGACAAGGCAGAGGTCCGTGTCTTCTACAATCCGCCGCAGACCTTTAAGAAGAATTGTTACATCATCTGCGCCAAGTCCAGCTGCGGGTTCATCTAGAAGAAGTACTTTTGGATCTCCGACAAGTGCCCTGCACACCTCCACGATTTTTTGCGAACCCAGTGATAAGTCACCTGTTTCCTTATGAGCATCCTCTGCTAGACCAAATTCCTCTAGCATGTCCATGCATTTTTCACGGGCGAGTGTCTCTTCTTTCTTTTGAGCTGGCAATCTAAAAAGTTCACTGGCGTGCCCGCGTTTGAAGCTGGTATGCATTCCTAGAAGAACATTTTCCATGACAGTAGCGTCAAGTATCAATTTAGGTGATTGGAAAGTTCGACAAATACCGTTACGTACTCTGCCAGTTTGTTTGAGCTTAGCAAGATCTTTATCTCCCAATAAGGCCTTACCACTACTTGCATCTACGTAACCGGATAGGACGTTGAAGATAGTCGTCTTTCCAGCACCATTTGGGCCAATCAAACCATTGAATCCAGGTGCGAATTTGATGTTTACACCTTCTAGCACTCGGTTCCCACCGAAGGCTACATGGAGATCATCTAGCGTAAGAGGCGCAACCGACTGAGCGTTTTCCGAAAGGTCATTTATGCTCATCAGGAAACCTTTACTGATTTCATTCGGCGTCGAAGATCTGTCACCCAACGACTGTTCCGCATTCGATCTGGTAGCGAAGCGAACCCGTCAGGGAGGAGGAGAATAGATAACATTAAGGCTACTCCTATTAAGAAGAACAATAATTTCTGCTGATCTTGGAATTCTTGACGCAAGTAAACGAACATGAATGCCCCTATCAAAGGACCCCATAATTTACCTAAGCCACCAAGTATTACGACGACCAGAAGGAATACGAGGAGTCTTGTTTTAAAGGAGCCTGGGTTAACGAACGCACTGTTTTGTGCCCACGCAGCCCCTGCTAACGCTGCTGCGAAAGAAGAAAGTCCAAAAGCTACTAGTTTGTAATACGTTCCCGAAATACCAAGTGGCCCAGTAGCAATTTCTATATCACGAACAGCTTTTAATGTTCGCCCTAGCCTATTTTCTGTATAAATAATGTAAGCAACAAATGTAATGAGTAGCGCCCCTAGGGAAAGAAAATATGCACTCTTAAGTTGTCCGGATCCAAACAATTCAAAGATAGGAACCTGTTTTCCCGTTCCAGCGTTTGTTCTCAGGCCACTCCAGACTTTCTCATCAAGGCTGATGAGTTTGATGATTAATTCTCCAAGTGCGAGCGTAGCGATGGCAAGATAGAAACCCTTCAATCGTGCTGCTGGGAAGCCCACGGCAACCCCGATAAGCGCTGCCACTATGCAGACTATTGGTAAAGCAAGAAGGTAGGGCACACCATATCCAGAAGAAGAGTAGCGAACAACGGTCTCGCATGTATCATAATCTAGACATTCTTTCGGTCCTGAAAGAATGGTTGTCCCGTAGGCTCCTAACGCGAAAATACCGGCATGTGCCAAACCTAACGTTCCAGAGTAGCCAATTAAGAGATTGAATCCGACTCCAGCAGCAGCGTAAGCATAGACATAAGCGAGGTTTCCCATCCCGTAATTCGTTGCTGGATTAAAGATAGTGAACCATCCGAGTATCGGCAACCAAGGAAGAAATGCCATAAGTACGAATCCACCTGTATTGGAAAGTAGCCTCCCTTGGCCTTTCAACCCAGGGGCTTTAGGCGGATAGAGCGGAAATCCAGACGTATTTGTTTTGATCCTTGCCATGGTCTATACCTCTCTAAGCTTTGCTTCTCTAGTCAGTCCCTGTGGATAAAGGAACAGGACTATGACAACGATTAATAAAGCCATGGTTGGTTGCAGGGAAGTGCTGATTTGACCACCCGCCACAGTTTCTGCGACTCCCACCACCATTCCTCCTAGAAATGTGCCTGGAAGGGAAACGAATCCGCCAAGGACTGCTGCTATGAAACCTTTAAGGATTAGGCCCTCTGCGCTTCCAAGATCTAGGACTGTTGAACCAGCTTTTAGCGTCATTGCAGATCCAGCCACTAATGACCCGATCGCCCATGCTAAGAGCGATATTACACCTGCATTGATTCCAAGTAATCTTGCTGTCGTACCATCTTCGGCAATAGCACGCATTCTTACACCCCATTTAGAGCGGAAGAAAATCGCAAGCCCTACGGCTATCGCAATCCCCATACTGATAGAAATAACTTGGTCATACCCAATCCGCGTATCTCCAACGTTGAAAATGTTTCCAGACCATGGGGTATTAAATTTCTGTGGATTATTTCCAAAGAAGACTTCAATGAGAGAACCAAGTGCAAAAGTCAACCCAATCGTAAGTAGAAGAAGAGGAAAATGGTCTACATTATCCATCTTCTTAACAAACTTTCTCATAAAGATGTACACGATCGGCACACAAAGAATAGCAAGCACTAACGCAACCCCATAGGGGTAACCACCGTCCAATCCAGGTATCCAATCTATAAAGAAGGGAAGACCATTATCTTGGAAAAGATCTATCAGGGCATACCCCAAACTTAACGCTGCGAGAACTGCGAGAGGCTGGTTTGAAAGTCCGGTCAACGGTCGTATGAGGAAAAATTGAACTGCCGCTCCGAAAACAGCAGCGAACGTTAATCCAACGACGATTGCTAGCCAAAATGGCCAGCCGATTTCTTCCCCATCCGCTAACCACCAACACATGTAAGCCGCAAACAAACCCATTTCAGCTTGGGCGAAATTCGGTACATCAGTTGATTTCATAACAACGACAATAGCGAGACCAATTAAGGCGTAGTACGAACCAGCCTCCAAACCGGCAACTATCTGTTGAAGTAGATTAGCCATTCAGTATTGTCTCTTTCCGCGTTTATGTAAACATTTGTGTGTGTGGGGGGTAGAAATCTAACCCCCCCCCCACACACCACATTTTGATTATTAGCTTGCAGGTGACTCGAAAGGCTTTACCTGTGTCCATGACTCATCGGCGGAGCTATATACGGCTACTCCAGCACCAGAAGCGCATTGGTGACCAGTAGGAAGTGGCCCACACGCAATCGGTGGAATTGAAGGAATCAGAATCGGATTATCAACCAATTTTTCAGCTTGAGCATGGAAATTCTCGTATGTGTAATTTCCATCGAGTCGATCCCAGAGTTCAAAGAACGACTGAATAATCGAGTACGTCTGAAGGCTGAATGGTGCCGCCCCATCTTTACCAGGACCATCGTATGCAGCCCAGTTATCTCTCCAGTTGGTGACGAATTCGCCAGTGTCATCTGGTAGAGCTACTTGTAGAGCTCCAAGATAGCCATCAGCTGCTTCCGGAGTAGCTAGACCTACTGTGCTCGCTCCGCCAACTCCAGCTGAACCAGCATCAGAGCACATCATTGGGCTATATCCTGCTTCATGGAATGCATCCATCACTAGAGCATTCTGAGTTGAATCGAGTGCTGTGAGTACTGCATCTGCATTGGATTCAATTACTGCTAGAACTGCAGTGACTACTACGTCAGAGAGAACTTCAATTTCTTCCTCTGCAACAATCTCATACCCATGGACTTCTTTCTGTGCACGAGCACCAGCTAATGCTTCAACGCCCATTTCATTATCTGTTGCTACAACCGCAAGAGTTTTTGCTCCCTGTGAGACAAAGTAATCAGCACAAATCCTGCCTTGTTCTGTTCTCGTTGGGTTAGTTAGATAAACCTCTTGAATGTCCTGGTCCTTAGGAGAAACTGGTCCCCAAAGCGGAGTTTTCGCTCCTTCAATCGCAGGATACGTCGAAGGAATAGCCCCTGAACCGGCTGTTCCCACGAAACCCCAAACTTTGTCAACATCAATGAGCTTCCTGACATTGACGACCATTTGTTCGATTTCGTAACGGTCATCTTCCCAAGCAAGGATAAAGTTACATCCGTCAATACCGCCAGCGGCATTAATCTCATCAACAGCCATGATCAGGCCACCGAGTAGAGCTTCACCAGCTATAGCTGCACGACCTGTAAAGGGTTGCGAGGTACCGATCTTAACAGTTCCGCCGACTCCCTTTTCGATACCGACCATATCGCCTTCGGTAGCGTAACCACATCCATCATCTGGATTCGGACCCGATGCTTCTTCGGCCGCAGGTTCAGCTTCTTCAGCTTCTTCAGCTTCTTCAGCTTCTTCAGCTTCTTCAGCTTCTTCAGAGCTACTGCTATCTGACGATGAGCTACTGCTATCTGACGATGAGCTACTGCTATCACTGCTACTGCTACTGCTACTGCTATCGTCATCGCCACCGCAAGCTGCGGAAACCATCGCGAAAGTAAGCAAGATAGCAAACAGATATTTAAACTTTTTCATATATTTATCCTTTAGTTCTAAATTATTCACTGCCATACATTAGTAAGGGAATACTAGTTGTTGTTTGTTTGATAGTAAAGCTTTAAACAGATCGTGTAAATCTCATAAGAAAAACAGCAACTTTTCAGTTCGCTTTTTGCTCCTGCGGAGCGTCTGCCATGCGGGGTTAGGCAGTCGAAATTTCCGCAAAGCAAGGCTTGTGATCTCTGATAGATGACAATCTTCTTTCCATTACGGTTTCAGCTATGTAGATTCACACAACTAAATGTTTCATCGAGGAATGACGAATCCTTCAGCTTTCGAATCCCAGACCTGATCATTGTCAGCCAGATTGCGAAGTTCTTGCTTTCTAACTTTTTCAGTTGGGGTCTTTGGTAGTGAACTAACGGTAACCACATAACGCGGCACCATAAACCTAGGGATACGAGTAGTTAAATATTCCATTAGCATTAAGGGAGAGAACACGTCACTATTGGGAACTACATAGACCTTAATATCTTCTTCGCCAAATTCAGATGGCACCCCTATCGCCGCTGATTCCAGTACATGAGGAGCATCATTGATGACTGACTCTAGTTCCATTGAGGAAATATTCTCGCCGCGATGTCGGATTGCATCCTTCATACGGTCAACAAAATAAAAGTTTTCATCCTTATCATGCATCCCAGCATCACCAGTATGGAACCAACCGTTCCTCCAAGCGTTTGCGGTAGCTTCAGGATTGCGCCAGTAACCTGCCATCAGGACCCATGGTTCATCGGAGCGAACAATAATCTCTCCTAAAGAACCTCTCGGCACTTCCCTATCGTGCTCATCGACTATTCGAACTTCATATCCTGTTCGTAAGCGACCTGCGCTACCTTTAGGCCCAAGTTCCCACCCTGACATAATGGGGCAAGATATTTCTGTCATGTTAAACACAGTCGCTATACGGAAATTGAAGCGCTCCATAAAGGCCGTCGGCTCATCTGGAGTTGGAGCCATTAGTACATTACGGAGAGGGTGGGTCCTATCACCTTCATTAGCTGGAAGATTCCAAACGAAAGCGGGAGTGGAGCCAATCAACATAGTACATGAACAATTAAAATCACGAATATCATTCCAAAACTCATCGGTTTTAAACGAATCGCGCAATACGAAACGACCTCCAAAAATCGCAGAGGCGTAAAATGCCAACTTCCCACTCATATGAAACATCGGGAATGGAGAATACCAAGCATCTTGTGGGCCAAGTTCGTCGAGTGGTATGCACCCAGTTGCTGATGCTTGCGCATGGGCCCAGGGAATAATAACGCCCTTAGATGGGCCAGTCGTTCCAGAGGTATACAAAATACAAGAGATATCATGCCCAGATGGCCGAAGAAGCAAGGGCGCAAGTGACGGCTTAGATAAGAAACTCTCAACAGATAGCACAGTAAAGGGAACTTCTACATGGCAATCGTCAATAATTACCACCGTCTCAAGATATTCAAGATCAGAAGCGATCTCAGCGAAATGTGCAGCAAATTTTGATTCAATAATCGCCAAAGATGCTTTACTGTTATTTACGACATGGGTGAGTATCGCGCCAAGATACGCTGTGTTAATCTGAACTTCTATTCCACCGAGCCGGGCAACTGATAGCCAAGAAAACGTAGATTCAAATCTGTTCTCGAGCATCACAAGAATTGTGTCACCAGATCCAATACCTTGAGCGCTTAAGGCTCCCGCCCATCTTAAAACATTCTGATCAAGCTCTGAATAGGTTAAGGATGAACCATCAACGTGCTCCATAAATATAACTTCTGGAGTAGCAATTGCACGGTCAGCCAAAAGGTTTGGGAGTACTTCGCTGTCATCCAACACCAGAATGCCTAACTATTATTTCTAGGTCATCTGAGATTTCAACAATGGCTGTCCCACGAAGGATAAGTTCAGTACCCTCACCGACAGGACCCAATAGTCGAACAAGCTCCACAGAACACCTCGCTAAACAAGACTCTCCCTCAAAAAATAGTTCTGTCACAACTCCGCGAGCCTCAAGACGATCCCCGGGACACGAGATTGAATGGAACCTGACATTTAAATGGCGGATCGTTTCAGGGGAACCTGCCCAATCAATTAGCATATTAATCACATAACCCAGATTTGCTGGCCCTTGGTTCACGCAACCACGCAATCCCAAACTATGCGCAAGTTCTTCATCAACATGGACAGGGTTCATATCCTCCATCACATCCATGATGACTTCAATATCTTTAGATTGAACCTCTACTAACGATGATGGAATAGTACTCATGACGTAGGGGTTTCTGATCGAGGGAATACATACGTTTCCAATGAGGTAACAACCGGTTCATTACCACTGTCAACCAGTTCGAGATGAAGGGTTATCAAATCAAAAGTCCCAGTTCGAGCACCTTGCTTCCGCTCCACCGATGCTATAAGGCCTCGAACCGTATACGTAACTCCGATACGTATCGGTTTATGGTACGTGAGGTCTCCTTCTCCATATAACGCGCCTCCGTCCATAGGGAAATCGACGAAATCAAAAAACTTGTCGATCGTCAGGCCCATGCCACAGTGCGGTGCTAAATGCGCATACACCGGATGGGCAACCTCAAAAGCGTACCCCTCTTGATGAATGGCTCCCAAAGTTTTCTTATGGTCTTCAGCAGTAATACAGTACTGACCAACAGGTAGCTCATAACCAACCAGCGCCTCAAGCGCCTCAAGGTCCATAAGCTACCTTTTCGAAAACGGACTCAGAAAAGATGTTCTCAGTCTTAAATTGAAGGCAGCCAGGGTCCATTCTCCATTTTGCATAAGGTTAGTATTCCACAAGTTCTGTAAAGACATATAAAATCCCTTACCAAATTCCGTTCTCAAAAATAACTCCTCGTATTCTGCCGAGAAATAGGCTCTATCTAGAACGTAGAGCTACATACCGGTTGGTGATATCGAAGGCAACAAATCGCGTATCCATTTGTTAGAAGACGCTGAGTTAACATTTTAGGACTATACAGATATTCGTTAGTTGCTCTTTTAAAAGTTCTTCCTACTCAGGCGCTATCTATTAAGTTCAAAATCTAGCCATCATCAAAACTAATCAATCATGACTAGATCGTTCGGGTGGACGCATTTCGTAAACTGCTTGTGGAAGACAACATCAATTCCATTATTTCCACTTTAAGTCGGAAGCCTTTGACACTGGTCTTTACTCACCAAGTGGCGGCGGTTGTCGCTTTCCATTAGTCCACCTTGTTCGTTGGTTATAACGAGTACCTCGCCAGATAGTCGTATGGTCATAAACGGCATTCTCAAGATTTGCCCCTGAAAGGTTTGTGAAGCTTAAATTAGCCCCACGTAAATCACATCCGACTAATTTAGCTCGGCTCAAGTTAGCAAAACGAAGATCAGTTTTTTGTAAATTACTCGAACTAAGATCAGCTGCTACTAAAGTTGCTCGGTTCAAATTAGCCTCAATAAGTGTTGAGGCCTCGAAGCGTGCGTAGGTCAACGGAGAACGCGACAAGTTCGCATTTTGTAAAGTAGCTCGGGAAAAATCTACATAGAAACAGGTGTTCTTACTTCTAGGAAAATCTCGGTCATAGCTTAAATCAGCATTTGTTAAATCAGCATCACGAAATTTTGCATGTGCAATATGCGCATTTCTTATAGAAGAGTTAGTTAAAATTGCATTATCGAATCGAGCACCTTCTAGCATTGCCTCATCAAAGATTGACCTCTCAAGTTGAGAATCTCGAAAATCAGCATCGAATAAGTAACGTTTAGAGAACTTCTTACTTTTGAAAGATTTATTTTTAAAGTCTTTTGGTTCTTGTCTTAACCAGTTTTTATGTCGCGTCATTGTCTAGTTGGATTCCTTTAGTTTCTTATTTCTATTACACAGTTGCGTCGGATAAAAACCTTTAAACGGGGGATTTTATGAAATTGAAATTTCTTGACTATCTACACTCTGTTCATAGAGAGATAAAAAAAACTCCAACCACTTGAGCTCTCCAAACCTAGGAAAAGTATTTGGACTGGAATCTATTGGTGGGCCGTGAGGGACTTGAACCCACGACCCCCTGCATGTCATGCAGGTGCTCTAGCCAACTGAGCTAACGGCCCCGAACCGCTGATACTAGCAGTCAGAAATCCTTGTGACTCATTTAGCAAAACTATGTGTGACGTTTAAAACCCGACAAACCCGACAAAAAAGTAATCATTGAACCCCCTA
>JAKMEQ010000009.1 GCA_022425805.1 Acidimicrobiales bacterium
CTGATAGTACATATTCTCCTGCAGCTTGAGCGACAGAAGTAGCAAGATCTCGAAGCTCTTTGAAGTCGATTGACTGGATAACTTTTGTGCTTTTCACTGACCCTCTAAGGTTTCTTGTGCTTTGTTCGCCATTCAGTCATTGCTCTTAGGACGAGAATAGAGACAACTCCAACGCCAACTGCACCTATGATTGCCCCGATCAGTGCGCTGAGTCCCAATAAGTTACTGCAATCGCCGGAGCATTGAAGGTCGGTGAATGCATAGCCTATTAGCCCTCCACATAATCCACCGACCAGAATTGAAACAAAGGCAAAGACTCTGACTGGTCGAGAAGGTGATCCAAGTTGGTTGTCCGCAGGAGGCAAAGCGGGTGAAACATTACTAGCCGAAACAATCTCTTGACTGTTTACTTTCTTTCCGTTGCCATCTTCTCGCATTGTTTTAAGCGTATCGTTTGATTCGAACATCGAATGCCAGCAAAATAGTCTTTGCGATGCTTGAATAAGAATAGGTAACGTACACACGAATTGGATTTATGACAGCACACATACTGCATGTAGATATGGATGCCTTCTTTGTTTCTGCTGAGTTAGTCCGCAGGCCAGAGTTACGAGGTTCTCCTGTCCTCGTAGGTGGTACTGGTAACCGTGGCGTCGTAGCAGCAGCTTCCTACGAGGCTAGGGCTTATGGTATTTTTTCAGCGATGTCTACCTTTCAAGCTCGTCGCCTTTGCCCAGAAGCTATTTTCCTTGAAGGAGACCACGCTTACTATGGCAGAGTGAGCTCCATGATCATGGAAATTTTTGATCGATATACGCCACTTGTCGAACCAATATCTCTGGATGAAGCATTTTTAGATGTGGGCGGAAGTAAACGTTTACACGGGACACCATTTGAGATAGCCCAGTCGATTCGAAGAGACATCAAACATGAACAAGGGCTAACTTGCTCTGTGGGCATAGCTCCAAATAAATTCCTCGCAAAATTAGCGACAGAAGGGGCAAAACCGAAACCGGGCCCCAAAGGCCCCGTACCTGGTTTGGGGATAAAGATCGTTGAAGAATATGAAATCCAAATGTTTCTCGACCCGTTACCGGTTAGCGCATTATGGGGTGTAGGGCCAGCTACGGTTACGCGTTTGAGTCAGATAGGTATTACAACGGTTCTACAGCTTCGTTCTTTTCCGCGTGCAAGTCTGATAAAAGCATTAGGTAAAACGCAGGGTTCGCATCTGTACCGTTTAGCTCACGGGGTGGACGAAAGAAATGTGGAAGCGTCTCAAGTGATCAAGTCTCTCTCCCATGAGGAAACTTTTCCTGAAGATCTCTTCGATGTAGATCGAATCGGAACAGAGATTTTCCGAATGTCTGATGCAGTGGGGAAACGCTTACGAGGGATAGGATTTTTTGGATCCACTGTCAATCTAAAGGTACGGCTAAAAGATTTTTCCACATTTAATCGGTCAGTTACCCTTGCAAATCCGACTGACAGTGGAAAAGTAATAGGAAGAAACGCATTGAGCTTACTAGAAACCGTTGACGTAGCGGAAGGAGTGAGGCTACTGGGGGTGGGTATGTCGAATCTCGCCAAGAGTAGCCAAGGCCTACAATTGTCTTTCGATGAAATTGGTGGTGACGAACCGGAATGGCGAGAGGCGGAGAGGGCTATTGACCTGATCCATGAGCGTTATGGCTCACAATCGATAGGAGCCGCAAGTACCCTAACGGAAAAAGGCCTTCGTCCGAAAGAAAAAGGTTCTCAGCAATGGGGTCCTTCAGATTCATTAAAGAAGTAAGTGTTTCGCGTTGTTGATAGAAGAACCTTGTGCGATGATGTATGTATGCCTCTTTCCGAAGATGAACAGAAGATCTTAAGCCAGATAGAGCAACAGCTTCATGAAAGCGACCCCGGTCTAGCTAATGAGGTTGCAACCACAACGGTTTATACGCACACAGCAAGGAATATCAAGTGGGCTGTTCTTGGATTTGTTATTGGGTTAACTGTAATTATTCTCACGTTGTCAATGAGTTTCTGGCTAGCATTCGTAGGGTTCGGGATCATGTTGGCTTCGGCTCTGTACTTTGAACAGAATATGCGCAGGTTGGGTAAGGCTGGGATGAATCAACTTTCGAATAGTATACGTTCAGGAGATTTTCGGAATAGGATCAGCGGAAAAAATCAAGCTCGAGGGCGCTTTCGTCCAGAAGATCCGAGTAATTGATACCGCGGTCAATGCAATAAATGAAGAGCCAGTCCCATGGCTTTACTTGATCTGCAAGGATTGACTGCCAATAGCAGCTACTCTAAACCTTGTGATGAAGCACTTTGTATACCTAGGAGTAGCAAGAGTTGCACTCCGCCCGAAGTTATGGGGGACAGCGGTAAGTCAACTTTGGCGACTGCGGAGAAATGGTTGGTATAAACAGTTCCCCTTTCTGCCAATCCCAACTTCTTTCTATCTGCAGTTCCGGCTACTTACTGCATATGGAAGCGGCACCCCTGATGATTATGAAGCCAGTGACTTAGTTACTTATCTTGAGTGGTGTCGGGGATGGTCAGCAGCTAGTAGGTGAGACAGGTGGTGCCTCTACATGAGTAAGGGTGATATGGGCTGGATTGTTGAGGAGAAATCATCAAGCGTCCAATCGTTGCATTCGCTCTCGGCAAAGGATTGGAATTCGCCGAGAGTCTGGATTATGTCTCCAACAGATCGCTGCGTTGTGCTTGGGAGTTCTCAAAGTGACCAGTACATAGACTATTCCTATGCTGAGAGAGAAGAGATAGGTGTCGCTCGCCGGAACACAGGTGGGGGAGCGGTATGGGTAGATCAGGAAGCGTTGTTATGGGTCGACCTTTTCCTTCCTCGACACCACCATCTTTGGATCGATGATATTCATGTATCGGCAAACTGGATCGGGGGGGTATGGCATCATGCACTTGGGAAACTAGGCATCGATTGCCAATTACACAATGGGTCTTTGGAAAGATCGCCCATAGCAGATTTGATTTGTTTTGCAGGTAGAGGACCGGGAGAACTTCTTGTTGGAAATCAAAAAGTTCTCGGGATTTCCCAGCGTCGGACACGAGAGGGAACTAGATTTCAATGCGCACTGACTTTGGAATGGGACCCGAAGCACTTGATTAATCTTTTTAACCGTGCGCCAATCAAGAACATGGAGTCTCTGATTAGAGACTCGGGGACGAACATTCGATTCGAAAGCAGCAAAGTGGTTGATGTGTTTCTGCAGGCTCTTGATCTTTAACAACCCGCCGATACTGCCATTGTAAAATTGAATTCACTAGAAGCCGTCTAAGGCGAATGGATCTCTTGTCGTTCCACTGGTGATTAGAGAACCACATATCCCATTATTTGGAGGTTAATGGTTGATTGTGGAGTAAAAGGGAGTAATGTGGGACTATAGGGAGAAAAAAGGGACCTCTCCTTAGTGGTGTGAGATTTCGATAGTTACCGTTCGACCGATAAATAGTTTGGATTGGGCTAGTAATCAGGAGACAGAATGTTCACTGGGGAACATGAAAGACTTTTAGATGAGAAAGGCAGATTGGTGCTTCCACCAATGTTTCGCCGACATCTTGTCAATGCTGCTTTTCTAACCAAATCTCTTGAAGATCCTTGTCTCTTAGTTTACAGCGAAGAAGAGATTGGGAAAGCAGCTGGACGCTTGATTGAACAAGTTCAGCAGAAAGACGTCTCTACCCACGCCCAAAGAAAATGGTCAGCCAGCATCACAGAAGTGCGAGCAGACACACAGGGAAGAATCGCTATACCTCCGAAATTGCGTAATGAGATTGGATTAGAA
>JAKMEQ010000033.1 GCA_022425805.1 Acidimicrobiales bacterium
GACTAAGTCCAGTTCAAGTGATTTCGTCACCTCCGTTGATAAGACTACCGAAACACTTATTGCGAACTTAATCGGCGACCAACGACCTCATGATAGTTTTCTCGGCGAAGAAGGAACTAACAGAAAAGGAACCTCTGGTGTCATGTGGGTTATCGACCCCATCGACGGGACTACTAACTTCATTCATAAACATCCAGGATTCGGAGTTTCAATCGCTGCGAAAGTAAATGGAAAGGTCATCGCAGGAGCAGTGGCAGATCCTGTTCATAGTGAAATTTTCGATGCTGCTCTAAATCAAGGCGCCCGATGCAATGGTGACAAGATACGAATAACACGGTCCCCTGAATTAGAAACATCGCTTGTAGCAACAGGGTTCAGCTATATAGACACAAAGAGGACTGAGCAAGCAAAGATACTTCTTCATGTCCTTCCAGCCATCGCTGACATTCGCCGAATGGGTAGCGCAGCAATTGATTTGTGTTCTGTAGCGATGAGCCGCGTCGATGCATTCTTTGAAACCGGACTCAACGAATGGGACGTAGCTGCTGGTTCATTAATAGCGTCAGAAGCAGGAGCAACTATCCAAACTATTGCCAACTTTGCAGGAGAAACTCTTACAGTGGCGGTAAATCCCTGCATTGAAAAACCTTTTCTGCAGTTACTCGATACAGCGAAAAGGAATGCTAATGAAATATATTAATGTTGCCGTTTTTAACTCTTTAAGTTCTTTGCCTCTATTATGTTGGGAGTGAGCACCAAAGTACTTGTAGTCGAAGATGACGAGCGGATCAGAACCGCTGTGCGCCTTGCCCTAGAAAATGAAGGCTGGGAAGTTGTGGAAGCGCGAAGCGGCGAAGAGTCGCTTCAAATTTTCGAAGGGGCTAACGCTGATATCGTACTCATCGACATCATGTTGCCTGGCATAGATGGTTTCGAAGTATGTCGATCCATCCGACGGGTCAGCGACGTGCCTGTGGTCATGGTAACTGCTCGAGACGACACCCACGACGTAGTCGCTGGTTTAGAAGCAGGTGCTGATGACTACCTAACTAAACCTTTCGCTCCCAAAGAACTCAGCGCGAGAATTAGAGCCCTCCTCCGGCGAGTCAGACTCCCGACTCCCGAGTTAAGTAAACTCGATTTTGGTGATCTAAAAATTTTACCTGATCAAGGTCAAGTGATAATTAACGATCAAACAATGCATCTGACACGAACCGAATTCCAACTACTTGTAGAACTCGCTTCATCTCCTGGCAGAGTTTTTAGTAGAGACGAATTACTGGAACGAGTATGGGGACAAGGATATTTCGGAGATGGTCGACTTGTTGATGTCCACATACGGCGCTTAAGAAAAAAAATCGAACCTGAAGACTCGAAACCACGATATGTAATTACGGTCCGTGGTTTTGGCTACAAGCTTCAAGGGTAACCGAAAATGGCAATTTCATTTAGGCGAGGCCTCCGCCTCCGAGCGCGGTTAACTTTAGCGTTTGGACTCGGCGCTTTGCTTCTAACCACAGTTCCGTCCGTCTTAACCTATCTACTTGTCCGAGATAACCTCCTCGAGACAAGGGAACAAAGTGCTTTAAGTGTTGCAACAGTAAATGCGAATCAGGCTCAGCGAAGAATAGTCGAAGAGATTGATGCAGGAACCACGCGAGACCTCCTCTCAAACCTTCGTGGAGTACGAGCAGAATCGACTCCTGCAATTCGACTTGACGCAGAGTGGATTTCAGCTGATCCTGTTGTTTTTGAAGCTCCTGGAAATATCGACCCTGACCTTCTAGATCTGGTCAGCGCATCGGATTACCAGGGGGCACAAATGACATATCGTTTGACTAATGGCACTCCAGTTCTAGTTGTTGGATTTCCACTAACCACCCGTAATGCCTTGTATTTTGAGGCAACACCGCTCGATGATATTGAAGATACGTTAAGTACGCTCTCTCAAATTCTTATCGCTACAAGCGCAGCGATCTGCCTGCTAGGAATCGCTATAGGGGGTTTTGCTTCTCGACGCCTCCTTCTACCCGTCGAGAAAGTAGGACAAGCTGCAAGAGCCATAGCCACAGGTGACCTCACCGCTCGCCTCGAAGTCAGTCGAGATCGCGACCTTGAACAACTAACCGATTCTTTTAATCAAATGGCTACAAACCTCGAAAAAAGAATTCAATCGGATGCAAAATTCGCAAGTAACGTTTCCCATGAGCTCCGCTCACCATTGACTACCATTATGGCTTCGGTAGAAGTTCTAAACGCCAACCACCGAAAATTTGATGAACCATCTACAGTCGCCCTTGAACTACTAACAGAGGACATCGAGCGTTTCCGACAATTGGTCGAAGACCTCTTAGAGATCTCCCGTTATGACGTTGATGTCAACGAACTTGACCTTGAACGATTTCTGCTCCACGAGTTCCTTAGAGCAATAACTATCCAATCCGGTCATGAAAAACTACCGATTGAATTTCCTGATGATGCTAATCGGATAATTATTGAGGCTGACAAACGTCGACTAGCACGTGTCATGAACAACCTATTAGAGAACGCGACGAACTATGCGGGTGGGGCTACAAGACTAGTAGTAAAAAAGAGCGGCTTAGATATTACGATAATGGTCGAAGACGCTGGCCCCGGCATACCTGAAGAAGAACGAAATACCATTTTTGAACGTTTTGCTCGAGGGGCAGAAGGCGGACGAAGAGGCTCTGGCACTGGAACAGGACTAGGCCTTTCACTTGTTACCGAACATGTAAAACTTCATGGAGGTGCGGTAGCAGTAACAGGGCATCTGGATGGTCAACCTGGTTCGATATTCACAGTCACACTCCCGGAGGTAGTGAAATGAAAACATCTCTGCTAATCATTATCGCCGCCACACTACTTTTTGTGGGATGTGGCATACCTGAAGACTCTTCGCCAGAGTCGATCCAAACAACATTTCCGGAGAACATGAACCCCCAACCAGATACCCCTGAGGGCGAAGAGTCTCGGACTTTTCTTATTTACCTCCTTGACGCTGAAAGTCGTTTGACACCCGTACAACGCGATCTTCCTGTCACTGAACTTCAAATTACCGACTTGATTAACGAACTAATCGCTAATCCCACAGAGGCCGAAACAAACATGTCCCTAAGTACTGCTGTTCCAGTAAGCCTCTCTCTGGCTGGCGTGATTCTAGAAGAAGAAATTGCAACCATTAACTTCCAACCAGGTGGATTAGAGATAGTAGAAGGTGATCAACTAACAGAAGCACTCGCCCAAATTGTCTGGACCGTTACTGAAACAGGTGACGTCAAATTCATTATTATCTCTATCGATCAAGAATTTAAAACTTGGCCAACTCCAGACGGAGGGGACCAAAATATTCTGACACGAAATCAATTCATCAGCTATGCACCAGAGACCCCTGATGCTATACCTCTAGGGTAAGGAACCTCGTGCACTGTAACGTTAAGGAGCTGATTCAGTAATGGGAATTATTCTTGCGATTGATGCAGGAACGACAGGAGTCAGAGCGCTAGCGGTTAACGAATCAGGAAAAATCCTCTCCGAGTCATACAAAGAATTTACGCAGTATTTTCCGCAACCAGGTTGGGTGGAACATGACCCAGAAGAAATCTGGAATTCCGTTCAATCCGTTATGTCTCAGGTCGTAGCAAGCCTTAAACAACCGGTCGTAGCAATAGGAATCACAAATCAACGTGAGACGGTCGTCGTTTGGGATCGCGTAACATCACTCCCGCTTCACCGAGCCTTAGTATGGCAAGATCGCCGAACTGCTTCACGGTGCGAAGAACTTGAGAAAGATGGTTTACGCTCAGCAGTCAGAACGTCGACAGGACTTATAATCGATCCTTACTTCTCGGCTACGAAAATTGAATGGATCATGAATCGCATAGGACGTAGCCAGAAAAAAATAGCTATCGGGACGATCGATAGTTGGTTGATATGGAAATTAACCGGAGGGAGGGTACATGCAACTGATGCGTCTAACGCGTCAAGAACAATGCTATTCAATATAAAAAACTTAAGTTGGGAACCAGACCTTCTCACTTACTTCGGAGTGACTGAATCATCACTACCCGATGTGCGTCCATCTAATGGAGACTTCGGAGTAACAAGTAAAGACGCTACTTGTGGCGCCAATATCCCTATTCGCGGAATCGCTGGGGATCAACAGTCGTCGCTCTTTGGACACGCCGCTTTTTCGATAGGAGACGCAAAAAATACCTATGGAACTGGTTCGTTCGTTCTCATGAATGTCGGCGATAAAGTTCCAGAGCCGGTGGATGGTCTTCTCTCTACCGTAGCGTGGCTTTTAGATACGCCTAAGGGAACTGAGCCCACCTATGCACTTGAAGGTTCGATCTTCTCAACTGGAGCGACGGTTCAGTGGCTTCGAGACGGACTAGGTATCATTTCTGAAGCATCTGAACTTGAAGGCCTTGCACTTCAGTGTTCTCACACTGGTGATGTTTTTATCGTTCCTGCTTTTGTCGGGCTCGGAAGCCCATGGTGGGACCCTTTCGCCCGAGGAACTCTCATCGGACTCACTAGGGGGACAGGGAAACCCGAAATAGCCCGAGCGGCAATTGAATCTATGGTTTACCAAACACGCGATGTTACAGAAGCTATGGAAGTCGCATCAGGTAGCAAAATACGTAGCTTGCGAGTGGATGGTGGAGCTTCGGTGATGAATCTACTCCTCCAACTTCAGGCTGATCAATTACAGGCTCCAGTCTTACGACCGCTTTCGAAGGAAGTAACTGCTCTGGGTGCTGCATATCTTGCTGGATTGTCCATAGGAATTTGGAATTCCCTTGATGACATATCGGCGAATTGGAAGTTAGACATAGAAGTTTCTCCAGAAAAAGCGAAAAGCTTCTGTGATACCAACCATGCCCGCTGGCTCCAAGCTGTCGACCGAAGTCGAGGGTGGGCTCCGAAATAGGGGATGCTTCGTTTAAAGTCTAGTCAAAGTGTTCTTAATCTGCCTAAGAGCTTGCGCCGTTCGTTGTTCATTCTCAATTAATGCAAATCGGATATAGCCTTCACCTCCGGGGCCGAAACCGACTCCAGGGGAGGTGGCGACTTTTGCTTCTTGGACTAACCATGACGAGAATTCTATTGACCCCATTTCCTTATACGGCTCAGGAATAGGTGCCCATGCGAACATCGTCCCCATGGGAGGTTCAATACTCCAGCCGATCCTATTGAGGCCATCGCATAGTACATCGCGCCGGCTTTGATAAATTTTATTGACTTCTTTAGGGTGATCTGAAGCTTCATTAATAGTTACCGTGGCAGCGATCTGTATTGGTTGGAAGGTCCCGTAATCCAAGTATGACTTTAGTTTCGCCAATGCCGCTATGACTTCACTGTTTCCTAACATAAAGGCAACTCGCCACCCTGCCATCGAAAATGACTTCGTCATTGAGTAGAGCTCGACTGCGACATCTTTCCCACCGTCTACCTGAAGAATCGAAGGCGGTTGATAACCATCAAATCCAAGGTCAGCATAAGCAAAGTCATGGACTAGGAGAACGTCTTTTTCTTTTGCAAAATCTACTACTTGCTGCATAAAGTCCAAATCCACACAGGTAGTTGTCGGATTATGGGGGAAAGAAAGCAGAATGACTTTTGGCCGAGGCCAGCTATATTCCCAACGTTCTCGCATTGCTCCGAAGAAATCAGATCCTGTTGACAGTGGGATCTCACGGACTTCAGCACCGGCAAAAAGCGGCGAGTACAAATGAATAGGGTAGGAAGGGGAAGGGACAAGAACAGCATCGCCTGGTTGCACAAGGGCCCACATCAGGTGAGAAAGTCCCTCCTTAGCCCCAATGGTATTAATTACTTCTGTTTCCGGATCAAGAAGCACTCCGAATTTATTTTCGTATAGGCCACATATAGCTTCACGGAGTTTGGGAATACCCTTACTTAACGAGTACCGATGATTTTTTGGATTCTGTGCGGCTTCACAAAGTTTGTCAACCGCAATTTGAGGTGAAGGAAGATCAGGGTTTCCAAATCCAAAATCGATTATGTCATCACCTTCACGCCGCCCTTTGACCTTCAGATCGTTAATGATCGTGAAGACATATGGTGGAAGGTTTGCTATTCTCCGAAACTCCATCAACTCAGGTTATACCTTTAAAAGTGAATGGGTGCGTACCTTCTCCTATCTGTTTCTAGGACCGAGGTTCAGCTTCCTTGGCCAGAAGAGCCGCTCCAACCGCACCTGCCCTATTCCCGAATCGGGCTAAGGAAATCTGTGTACTTTTTCGAAGGGAGTCTTCTGGAGTGAAGTTATCAAAGCAACTCTTTATGGGGGTGAGCAGAACTTGACCTAGTTCGGTAATTCCACCACCGATAACCACAGTATCTGGGTCAAATATATTCACTAGATTTGCTAGTCCTAAAGCAACCCAGTATCCGAATTTTTCTAATACTTTCATGGCTTGCGTATCTCCACGCTTAACAAGTTCTGCCACGTGTTCGCTAGTAATGCGACTAGCGCCGTCTTTCGTGATAGTAGGTAAGTTAGTTATCTCTCCTTCCTGTATTAGCTTCTCTGCCAACCGTCCTAAAGACCCTCCGGATGCATACCGTTCCCAGCAACCAAATCGACCGCATGGACAAGGAAGCCCATCGGGTACAACGGTCATGTGACCGACTTCTCCGGCGTACCCAGAGCTTCCTTTGAATAATTTATTGTCCAGATACAACCCAGACCCTATGCCAGTGCCCAAAGAGACCATCACTACGTTTGCTGCCCCTCGAGCCGCCCCGAGTTGGACCTCAGCCCATGTAGCGCTTGTAGCATCATTCTCTACATGAACTTTGACGTTAAAACTTTCTTGGAGTTTCTCTTGAAAAGGAAAATTTAAGAAAGTAGAGATGTTGGGAGAAGTGTGAACCACTCCGAAGTTATCCACGAACCCTGCAACTCCGATGCCGATACAATCTATTTCTCTGCTCTCAAGCTGTTGGATTTCTTTTGCTAATCTAACGACGGCTTGGATGATGTCATCATGGTCACCTAAACATTGCTCGGAGATAAGCTCACTAATGGATTGGTCAGTCCGTAAAGCTAAACCGCGAATATTTGTCCCACCGATATCGAACCCCAAGGTAATGGGGCCTGGTGGGTTCACGACGACACAACACCTTCCACTCTTTTGCGGAGATTCTCTAGTGCTACACGGATAATCCGAGATTCGGCTCGACGTTTAACAAAGCCCGGGATAAGGATAGCTAAGTCTGCAGCAAGGTGATAAGTAACTTCTGTTTCAGAACCACCCTTAATGGGTAGAAATTCATACTCTCCTTCGAGTTTTCGCGTAATGTCACCTTCGATCTGCCGCCACGCGATTCGCAACGGGTTACTTCCGTAGTAGTACCTCAATGTGTACGTAGTGCTTCGTCCCATAGCGGCAGCACGAAATTGAACGTCCCCTCCCCGGTCGTTATCGTCGAAGGCGACAATGGTTGCCACTTTAATATCTGGTGCCCACTCCGGATAATGTTCAAAATCTGTTATAGCATCAAAACATTGTTGTGGGGTTGCCGAAATCACAGCTCTTTGTTTTGCATGATCACTCATAATCATCACTCTCATATTTACTTGGTGTCTTGTTTATTCTTTCTGGGAAAGAACAGTGGGTCATAGCCCACATACTGACATTACCAAGTGCAAACACAGAGGCAAGGATACCAAAGGCGAAGTTTGTACTTGTCCGGAGAATAGCGAACACAATTCCGGTAACTGCATAGGCAGTGAATGCACTCCAGTGCCATAGTCGAATACTTCGGGGAGCGACTGTAGATAGAAGAAAAAGGTCGCTTGTGGTAATAACCTCATAGCGGCTTCTAACCAAGGACCGTGTAAAAGCCCAGATACAAAATACCACTCCAACGGCAAAAAGACCCAAGGAAACACTCACATAAAGTAACTCTATCTTTTCGATCGATGCTGCAAGGAACGCACATGACAGCAGGACTATTGCTCCTACCCATGATCTCATTAAATGATTCCCTACCCTGTAACCCTGTTCTCTTACAGGCATGTTTCGACTCACTTTGGTACCACCTCAAGCGCTCGGTAGTACTGGCTTGCCAATAGATCATAGGAGAAATTTTTCACCGCTCTCTCTCTGGACTCATGACTCATACTTGATCGTTTTTCCGGATTGGATAGGATCTGTTCTAAGGCTTCAACTACTGCGTTGACATTCTTTGGTTCGTTGATCACGATACCCGTTTCTCCATTCACCACTGCTTCATCCGCTCCCCCACTCCGTCCCGCTATTTGTGGTATCCCACATGCAGCTGCTTCGAGAAAGACTATTCCGAAGCCTTCTTGTTCTAACCCTCCCCACCGAACTCGGCAAATCATCCCGAACACATCTGCCATACCATAGAGATGGGGTATCTCTTCTGCCGGAACATGATCAAGAAACGTTACTGGCGCACGTTTTCTTTTCGCTCTCTGCGTTAAGCGACTCCGATCACGTCCGGTCCCAGCTATCAAGAGGTGCACTTGAGGTCGGTCTTTCGCTAATTTAGCTACTGCGGAGATGAGTACATCTATGCCCTTTCTTGGTACCAGTCGGCTCAAGGCAAGAATAACTTCATCGTTTTCGTCAAACCCATATCGACGCCGAACTTCATCCCGTTGTGCTCTTTCGAGAGGGTGGAATTTATCTATATCAACACCAGGTGGAATGACAGCGACCGGAAGGTCTTGTCTAGCTGCCCGCTCTGCTTCTTGTGTGGAATAGTCCCCTGCGGTAATCACGGCCTTTGCTTTTCGGAGCACATTGGCAATAAATGTTCTTGCGACTGGAATCCTACCGGGGATAGTTACCTCTGCTCCATGCAAAATCACACCGTATGGGATTTTCAATCTCGGTCCTAGAATTCCAACAGGTACCGCAGGGTCATACATGATGAAATCAATTTTTTCTGCTTCGACGATAGATAGAATTTGATTTGCAACCCGCTTTGTTGGGAGAAGTAGTCGTTGTTTACTACGAATAATTTTGTGTCTCTGTTCTGAGTCAAAGGTCGCTGAATCTGGGTGCGGAGTCGTGAACACCACCACCTCATCTTGAGGTAGCCGACGATAAATTTCCCATAAGTAGGATTGTATCCCTCCAACCTTGGGAGGATAATCATTAGTGACTAGTAAATGCCGCACGTATCAAGAATGCCTTTAAATTGAGGTATTTACTTGGATTGAGGGTTTGTAATTTAGTCTGACCGCTTGTTCTAATTCAGCTTGCACCAGAGGCGAGGGATCATCCGCTAATGGAGTGAGTAACTCAGTTAAGCCGAGACGCTTAGCGGTCCATACTGCATGGCTTCGTATCATGTCGTCGTCGCTCTGAAGCCAATGGTGAACAGTTTGTTTTGTTTTTCCGCTTGGGGGACCGGATTTATTACCCAGGACTAGTAGTGCATTCCGGCGCAAATACCTTGGGTCCCTTTTGGGGATATACCATGTTCCGAATTGCTGGAGAAGTTCTTCATCTTTCATATCCAGCATCTCATGAATAAGTACTGTCTCGTTGTCACTATTTGCCACCGCTTTCTCATTTGAACGTTCTTCTCGACGGTTAACAGGGCAAACAGTCTGGCAATCATCACATCCATAGATTCGATCGCCGAGTGCTTCACGAAACTCAATCGGAAATTGTCCTTCGGATTGGACAAGCCAAGCTAGGCATCGATTGGCATCGAGAACTCCGGCGGAGGTAATAGCTTGTGTCGGGCAGGCTGGAATGCATTGCTCGCAAGACCCGCAGCTACCACCGTGTGGATTTTGTGGGTCATATTTAGCATTAGTGACAACTGTGCCAAGGACAAACCAGCTTCCGCGTTTAGGTAGTAACAGGTTTGTGTTTTTTCCATACCAGCCGATCCCAGCTCGAAAGGCTGCTTCTCGGTCGACAAGTGCATTATCGTCCACGAGTATGCGTGCCTTATACCCATGCTCTTTTAACAAGCCTGCTATTGCTTCTAGTCCTCTACGGAGCTGTTGGTAATGATCTTCTTGTGCATACAAGGCAACACGTCCGATTGGCTCATTTGTTTCTACTGTGCCTGATTGCGTTCGCCAGTACGACCGTGCGCCCACTATTAATGTTTCGGCATCTTTTAGGGTCCTTGATGGGTCTGTTGACCGTTCAGGATTCCGATAGGTAAATTCCATGGTCCCGTGTAGTCCTTTCTCTTTACGGGACATAAGGTCATCTCTTGTCGAAGCAAAAATCTCTGCTTTAGCAACACCTATTGAATCGAGACCGTGCTCTAAACCCGTTTGACGAAGTTGTGTCATTGAAAGTGATGAACCCATTGTTCAATAGTCGCAGATCACTATGGGTTTTTCCTGTATTACTTCACAGAGTTTCGAAATTCTTTATGCTGCAAGTCTGGCAATAAGCCCGCTCCGGTCAATGACCGTATCGAACGCCATTCGTCCATACTGATAACAACCGCTTCATTTGGCTCTCGATCGCAAATATACGTCACTAGACAATCTTTGCAGGTCGTTGTATGGATCATCTCACATGTTCCGCAATCAACGGATAAATAATTTTTTGTCATGAGGTGAAGAGTATGCCAAGGGTGTGACAATCCTCATTTTGAGGCTTCGATCGGGTTTCCTCAATCTGTTACTATTTTGACAACATCCTGACTGCTTTCACACCATCGACATGAAACAGATTCTGTCATTTCTTCAAGTACTTCATGTTCTTCTATTTTAAGTTCTCCTCCAGTGGTGAAGTGATGGAACTCACGCGTACGTTGAAATCGTACAAGGTCGAACCTGGTCAAGTTTCCACATGCCGTGCATCTGTAACGGGATGGGGTTGTCACTGGTCGCTCATCTCTTTTGTAAGGGTTACTAGGTTTTGGAGAGATTTTGAAGCTGCTCCGGAATCGATTGATGCATACGCTCTATCTAGTCCTTCAATAAGGTTGTCAGCGATCCCAGCTACCACAAGTCCTGCGGCTGCATTGAATGCTATTATCTCACGTTTGGGGCCTTTTGCTCCTCCAAGTACGCTTTTTGCGATCATGGCATTTGCTTTCGCGTCACCACCTTTTATTTCTTTCTGGCTTACTCGGCGAATCCCGATATCTTCTGGCGTTACCTCCGAAGTAACAATAGTTTCCGTAGTGACGTTGTGAACAGTATTAGTTCCAGTTATGGATAGTTCATCAAGTCCACCGTCTCCGGTAACAACCATCGCAAGCTCTGTACCCGTTGCCTGAAGAACTTTGGCCATTCTTTTTCCTGTTTCTGCAAGCGGAACTCCTATCACTTGCCTCTTAACGAATCCGGGGTGTGATAGTGGCCCTAGGATATTAAAGACGGTAGGAATCCCTAATTCAGCTCGAACTGGTCCAGCAAAACGCATCGCTGGGTGGAAAGTACGGGCGTAGGCAAAACCAACCCCTACTTCAAAGATACATCTTGAGACTTGGTCAGAAGTTAAATCTCCGGCGACATCGAGTTCTTCGAGGAGATCAAACGACCCAGACGTGGAAGAGGCTTTTCGGTTGCCGTGCTTGCACACCTTGGCGCCAGCGCCAGCAGCGACAAAAGAAGCGATCGTCGAGACATTCAGTGCTGCTTTGCGACCTAGAGGAGATCCTCCAGCACCAACTAAGTCGATAGTTTCTGGTGGGCATTCAATGGGGATACATGACGAACGCATAGCGCGAACTAGGCCGGTAAGCTCATCGATTGTTTCGCCTTTTTGTCTGAGGGCAACTACGAATGCTGCAAGTTGTGCATCTGTAGCTTCTCCTTGAAGGACTGAGACAAGGACAGTTTCAGCAGTTTCTGCATCTATATCATGACCGTCTGCGAGGCTTCCAAGGACACTGGACCAGTTCTCAAAGGTTTGGTTGGTCATCTAGTAAGTATCGCCTCGATCTTCAAGAAGTCCAATTAAATAATGATCCGTAGATGGGTTTATTCCTCTTCAGGAGATAATTACCTTCAGTCAGCGACCCGTTGTAAAGTGTTCCGATCTGTGTGATGGAGCAATTCCTCTTGTACCGCCATCTGCAATACTGTGTCTGTTTCATAGGACCACTCGTTGTCTCCAAGAGTGATACTCGACGTGTACTCGACCGTGGAAGCATTACCAGCTAGGTACTTGTTTTGAAGTACCCCATACGTTTCTGAACCAAGTTTTGCAGTCATGTCGAAAGAGGTTGCATCTGCTTCACATGTTCCCCCTGCGATAACAACAGTTCCCCTAGGAACCATGAAACATCGCATTATCTGCTTTGTTTCTGGGTCGTGGAGCCAATAACCAATTTCAGTATGGAATGGATCCTGGTCTAGTTCAGTAGATCGCCAAGCAGCCATCCGGTAGTCGAGTCCGTAGAGGTGCTGGCTTCCATTGTCTACCGGTCCGAAAGTCGAAAAGGACACGCGCTCGAAATAGCTGGTATCGCCAACCTCTTTTTCTTCATGGTGGTAAGAGAAATCAACCCCACCATGCCCTTCCCATGTTCCAACAAGTGCCAATAGTGGTCCGAAGTTCGTAACAGTCATATCTTCTGGTGCAGTCATAAGAAATTCTCCAAATCTCATAGGTGTGGTAATGCTCTGTGTAAACCACAATTGCCGTATTTAGAAAATAGCACTTGTTGAGCATTGATAATGCTTTGCAACGCAATTTATTTGTAATTATTGTCAAAAGATAGCTTTTATCGATACTTTTGGCTTCCCTTCTAAGTTGTGCTTTACATAATTTTTCGTAACACTGTACATATGGTGAGTTGGCCGGATGGCCGCAGCATGACTTGTCATGTTGAGGAAGGTCGGGGCTCCTATGAACAGAGTGCTGATGAGAATCAGGATGGAGTGATCTGTCGATTAGGGCAACAGAGAGTAAACCGCCGATGACCATGGCGACATGGAACAGGCAAGGGTGAAACGGTGCGGTAAGAGCGCACCAGCATTCGGAGTGATTCGAATGGCTAGGCAACCTCCTCTCGGAGCAAGGTCAAGTGTGGAACATGGGTAGTTCATCCCAGCTATCAGAAATGATGGCAGTTCCCAGGTGGACTGCATAGATGGATGGCCATCAAAGGAAATTTGGAAACAAACTCCTGAACAGAACCCCGCCTATAGGCCAACTCACCTTCGAATTCCCTCTTCAGGTTCATACCTAGGGATCGTTTTCCATACGGCTAGAACCAGCAGGAAGGACCCGACCGATACAGCTGCGAGGAATATAAACGCATTCCGGAAGGCAGGCATTGCTTCTAGGCCCGTTGACTCGCCAAGGATCGCAATAAGTATTGCGATGCCAATGGCTGAACACATTGCTCTTCCAGTCAAGAATGTAGCATTTGCCCTGCCGTAAAGTTGTTCGGGAACTTCTGCAAGCGCAGCACTGTTTAAAGGAGCAAATGTGAGGCCCATCGCTATTCCATATACAACTAAACCGGGAAACATCCTCCCCCAGTAGTGGACTTCGGAACCATAGAAGAACAAGAACCAAACATTCCCAATAATTAGCAGTACCGTCCCAATCGAAAGAATGCCACGGTATCCATAGGTCTGAACCCATCGCCCTGTACCGAGAGATACAAGGCCGGCTAGCAGAGGAGTCGGTGTGATCGCGAGTCCAATTTGGATTTGGGAATAATCCCAGACAGTTGACAAATGGAGCGGCCATAAAAGCCAAACTGAGGAACCAACTAAAGAGACACCCAATGAAACAGCATTAGCGTATGAAAAGGTTGGGATCGAAAAAAGCTTAAAGTCGATCAAAGGAATTGCTTGGTCTTTATTCCTATAGAGAAACAGTGGAAAGAGGAGCACAGAGGCGAGAAACACTAATACTGTTTCTAAACTAAACCAACCCCAGCTTGACCCCTGCACGATTCCTAAAGCGAGTAGACCTATCGCCGTCGTACCAATGGGTATACCCCAGTAGTCAACAGCGTCCCCTTCGACTCTGCTTCGGGTTCTACCCTGCACCCTGATCGAAGAGATAGCGAGTATTACGCCTAAGGCCCCTAAGGACTGAACTGCAAAAACCCAACGCCATTCAGCGATTTCAAGAATGAATGACGTCAAAGTTGGTGACAACGCCGAACCTATTGGTACAGCCGCTGCCCAAATACCAATGGCCAATGCGTGCTGAGCCCTTTGAAATCTCGCTAGTACCATCGCAAGCGATGCAGGGGCAAACAGAGCTGCTCCTATCCCTTGGAGCGTGCGCCCAAAAATAAGAATCCCTACATTCGGAGCAAAGGTACAAGCAGCCGCTCCGACTAAGAAAAAGAACATCCCTCGGATGAACATCGTTCTCGATCCAAGCCTGTCTGATAGCTGCCCGCCAAGTAAAGTAAACGCAGCTGTTGTTATCGAATAGCCTGAAAGGATCCAAGATAGGGTTGCACGACTCGAACCGAAACTCTCTTCGATCTCGGGAAAGGCGATGGTTGTTCCTGTTAACGCCGCTGGTAAAAGAATCATCGCTGCAACTGCAATAGCGAGGACAGGCCACGCTGAACGGGATTCAGAAGAAACCATTGTGTGACTTCAGCTAGGCGTGTTGCGCTAGGAAGGAATGAATAACACTATTGGTCTTCTCAAGGGTTTCCAAAGTTTTCCATTGCTCTATGAAAGTTACGTTAGGAGCTAACGATGCAACTTTACGTGACGTTGACTGCGGGTGGTATAGATCGTCACCCATGCAGAGGAGGATAGGATTGGTGAACTCGCTCACCTCGCTTTCAGAGGCGGTTAACATGAAATTGCCATCCCACATATTTGATCGGAACTCATCCATCGTTTCTTTTTGAAGTTCTTTACGTTCCGCTATAAGGTCTGCCGCCCAACTATCAAACATGTCATAGAAGGCTGGCCGGTTATTATCTATTCCTACTGGTTGAAGTATGACCGCTGAGGTAAACCGTTCAGGGTCAGCTTTTAAAAGTGCTGCAATGAATGGACCGCCGATGCACATGCCGATGACATGACACTGGTTTACCCCTAACTCATCAAGTAGCCCGAGTTGGTCTCTTGTGTAATTCTCCCACCCATCCGTAGCTGAAATAGAAGCATAAGACGATCCGGCGTTTCGTTGGTCCATACCAATCAACTGGTATTCATTTGCTAGTTCTTTCCGTGGGTTCCATGGCATATTATTCCAGAGGGCGTTTTCGGATCGCATTCCGCCAGGAGCGATAAGCAAGATTGGGTATCCGCTTCCTTCAATTTCGTAGAAAATTTTGGCTTCTTCGTTTTGATAGGTTGGCACTTCTACCTTTGTAGTCTTAAGTTTGCTCTACGTTATGCTACTCGACTATTCCTAATCATTATCAAGATGGTGATAAGTCCGAGAGAGGATGCTCCTAAGAACGTGCCAACATATGATTCTTCTAGTGGAGACAACCATACGACTGGGACTAATCCGAGTCCGAGAAAGCGGAAGGCAAGAACGAATGACAACGCTCCCCCTCGATTCTCTTCTACTTCCGTGACGGCAAGCGCTTGGAGGACAACAGCCAAGAAACCCACCAGCCCGCCAACTAGAAACCATATCGCCGCCAAAGCCCATGGGGAAGAAGCAGTAGCTAACAGGCATGCTGATGCAGTTACTCCAATGGATGCGATAATTGGAGTTTTTTTGTAGCCGAATCTGTCTAGAGTTTGTCCCCAGAATGGACCCAAAAGGAAGGGTGCAGCAGCACCACTGAGGAGTATTAACCCAGCTGAAGATCCAGAAACGTGAAAGCTGTCACGTGCGGCAACACCAACAAGAATGCTGATGCCCATTGGGCCCATTGAAGCTGCAAGAGCTGCGAGTCCGAGGAGGAGTATTCGTTTTTTAAATAACGGACGGATAGGCGGCAGGTTGGTTCCGGTTCGTGGCTCGCCGCTTGGCGGAAGTAACGATAGAGCGAATGAAAGTATTGCCGTACCCCAAAATGCTGCTCTCCATGATGCATCTGCTGCTACCCCTCCGATAATGGGAGCTAGCGCACCACCTAGTGCTTGAAAGCTAGAGTAAATGCCTACGTTACGACCAAATCGAGTTGAGGGGGTTATTTCAGCTAAGCCGGCAAGTAGGAGTGGGGTGATAAAAGCATTTGCTACTCCTTGTAAACTCCGCCCTAGCAAGAAAACTGTCAAATTCGGTGCGCACGCACACATGATAGATGCGATTGCGTACAGCAGATACGTTGAGCGAACCGTCCGGCTTCTCCCCCATCGCTCTCCCAGCGTTCCTGAAACTAACAATAGGGCTGCAAATGGTAAAAGGTACGCTGTAAAACCCCAACCAATCGCCTGCGAGGACACTCCAAAGCTTTGACGTAGCTCGGGAAACATGGGAAGGAGCACTGCCATTCCAAATGGCCCCATCATCCCCCCCACATAGAGTGAAAATCGAAGCTTAGATTCCTTCTTAGATACGGCCACTAGTCAGGGACTTAAGGTGCCGCTGTAGTACAAACATCGATAACTAGACGCGGAGGGTCGGTCATGGAGAGGACTCGGAATCCTGCAGGGTTATTAGCGCCTATAGCCCATACCATTTTCCCTTCTACTTCTCCCCCGAATATTGCTTCAATGACATTGGTAGTTCCCCGTGCCGTGACTTTTTTTGGGCCGGCATATTCATAGGTAGAGGTCCCGCGGCTGTACCCATAAGCGTGTAGCAGGATTTCCAGATATGCTGATCCGTTTACTTGTATTGTTTCTCCACTTCCGAACTGTATAGGGGGCTGTGGGAGCCATTGGATTGAATAACTTTCTGGGGGGCCTTCAATGCCGGTAGCCGAATTTTTTTCGAATTCAAGAACGAACCGGTCAAAATCGAGGTGGGCTCCCATTCTTGCGTCTGACAACATCAGATTCTGATCTTGTCCAAGCGGTGAACGTGCAGGCCAATAAAAAACATTAGCTTTCCCTGCTTGTGAGCAGTCGAGCTCGGTATTTGTATTTTTCTGTTCCTCTTGTGTAGCTGGTGGTGAAGATTCTTGCGGATCAGGGGCAACGTTCTCAACGGTAGTTTGATCAGGCTGATTTTTAGCTTCATCAATTTTTATTGACTCTTGGGAGGGTGCCTCTTTGGCTAATTCTGAACTATTCCCTTGAAGTACTTGGTCACTAACCGTAAATTCCATACCACCAGTGCTACAAGCTGCAATAATCAAGATAATCGGTGTCGAAAGTACTATTCGAATACAATACGAGCGAAGCGCTGAACTACTTTTCATACTGACCCTTCATTTTGTGTAGCTGTAACTATCATCTCCACCACAGAGCCTTCCTTAATAGATTAGAACGGATTCTATGAGGATGGGGATCTTCGGATGAAACCTTTCCGCATAAGAACCTGAAGCTCCTTCGTGTTGCGAAGCAACTATGAAGTGATATTGAAATTAAGTAGGGTTCGGTCGTTACCAGAAAGTTCAATCTGAGTGAAGGAGGCCGTCGAAAGCCGTGTACTCATTATGGGCACATCTCCTCCAAGTACCCACATAAACGCTGCTTTGATAGGCAACGTGTGGGAGACGACCAGCAGGTGTTCTTCTGCCTCCAGAGTGAGGTCATCGAGTGCAGCGTGAATACGGTGGTTCACTTCCGCAATAGTCTCACCATTTGGCGGACGATAATTAGGATTTGATTTGTAGTTATCCCACTTATCGCCATCAATCGACGATATTGGGTGACCTTCCCAGTCTCCAAAATTGCATTCAATCCATCGTTCATCGATGTGAGGATCCATGCCAAATGCGTCGGCTGTTTCTATAGCTCTCGTTAATGGGCTAGTAATTATTCGATCCACTCTTCCTATCGCTTTAGCTGAGCGTTGTGCCTGCGCTAAGCCCGAACTGTTGAGAGGTATATCAGTTCTTCCTTGAAAGAGGAATTTAGCATTATAATCGGTTTCGCCGTGGCGGAGTAGAGTTAGGAGTCCCACTTTTATTCTCCCCGAACCATATTTGCCCGCTTGATCTGACCCTTTGTGAAGAAGAGGGAACGTTCCTCTTTACCAAATAGTTTATATTTTTTAGTTGAATAAATCACAGCTATCAATCCTAGCATTTCCATTAGGACAAGGACAGGTATCGATTCCCAATTCGGAGTATCCGAATCTGCAATCTTGATACCGGTAAAGGGCCACCAAAATAAAGAGGTCCTTGTCCACGCCCTGTCAAGTAGAAGGTAGAGGAACATACCGATAGGTAGACCAAGCCATCGGCGTTGTTGGAGGCGTTTCCCAGAGAAGAGAAGCATCACAATAACCATAAGAGCGACGGGAGCGGTGAGAGAATGCAGAACCCATGATCCTCCGGTAAACATTTCCACAGTTGGGATTAATGCTCCGAGTATTACTAGCCGGTAGTCAATGGCAGGGCTGACGAAGACCTTTGCGACGATCAGAAAAGCAAAACCGGCAAACCAAAGAAACATCTTCTAGCGAACAAGAATGCAGCCGCATTCTTCACAGTTGATGAGCTCATCCGCTGGCAGTTTCTTCAGACGGTCGACTTCCACAGCAGGGAGGTCTAAATGGCACCCTTTGCAGGTTCGCCCCATTAAGTAGGCTATGCCGACACTCCCTGGGCGAGATCGGATTGCGGTGTAGAGAGTAAATAGCTCAGCAGGAATATCATCAGTTAGTTCAGAGCGTTCGATTTCTGTCTTTTTGATCTGTGCCTTGAAGTTAGCTTCACTGACTTCAAGTGTTGCAACTAGTTGGCTTATTTTTTCTTCTATAGCGCCTTCACCGTCAACGAGGAATTCTAGAAATGTATGCACTGGTTCGATCTCTTCCATTGCTTCAATAATTTGATCTTCGACCAGTCGCTTACGTTCATTCAAGCCTGCTATATCTCCTTGAATTGCTTGAAGGTCTTTGATAGCTGCGACATCACCGCCATAGAGGTTTACTTCCTGTTCAGCTACACGTTCTTCAATTGCTTTCACCTCATCTTCAAGACGTTCTTGGTCCTGCTGTTTAACTGACAGGTCTTTAGAAGCTGATTCTTTTCT
>JAKMEQ010000063.1 GCA_022425805.1 Acidimicrobiales bacterium
CTCTAACGCATGGCAGGAACCAAGTGCACCATTGAAGGCTTTACTTTTCCAGTCAAATTCATACATCCACGTTTTCCCGCCATGCTTTTGTCTAGCTTCGGCCATTTGTATCGCTGGAATACGAAAAGTATGGTCGGTTGAGATAGCGACAGCAGTTTCTCCTGCTGCAATGTCTCCCCTGTCTTCTTCTACTGCTTCTATAAAGTGTGCTGGGTCATTGACATAATTCTTTAACCATTTGTGGAGTTTCTCTTCAGGTATCTGGTTAGTTCCCCATAAGGTTGTTTCGTCTGTATTTGTTCCAGTTAGAAGAGGGATCTCTGCACCAATTCCTTCTTGAGTAAATAATGCAATTGGGTGGTCTACCAGTAGTTCACTTGTTATTGATGGATAAAAAGGCAACTGCCCAGCTGACATAAACTCGCTAGAGTTTTCTTCAACGTATTTCTGTGCTTCAAGAATGTCTTCTGTTTTGACTTCTCTGAGCTCCTCGACAGTGTCAACCTCTAGATATTTCATAAAGAGTTTGCCTGCAGCTTCTGCTTCTTTCTGCGTTATGACGTGATGGCCAGCCCCACTTTGTGTTATTGCTTTGCTGAATAGGCCTCGACTTTTTGGCATAGCCATAATTGTTGCAACACTGAACGCGCCAGCGGACTCACCTGCAATTGTGACTTGGTCTGGGTCTCCCCCAAAGTGTGCGATATTATTCTTAACCCATCCCAAAGCAGCGATTTGATCCAATATTCCATTGATTCCTGATGTTGGAGCTTCCGGTATCCTTGCAAAGCCAAGTGCACCTAATCTGTAATTGATTGTCACGACAACTATGTCGCTATTCTTCGCGAATCTTGTTCCGTCATACCACGGCGTCGCCCCAGTGCCATGGCGGTAAGCGCCCCCATGAATCCAAACCATAACTGGGCGGTTTTTAGAATCTGCTGAAGGAGTGCATACGTTTAGGGAGAGACAGTCTTCATCCCAGGTAACATCATGTGAATCTGTTAGGCCTTCACCTGGTAGTTGCGGTGCTACGGGTCCGAATTGGGTTGCGTCATAAATTCCTGTCCATGGCAAAACCGGTTCTGGCGGGCAAAACCTCTTCTCCCCTATTGGAGCAGACGCATACGGTATACCTGCGAAAAGAAGAACCCCGTTTCTTTCTTTACCTTGAATTGAACCAAATTCTGTTTCAATCACGAGTTCCATTACAAAACCTTTATCCAATTTCACCAGTGTTAGTTGACTCAGCAGGCACTGGCTCTAACCCGGATTGGTTTGGCTCAGGTAATTCTAGACCGCTTTCTTCTAAGTGGTTAAGCACTATTTCGGTAATTTCATCTGCGATGCTGCCAACATCTGGATCAACAGGAATCATGTTCGTAGATAGAGCAATTGATACATCTAAATCTGGAAAATAACGAGCGTGAGATCGGAAACCGGGAACACCCCCGCCATGCTCATAGGTAGCGTACCCAACTCTCTGACTTAACTGAATACCCAATGCGTATGAAGTTCCTATGGCTTTTTCTGCGAAACGATTAACTGTTTCTTCCTCAAGAATAGTCCCATCGAACATTGCTTTAAAGACGCGGGCTAAATCATCCATTTGTGCTTCAACGCCCCCACCGGTCCAACCAACTGATGAGAGAACTTCCTGAGGGCCGACGCTCAAATCAAGTATTTCTTCGTTGATTGTTGCATCTTCTACGTAAGGGGCAAGTCCTGGAAGGAGCGATATTAAGCTAGCAAGTTCTCCCTGTACGAACATTGAGGGAACCATTGACGGGGGAAATTCTTTTGGTGGAAGATACATATCAGGAGCGTCAGCTGGAATAGATATATATTCTCTGATTAATTCATGCGCTTCTTTTCCAGTGACTGCTTCTATTACTAATCCCGCTATGACATGGCCGACGGTATTGTATTGGTATTCCGTTCCAGGAATATATTGAGGGCCTCTACCGAACCCCCAATCAACAACTTCTTGAGGCTCGAAAGCAACGTCTAGCCTTGAACTAGCGAGCAAATAAAAGCCAGGATCAAAAGCGTACTCAGGGAAACCATCTGTGTGGTTTAAGATCTGTCGAATCGTAATGAGTGGTGCATAATCCACGCCATCAAGCACATAACCTGTGGCCCATTCTTTCCCAAGATAGGTCATTACTGGTTCATCTATTTCTATTTGTCCTTCTTCAACTAATTTCAAAACTACGGCTGAAGTTATTGGTTTAGAAATACTTGCTATGCGCCAGTAATCATCTACCGAAGCAGGAGTTCCATCTCTATCACGATCTCCAGTTGCGACCGTGACTTGGGATCCATCAGGAAGAAGTACTGAAGCGGACGAACCATACGAGCCATTCGCAAGTAACCAGTTTTGAAGAGCTTCTTCAATTCTCTGAGACAATTCTTCTGAAGCAAGCGTCTCAGGTTCAGGGTCAGCAGTTTCTGTTTCAGCAGTTTCTATTTCAGCAGTTTCTATTTCCGCCTCTTCCTCTTCTGCTTCTTCTATCTTCGTTTCTGATTCATCAGCAGTTTCCATTTTTTCTGATTCCGAAGATTGTCCTTCTTGCGAAACAGGAATTTCATTTGAATCATCTGAATTTCCACAACTAGGGGTAACTGCTAAAAAAAGTGATAGGACAGCAAGTAATTTAAAGATTCTGTGCATGGGTATTTGATTCCTTACCGGGAGTAAAAAAAAACGGCATGGTCAGTCTAATCTTGGTTTTACCCTTTAGCTCGTGACGCAAAACCGAATAGTTTCCCTGCCACTTTCCTTATTTGTATTTCTTCAGACCCTTCAGTAATTCGGTATCTACGGTGATGGCGATAGATATGTTCAAAGGGCAACTTTCTTCCATATCCTTGTCCGCCACAGGTTTGCATGGCGCGGTCCGCGGCATCACAACAAAATCGATTACCTCGATAGTTACACATTGCGACCTTGTCAGTGATTTCCATGTGATCGATCCCTTCATCTAACTGCCATGCTGTTTTCCAGATCAACGCTCGTAGCATTTCTGCTTCTGTGTATAGCTCAGCTAGTGGAAACTGGATAGCTTGATTCTGCGCTAATGGCTTCCCAAAAACAACCCGATTAGACGCCCATTGAACAGCGGTATCTATACAGTGCAGTCCAGCACCTAACGAGGAAGCTGCTTGTCGGATTCGATTTTCATGAACGAAAAGTTGAGCTGTTTGTAAGCCTTTTCCTTCTTCTCCAAGAATATCAGTGTCTTTAACCCGGACTTGGTTGAGCGTAACGTGCGCGTGGTCAGTGGGCATATTAAATGTCCACATGAATTCTTCAACTCTGAATCCTTCAGAGTCTGTCGGGACAATGAAACAAGTAATGCCATTTCCTTCTCCTGGTTCACCCGATGTTCTTGCGAAAATATAGTCGTGGGTTGCATGATGAAGCCCTGTATTCCAATATTTCTCACCAGTTATTACCCATTCTTCTCCGTCGCGTGTCGCAGTAGTTTCCATCCATGTAGCGTCAGAACCATGAAGCGGCTCAGTTAAGCCAAATCCGATTCGGGCTTCACCGTTAAGCATCTTAGGTATCCAGTACTTTTGTTGCGCTTCGCTTCCAAATCGTTCCATCATGAGGACCGTTACTAGGTTTCCGACAATTGAGCTTTCATTTTGAAGGTCATTATGTAATCCCAACCCTTTTCTAGCTAAGTGTTCACGGACTATAGCCATATCAAGATTATTACCATTTTGTCCCCCGAATCTGGTTGGAAGTTGATAGCGCCAGAAACCCGCTTTGTCAGCCTCAATCCGCATTCGTTTCAATAAGTTTTCCCACTCTGCGTTCGGTAAGCCTTGTCGTTCCCAATCCGTTCGGCTATCTTCTCGGCGATAATCAAAGAATCGAATATTATCATCTTCATTTTCGATCGGTTTAATGACGTCCTCAATAAACGTATCCAGATCAGCGAGCAGTGTTTGCGTTTTTTTTGGAATTCTGAAATCCATGTTTGGTCCTATTGGTGGTCTCTTCCATATCCTTCGGGTTCTTCCCAGT
>JAKMEQ010000067.1 GCA_022425805.1 Acidimicrobiales bacterium
AAAAGAGCTTGTCCAAGAAACAGTTCTCTATCCGGGGACACCAACAATTGAACGGTGGAAGTCCCAGCAACTTATAAGTTTCAGAACTTGGGAAGTAGAGACTTCTTTGATCTACCGAGCTGATAACACTGGAACATTATTCGCTCATGGCGATCAAGGAGGAGGTTACTCTCTGGTCATTGAAAAAGGACAGCTTCTCTTCACTCATAATGGCTATGGGGAAATCACAGAAATTAAATGTGGAGAGGTCCCTAAAGGAAATTGTACAATCCTGTTAAAAGTCACACCGCCAGATTTTCTCCATTGGAATATTCAGATCTGGATCAATGGAATCCTCGTTGCTGAACGGGACAAGTTGCTGGCGTTGTTAGCTATGGCGCCCTTTCAGGGAATAGATATCGGAATCGATAGAAAATCTCCGGTTAATTGGCGGCTATTTGAAACATATGGGCCTTTCCCATTCGATGGGAAGTTAGAAAAGGTTCGTTACCTTCCGGGTGAATTAGCTGAGTTTGCCGGACCAAAGTGGTTAGATGTCCTTCGATCTGAAGGAACAAAATACGAATAATTCTGGCTTACCCTAAACGTAGAGTTTCCAGAGGTTCCAGTTTTGCTGCTTTCCAAGCAGGGTAAAGTCCCGCAATCACAGACACAATCAATGCCATCCCCCCGGCGACAAGGAATAGCGGAATATTGAGAGTGGCTACCCAGCCTAGGACAGCTGAAACAAGATAGATTACGCCCACTCCCGCTACTACTCCTAGTAGTCCACCAAGAACACCAACAAAAAGAGCTTCAAGTACAAATTGAAACGCTATGGTCCCTTTCGTATGCCCCAAAGCTCGACGGATACCGATTTCCCCAGATCGTTGGATTACAGAAATCGACATTACATTTGCGATTCCAACACCTCCTACTAATAAAGCCAGTCCGCCCATAAGGAAAAGAACATTCCGCAAGGTTGTATCAACGGCTCCTTGAGCTTCAAGAAGGTCTGAGGGCACAGCGACCGTAACTCCTTCGTTACCTCCAAGGTTAATAGCTATCGGAAGTGCATCAGCAGTAGAATCAACCGCCCCATCTACTGCTCGAACGTAAAGAGCTGTTGGATTCGGTTCAATATCGAAATCATCTTCAGCTGCTGATTTTGGGATGATCACTGCAGTATCAAGTTTCGGAACGAGATCGACGTTTTCTATCACCCCTACGACTCCATAAGTCATTCCATCGATATCTAAAGTTCTTACCTCGCCAGGGAGGTATTGATAATCGTTGGCAAGATCATTTCCAATTACGACAGATCGGAAAACGTTTGACTCATCGGCACCATTAATGAATCTCCCGCTGAGCATCCGTGCATCTAGAACTTCTAGTAGGTTATGGTCACTCGTTAGCACTGGCACAGGAATCGTCCGGAAGAAATCTTTACCTCCTTGGGATGGAAGGACAGTAAGGCTCCCAATTTCTGTAATTCCCGCAACTCGGTCAACAGTAGAGACATTCTTCGCTCGCTCTACTGCATCTTCAGGGAGCGTTGGAGCCTCTCCAGCACTGAAAGTTCCATCTGCTGAAGCGACAATAAGGTTTGTTCCTAGCTTCTCAAGTGTCTGACGTATATCGCCTTTAGCTGATTCATTCAAACCTACTGCAGCTACGATACCCGCTGCGCCGAGGATAGGTCCGAGCATGATCAAGACCGTTCTCATCTTCCTAGCGGTCAATCCGCTAAGGGCAATAGATAGAAGCTCGCGAAACCAGCTCATACTATTCGAGTTTGGTGCCGCCACCAGATTCCCAGAATTGGTCCTGCAGGGATTCGGTTCTTTCCCGATTCAGGTCATCCGAGATAATTTTCCCATCTCGCATTGAAACTACACGGTCCATCTGTTCGGCTATCTCAAGATCATGAGTCACAACTACGATGGCTCTGTTCTCTCCCTGCAAGTCCTTAAAGATTTCCATTACCATTGCAGCGTTCTTCGTATCGAGAGCCCCGGTTGGCTCATCAGCAAGAATCATAAGCGGGTCGGTTACGATAGCTCGAGCAAGAGCAACTCGCTGTTGCTCACCTCCAGACATTTGCACAGGCCGATGGTCGTGCCGCTCAGCTAAACCGACCTTTGTTAAGGCTTCCATAGCTTGGTCTTTACGCTCTGCTTTAGTCATATTTCGGTAGAGGAGTGCAGTGGCAACATTTCCCATAGCCGTCAAATGGGGAATGAGGTGAAATTGTTGAAAAACAAAACCTATAGTGTCCCCCCGTAGTTTGGAACGTTGCGAATCTTCTAGTGTCGTCACTTCCGTTCCTGAAACCTTAATCGATCCACGTGTAGGGAGATCTAGGCAGCCTAGAAGGCCCAGTAAAGTAGACTTTCCTGAACCTGATGGGCCAATGATGGCCATGAAATCTCCAGAGTTAATTTCAACAGAAACTCCGTCTAACGCATGTACGGCCACCGGCTCTTCCCCGTATATGCGATAGACATCCTGCAGTTGGAAAAGATTTTTCGAAGTGGCGGAAGGAACAACCGGATCTGTTAATCCTGCTGTGGTCATCAGGTTTCTACCAGCACAAGTTCGTCGCCAACCAGTCCTTCAGTTATCTCAACGAACGCGCCCTCCGATAGTCCAACCTTAACTTGAACTTGTTGAGTAGTTCCATCGAGAAGAACGACTCTAACCACATCATTTCCTTGACCGTCTTGCAAGATCGCAGCGACAGGAATCGTTATCACATCAACCCTTTCTTCTCGGGTGACATCGACATTGACGCTTGCTCCGTCAACAGCATCCAAAACTTCGAAGGTCTCAATGACACCTTCGTATCTTTCAGATCCGTCAGAGGTAACGGTTGCTGTTTCATCTAGCTCAAGGATTACACCCGGAACAGCTTCTTGGTCACTCGCCTGGAGTTCAACCTCAACGGCCATTCCTACTTCTAGGTTGCCTCGGTCGGTTGGGTTAAGGGTAAGTGTTATAGTGAAATCTGGTTCCGTGAGCGTAAGAACCTGTTGGCCTAGCAGTATGAACTCGCCGTCATCAACAGAAACCGTACCGATACGAGCTGGCCAGGAAGCCACAACCATGTCACCCGGTAAAAATATGACATCGTCGTCAATGGTTTCTATAATCACGGTTACTTCGCTTTGCCCGGCAAGCATCATGGCTGTTCCTGGAAGTTCCTTGTAATCTTTCCCAGCTTGAGCACTGCCACTCATTTGATAATTGATCGATGTATCTTCCACGACAGCTTGATCAGCTCGTATGGTAAATTGAGTAATCAAGCCTTCTCCGATGCTTCCACCGCCTTCAATAGTCAGTTCGGGGAGGTCATTAGATTCAATGTGAGTGTGTGCCCAAGATGAATTACTAATTGCATATGTTTCATTCGAATTTGAGGTTATAGAGACAGAGAGTGTTTCATCAGATTCGACCAAGGTGTCATCACGTGTCTCGAACACAACAGTGACTGTTTCAGTGTTCGCTGGTAGTTCAACTTCTAGATCCTCTTGAAAGTAATCTGATCCGGGGGTAGCAGTTCCGCCAACAGTAAACGTTATAGTCGTTACCTCGTTACTGAGAAGGTCAGTTTCAAATTCGAAAGTAATATCAGAACCTTCACTAACAGCAACGCTGACCGGACGAACGCTAATAGTTTGAACATCACCAGGGGAACTAGTGATCGTCAAACTTGCTTCCCGAAGAGGGCCAGGCAAGTAAGGGTCGTTCTCAGTTGTTAGGAACCCTTGGCCTACATTGACAGTAAGAGTTTCATCGCTTTCTATCTCGTTATCAGTAAGGGTGGTGACAACTAAGTCAAAGGACTGAGTTCCAGAAGGAAAGACAAAGGTGCCGTCTAACGATCCATCTAGATAGTCATCGTCCCCTGTAGCGGACCCACCTAGGGTGTAGTCGATAACTGTGTCACTTGGCATGGGAATATTCGAGGTAAAAGTGAACGTTGTAGGATCGCCTTCTACAACAGATACTGGGTTCACACGCACTTCGATTATCGGGCGCGCTGGTTCTTGGAAAAGAATATTTGTATAACTGTGTTGGTTATCTGGCCTATGCACAAGGAAAGTATCAACGGTAACCCCAGCGTCTCTCTTCGACATTGCTACAGGCTGGTCGGGAACGCTCGGCTGTAATTCTATTCCAACCGTATTTTTCGCACCGATGGTGTACCCAGCGCTATTTGACCGCAAGGACACGACAATGTTTTCATCTGGTTCCGGATTAGCACCTCCATAGCCGCGACTGATTTGCCATTCACGCAACCCTTCTCTTGTTTCTTCTGTAAAGAGCTGGTCGACCATGCCAACGGTATATCCATCATTTGCAAGAATCGTCTCCAGTTGCAGGACATCGGGTCCGTCAGACCCAACATCTAATCTTCGGAAGAACGAGAACTCACCATCCACTGCAACGGCTGCTCGCCCATCTATGGCATAAAGGATATCGCCGGCATTGATGGTGTCTCCGTCTTCGACGATAACCGAGCTGACTTGTCCATCCACGTTAGCGGTTATTCTCTGTAGCTGGTCTCTTCGGATTTCTCCACGAACCGAAGTTTCATCTATGAGTGTTCGGCGCTCCACTGGGGCAACGACGTAAGTGGGCCCATCATTAGAGGAGTCGTTGGAGTTGTCATCACTATTAATTCCGGGCCATACCAAGGTACCCACAAGTACGAGGGCCACAACAGTGACGCCAGCTATCGTTCCTTTGTAACGCATGCTCTAATCTTCCTCCACTTCGTAATTCTCTTCTGCATATTGTTGGGACTCTTGCCGGCATTCATTGATGTCATCTGTGTTGAGGAGACCTTCGGTGCCTTCAGGAGGAGTAAGTCCAGTTCCTGTTGTGCCAAACCCAAGCTGCCCTCTTTCATCCGGTACCAGATCGGCCACTTCCCAGCCCAATCGTTCCATGCACTCTTTGAAAACAGGGATACCAAAGTTGAGTTGCGTGATCTCTTCAGGTGTTAGGTTGGCCTGAGCTTCTGAGAAAGCCGTGAAAGAATTAAGTATGTCGCTTTCTGTAGCGCACATTTGAAGGGCGCCAAGGTATTCAGCGGTGAATTCGCTTGGGTCAACAACGTTTCCGTCCGGCCCAGGCTGCCCTGGAGCACCAATAAATTCAACCCCTTCGTCAGCGAGGCAACTTTGGAATTTGGACACGGCATTCAGTACGCCATCTAAAGGGTCCTCTTCAGCTTCAGAGACCTCAATGTCATCCTCTTCAACACTGTCACTTGGTGCTTCATTGAGTTCTTCAGGCTCGACATTGTCAGCGGAGAGCGTCACGGGTTTACTATCATTTTCTTGGGTCTCGCTATCAACTTCTTGGGTTTCATCACGTTTCTCTTCAGCTTTTGCGATCACCGCATCAGAGACTACCTTCTGACCGCCCTGAACACCTGTATCAATGGCTCCGGCCGTAATGTTGCCTTGATCACTTTCTAGGGAACCGCCTCCTCCGCAAGATGAAACAACAAGTAGGACAGTCACCATAGCGATTAGAGTAGTTATTCGTCTCATGTTTCCTCGTTGGTTCGGTTGACTATTTAAAGGCACAATATCATAATCTAGAACCATATAGTGCCATATTGTACGTCACCATACAAATTTAAAAGTTTCCCATCTGCCCAAGTAAATATTCCACATTGAGGTAGGGGTTTTTTAAGGGAACGTAAGAATTTATTAAGAAAGTTCTCTGATCATCTCGTATTTCTTACGCTCTTGTTACGCAGTGGGACTTTAAGTCCGTCATTTGTATTCTCCATGATTGGAGTCTGTTTTTATAACTATGAGATGCGGGTGACGTTAGGGTCCGTTTGGATATTTTTTGTTCTCGTGGTTACGACTGAATCTCCGGAGAGCACACCGCCTCGACCAAATAAACGTCCGAATTGCCAGTTAGACAATCCGAGTTCTGGACGACCGAGAGCGTACTGTCCATCAACCCACCGTGTAAATCCATTGCCAACGAAGGGGGCATTCACAGACTCGAAGAACTGTTTATGCTCAGATTCATTCTCTGAGATCAGACTAGCAATAAATTGTGGCGAGTGATTATTGAATAGGTCTATAGCGTGCTCTGTGGATTCCACGATAACGAGCGAAACTTCAGGCGAGTTTTCCCATTCCCATTCGTGAGCAAGTTCATCCATGCCGATAATATCTGTTTGTCGCTCAGTGACAGTGCCTTCTGCGCGGTCGATGTTCGTTTCCTGAAACCAGACATCTGGGATATATTCTGAAGATGACTCAACAACGTGTAGCTTGCTTTTTGCCCCGCGGCGTTGGCCTGCCTGTTTTAGTGCTTCAAGAAAAACTGGAACGAGGTCATCTGCTCGGTTTTTCGGGATACAGCATGTGTTAAGCGTATTGCAGACTTTTCGATCTAAGGAATGAAAAATAGCACTTCGAAACCGCTCCGGGTCAGCTGTTTGGCCTGCAACGATCCAAGCTCCACCAGTGCCATGTAAACTCACCGGAGTACCAGCTTGTCTAGCAACAGCACCGAGTTGGGCTACAGCAGGTCCTGACCCGCGTGCGACAGCTAGTGAGAGCCGCTCATCGGAGAAGATAGCGTAACCGGCGGCACGTGATGGACTATTTACAAGACTCACTGCACCGATAGGTAAGCCAGCCTTAATGAGAGCAGGAGTTAAGGCATGTTCGGCAATCGCGTTAGCTGTATGAAGAGCGTCAGATCCAATTCGGAACACAACGGTGTTACCTGATCTCAGTACTCCCGTGGCATCAGCGAAAACATTAGGGCGCCCTTCAAACACAAATCCCACAATTCCAAGTCCTGCGGTGACTTGATTAATGGTCCAGCCATTGTGCGGTATTTCCTCGGTGGTCTCACCACGGTTTGAAGAAGCTGAACTCCACATACGTAACCCATCTATCATGCTTTCCCGCATCGATGAAGAGAGAATCAGGCGCGTGGTTGACTTCTCTTTCGACATAGCTTCGTTAACATCATGGGAATTCGCTTCCTGTATATGGTGAAACGAATCCTCATTTGCCAATTGGTCAGCGAAACATCCATAGAAAGCTGAGATCGCTTCATCAGTGACAGACCCCATTTGAGAGAATGCTGTATGCGCGCTTTCGACTGCATTTTGTGAAACTTCCCAGACTGATGCAGGGATATGGAGGAGTTCTCCAGTTGTCTGCACAACTATGATGCGATCTCCTTCCACAAAAGCTTCGGCAAGCTCTGGGGATACGTAAGTAATTTTGTTCCCACCGAAGGGGATTGGCATTCCTTCGATTAATGAATTTAGATCTCTACCCATTTCGGCATGCTACCCACGTGTCCCTTAGGTCTCAAATACAACAAGGGGAAAAGGAAATAGTTTTACCGTTCTAGAGTTTTGTTTCGTGCATGGAAATCCGGTGAACTAGATTACAGTTTGCATGAAAACTGACTGGAACCATTTACTGAAAGGAGAATTCGGAAAACCTTATTGGAAAGATCTACAACATTTTGTTTCAAATGAGCGGACCCAATATGAAATCTTCCCTCAGGAAAAAGAGGTTCTTTCCGCATTTCACCTAACCCCTCACCGTAATGTCAAGGTCTTAATCCTTGGGCAAGACCCTTATCATGGTGATGGACAGGCTCACGGCTTGTGCTTTTCAGTTAAACATGGAATGAAATCTCCTCCTTCTCTTCGAAATGTCTTTCAAGAACTAAATGCAGATATTGGTGTAGGAATCCCTGATCATGGAAATTTAGAGAAGTGGGCTTACCAAGGGGTACTTCTTTTGAATGCTACGTTGACCGTTCGCGCTGGTCAGGCTGGTTCTCACCAAGGTAAGGGGTGGGAAACTTTTACCGATCATGTGATTGAGAAAGTAAATGAGAAAACCGAAAAAGTTATTTTTATTTTATGGGGGGCTTCAGCAAGAAGAAAGAAAGACCTTATAAACCTGAATAGGCATTGTGTTATCGAATCTCCACATCCTTCCCCACTGAGCGCCTATCGTGGCTTTTTTGATAGCAAACCATTCTCCCGAGCAAATGCCGCTTTACAGATAGCCGGTCAAGATCCAGTAGATTGGAGATTATAAACTCCTTCGGAGGTCGTGCTTGAAGCCGAAAATAACTATGCTGAACTAGGCGACATTGGAATGATACGAAAGGGAAAAGAGTGGGTGACTTTTTTCAAAATGGTGTCATAACGACATTGCATAATCTTTCTCATCGCACAGTCGATGAATTGGAGGCCGATTTAGTCGACTGGGCGAAGACAAAACCTATGTCCCTCCTCATACCCGCCCTGTTCAGTGAGTTTGAAGGACCTGCGATCCCGAAAATTGTCTCAGAACTGAAACAGGTTAATTATCTTGACGAAGTCATCGTTGGGCTCGACAACGCAAACTCGAAACAATTTTTACAAGCGAAGAGAGCATTTGAAAATCTTGATATCAATTATCGGATCATTTGGAATGATGGGCCGGGGATGCAGGAACTCCAAAAAGAGCTAGCCCAACACAATCTCGGTCCTCTAGAACGCGGTAAGGGAGCCAACGTTTGGTATTCAATGGGCTACTTTCTCGCATCAGAGCGAGGACAAGTTCTTGGAATACATGACGCTGATATCGTCACCTACTCCCGAGATATGCTTGCTCGCTTGTTGTATCCGGTTGCAAACCCAACTTTTGGTTATGTCTTTTCGAAAGGGTTTTATTTTCGTGCTAATGACCAAGGGTTTAATGGTCGTGTTTCCCGACTTCTAGTAACTCCGCTGATCCGAGCACTAAAACAAACGTTGGGGACTCATGACTATCTTGACTATCTAGATAGTTTCCGTTATCCATTGGCTGGTGAGTGTGCAATGAATGCAGATGTAGTGATGGGATTACGTATCCCCTTTGACTGGGGTTTAGAAGTTGGATTACTTTCGGAGGTCTATCGGCGCTATACGAGTGGGCGAGTGTGTCAAGTTGACCTCGCAGAAGCTTATGACCATAAACACCAGAAAGTGTCAGAAGCCAACCCCGATGAAGGTCTTCATCGGATGGCCACTGATATCACCAAGTCGATCTACCGGAAACTAGCTATCAGCGGACAGGTTTTTTCCGAGGGCGTCTTTAGAACGCTGAAGGCGACCTATTACCGTACTGCACTAGATTTTGTAGATCATTACATTCACGATGCAGAAATGAACGGTTATCCCGCTGATCGTCATAAGGAAGAACAGCTAGTGGAAATGTTTGCGCAAACGATAACGACTGCAGGAAATCAGTATCTGTCTCGCCCAATGGAACTTCCTTTCGTTCCCTCTTGGGCTGTTACGCTCGATGCTCTTCCGAATGTACGGTCTCGACTCCTAGAGATTGTTGACAATGATAATGCCTAATTGTGGATTCGTTATTTAAATAGAGACGGGACCTTTTTAGGGTTTAAATGCCCTTCTTCCACTAGCCATCGGAATGTATCTTGGAAGCTTTCTTCGAGTGGCCTCCATCGAATATCGAACTCTTCCTGTGTTAAGTGGTCATCTCCGGGTTTTAAATTGGTCATGAACTGAGCAGTTGAGTTATCAAGGGGAAACGGGAGATGGAGTAAATCAAAGAGGTCACCAAGGTGTCCGAGGCCGAGAAAAAACTTGTCTGGGAACTGAAAACTCTTTAGAGCTCGTCCAGTGACTTCATGAAGAAGTAATTTTGTCTGTTCCCAATCGTAGAAGTGACCGAAGACTCCAAATTGTCGGGGCCCTTTGTTAGGGCTAACGCAACGCACTAAGACCTCTGATAGATCTCGCACATCATGCATCAGAATTCCTCCAGATGAGGGAAGCGGTAGGATTGGCACGCTGAACAATCGAGCGATTCCCTGAGCTGCAATGCTGATTCCGACATCGTCGGGGCCAACTATCCCTGACGGCCATATGATGACAACAGGATACCCTTCGGCTTGCAGTTGTCTTGCGAAACGTTCCCCTTCTACTTTTGAATGTGCGTAAACGCCCAGTGGCTCTTCCGAGAGCGGCCCGTTGGGTGTGTATATCCCTTCTGGTGGGGGGTGAAGAGTGCTTTGAGAGGATACGTAGATGATTGGGTCCATTTCTAGCTTGGCTGCTTTTCCCAGTACAGTATGTGTTCCTTCAATATTTGTTGCCTTCAGTGAAGGTATCGCACGGATCTGGGTTCCGGTTACAGCCGCAATATGTATTACCGCATCACACCCCTCTAGGAGTAGGGAAACTGCCTCAGGGTCTGAAACATCGCCCTGCACATGGTTGACTAAAGAAATCTTGTGTAGGTCCGCTACTTTTTTAAGTTTCTCAACATCGCGAACTAGAGCAACTGGTTCATGTCCAGCTTCTACTAGCTTCTTAAGGGTATGGCCTCCTGTGAAACCGGTGCCCCCAGTGACAGCTACTTTCATGTCTCTAGATTAGCGCAGTCACTAATGAGTTTCTAAATCGGGAAAATTGATCTCTTGTACGCACCCCTACGTTGTTGATCTAAAGCCCTATTCGTTGAGCGAGTAATTCCCGATGATACGTCGGGTCTCCAAAGAGAAGCTCAGAACTCTTTGCACGTTTGAAGTACAGGTGGGCGGGATGTTCCCAAGTAAAGCCGATACCACCATGAATTTGGATATTCTCCGCAGATGCATGGAAGTAAGCTTCGGAACAGTAGGCCTTAGCGAGGCTAGCGGTAGATGGCAGCTCGTCGTTCATTTCAGCTGCACACCATCCAGAATAATACGCAGCTGATTTTGCTGATTCAACTTCAAGTAGCATGTCTGCACACTTGTGTTTGATTGCCTGGAAGGAACCAATAGGCCGGCCAAACTGCACTCGGACCTTTGCGTATTCTACTGCCATGTCTAGGCACATTTGTGCTCCTCCGACTTGTTCAGCTGCCAACCCGACAGCTGCGAGGTCGAGAACCGTGGAAAGGGTGGCCCACCCGTTACCTTCTTCACCAATAAGAGATGCGGGTGTATTCGAGAATTCAAGCTTTGATTGTTTTCTGGTTTGGTCCATGGTTGCTAGTGAGGTTCGCGTCAGTCCCTCTGCATGAGCATCAACATGGAAGAGGCTTACTCCATTGTCAGTGAGTGCAGCCACGATGATGATTTCTGCAGTGCTCCCATCTAGTACATACATCTTTGAACCTTCAAGTGTGTAGTTATCACCTGATTGGGTTGCTTGCATTGTGATTCCAGATTCGTCCCATTTGCCGTTCTCTTCTGTGAACGCCAAGGTCGCTATTGTCCCGCTTGCGATCTGAGGAAGCAGTTCTTTTTTGGCAGTTTCATCTCCGCAATGGATAAGGGTGTTCGCAGCGAGGACCACGCTTGAGAAAAATGGGGCGCATAGTAAAGCTCGACCCATTTCTTCGAGAACTACGATCAATTCGACGTAGCCAAATCCTTGCCCGCCGAACTCTTCCGGAATGATGAGGGACTGGAGTCCCATTTGCTCATTCATTTGTTGCCAGACATCTGGGTTGAAGCCACTATCAGTCTCCATTTGTTCTCTCACGTCTGCTTCTGGCGATTTTTCTTCGAGGAAATTCCTGACGAATTCTCTTAGCGTTTCCTGCTCTTCTGAAAAGGCAAAGTTCATGTTGCTCCTAATGCATTCTGAATTGTCTAATGACTCAATACAAGTATCTTTTTTAGCTTATGAGGGAAAGGATAATTTGTCACATCGTGATGTGTACACCGCTGTACGCATTATGCTAATATCTCTAGATGGATCGAATCGACCACATTGGGGTCAGAGAACTTCGAAAAGAACTCTCGACGGTTTTGCGAAGGGCTGAAGCGGGTAATCGGATTATCATAACTGTCGACGGACACCCCATAGCTCAGCTCGGACCGCTCACGCCTTTAGGAGAACCATGCCTAGATGATTTAGTAGCAACAGGGCAGGTACAGATGCCCAAAGATTCTATCAAACCTTCTGTTCCTCTCCCTGCGATATCACCGGTTGACCTTTCCGTTGAACGTATCCTCCAAGAGCTCCGCGGATGATGAAAATTCTAGTTGTGGATACCTCTGCATTGATCTTTCGCTACCTTCCTGGGGAAAACAGGGAAATGGTTCTATCTCTAATGGAGGATGCAGAAGTTTGGTGTGCTTCTGAACTTGTTCGAGCTGAATCTCTTCTTGCCTTACACAGAGCATCAATTTCCCCATCACAGCATCTGGAATTATCGAGACTCTTCTCTTCCGATTGGGACGCATTCCATGTCGTTCCAATGGATGGCCGGTGCGTTAGTCGCGCCGCTAGTTTGGGGTCCAGATTCGGATTAAAGATAGTAGATGCCATCCACCTTGCAGCAGCAGACAGGTTGCCACGCCCTGTACAATATTTAACCTTTGACCACCGGCAGATACCGGCTGCTATAGAACTTGGACTTGAAGTACTAACACCCGCTGGGCTCTAGAGGGTATCAAATCTCGTTTTCAGGTCGCCCAGACCCTCCTCGAGGGATTCCACCCATGTTCGCGTTCAGCGTCGCTTTGGACATGAGTTCGGTCATGAGTGGGCCTAGTTCTTCAGGGTCGTCAGGCTGAGTTCCGACCGGTCCGAGAGTCCAGCCTTCAGCGATACCTAACTGATTACCACGAATATCAAAAAGTCTTCCAGTCACGTTTTTGGCCTCTTCGCTACATAACCAAGTTGCTGTCACAGCTTGCCATCTAGGTGACATGGATTCCTTCTGCTCTTCGGTTAAGCCATCTAAGCCAACCAAATCAGAAGTCATCCGTGAAAGGGCAGCTGGGACTAATGCATTCACAGTCACATTATATTTTGCTAGCTCCATTGCTGTAATAACCGTGAATGCTGCGATTCCAGCTTTGGCTGCTCCATAGTTACTTTGCCCTATGTTCCCGTAGATCCCCGATGGCGATGACGTGTTAATGATACGTCCAGAGGTTTCTTCACCAGCTTTGGCTTTGTTGCGCCAATACACAGCAGCGTGATGTGAAGGCCCGAAGGTGCCTTTCAAGTGTACGCTCATGATTGCATCCCAATCTTCCTCTGCGAGGGAGAAAAGCATCCGGTCACGAAGGATCCCAGCGTTGTTTATAACGATATTGAGATCTCCAAAAGTATCAATAGCCTGATCAATCATTTCTTTTGCAGCATTGAAGTCGGCAACGTTTCCGCCATTGACTACTGCTTCACCACCCATGGATTTTATTTCTTCCACTACTGCTTGTGCTGTCGAAAGGTCTTCTCCGACCCCGTGTCGATCGCCACCAAGGTCGTTCACTACGACTTTGGCTCCATGCGATGCAAGCATTAAGGCATGTTCGCGTCCGATTCCTCCTCCCGCTCCAGTGATTAGGGCGACTTTTCCTTCAACTAGTTTGCTCATGAATTCCTCTTTCCTACGTGCGCTGTATGAGTGAGACTACCTGAAGCCGAGAGCTACGTACGACCTATCGGCTTGATCCCACGTTATCTAGCAAATGGTCAACTCCGATCCTCTTTTTTTCAAGGGTGTGCTATAAGTTCTAGTGGGATCTGGTTATCAAGAATATAAGGGGTTGTTTGTGGGAGCATTGGATGGAGTAAGAGTTGTAGATGTGGGGCTCCTTGTTCAGGGCCCGCAAGCAGGGCAAACCCTTAGTGATTTAGGGGCAGAAGTGATTAAGGTGGAGCTTCCTGGCATGGGAGATCAAGCGCGCTGGATACCATTGTCAGCAACGGACCTTAGAGCTCCTTTTTTTGAAGCATGTAATCGAGGGAAAAGAAGCATGACTCTTGACCTCCGCACATCTGATGGGGGCAAGGTATTTCGCAAGCTCGTTGATACTAGTGACGTACTCCTTGCAAACTTTAAGCCTGGGACACTTGATGCGTGGGGATTCGATTATGAAACTTTAAGCTCAACCAACCCTGGGCTTGTATATGCGATGGGTTCAACTTTTGGGCCAGATGGGCCCGGTGCTCAACGGGAAGGGGCAGACCTCGCAGGCCAATCAGCTGGGGGTTTGATTAGCACCACAGGGACAGATGGAGGCCCCGTTACGCCCGTTGGAGCAACAATTGCAGACCATATCGGAAGTATGAATATGTGCGTTGGAATATTAGCGGCACTTTTCACGAGGCAACAAACAGGAAGAGGGCAGCGCATTGATGTTTCATTACTTGGAGGACAAATCTATGCGCAAGCTTCAGAATACACCGCTTATTTAATGACCGGAGAAGTCCCCGGGAGGTCGAACTTTGGGCATCCGCTAATTCCCATGGCGTATGGTATATTAGAAACTTCCGACGGTTTCATAGCCTTAGTGGGCCTCCTTCCTGATAAAAGGGAAGCTTTTTATAAAGCTGCTGGTGTCTCCGAACTGATTCACGATGCCCGTTTTGCTCCCTTGATTTACACAACAGAAGTCCGTAAGGAGTTATTCTCCCTACTAGCACCAGGTTTCCGAACTAAAACAACTGCAGAGTGGGCCGAGGAACTCGATAAAATGGGTGTCCGCTACGCTCCAGTAAATGACTACGCTCAAGCGGTTGTCGACCCGCTTGTCACCGCAAACAATTACATTGTTGAGTTAGAGGACTCCAACGGAGAAAAAAAACGTGTTGTCGGGTCACCAATACGTATGTCTGAAACTCCTACTAAACCATCGGTAGCTGCTCCCGAACTTGGGCAGCATACAGAGGAAATACTCTTAGAGCTTGGGTATTCATGGGAAGAAATTGGTGAACTCGCCGATTCGCAGGCAATTTGAATCTAGTAGGAGCATCTTCGACTGTGTTTCGAACGGAACCTAGCTAGCATCTATCACAATGCGTTACTTGCCTCACCATCTGATTACCATCCTATTGGTGTTGGTCCTAGCCGCATGTACAAACTCAAACTCAGAAACCTCCTTACCGGCTGAAATTAAAGTTGAGAGTAAGACTTCAACTAAAGAAATAACTGTGTTTCAGGATGCTTCCAAAGTCGTCATCGATTCGGACCCAGTTGTTGAGGTAACACGTGTCGGGTTAATCATCGACGAAGAAAATCTTATGGCATCGTATGATCGCCAACCAGGAGTTGCATTTGTTGGTGCGATTGAAGAACTCAATCGGAACGGTGGATTATTAGGAAAACCCATAGAACTTCTTCGTATAAATAGCGAATCCCGCCTTTCCGTCATAGACACTGCGGCAGAAAAAATAATAGAAGCAGGAGTTCAACATCTTGTGGTTACCTGTGAACTCGACTTTGCAACCCCTGCCAGTCAACGCGCAAAAGAAGCAGAGGAGCTTGTCATTTCACCA
>JAKMEQ010000080.1 GCA_022425805.1 Acidimicrobiales bacterium
TCTATGTCCGTTGCCTTGGATCCGTTGAAGTTGTTCTCGGAATTTTCGGAATTCTATTTGGTGGCCGATATTTCCCATTGTTCGTCGGATCTCTTTTTGCATTTTTTTCAATTTTCATGGTTATCGCATTACGCAATGGGCATATGGCTTCTTGTGGGTGTTTCGGGTCTTCAAATACTCCACCTTCAATAATTCATCTACTCGCTAACCTTGGATTTATGGTCATATCCTTCGTAGCGATAGGCACAAGCGGACTCAGTGATACGTTGGCGAAACAACCGGGATTTGGTGTTCCTTTCCTGATTAGCATCCTGCTAGGTGCATTACTTATTTTTCTATGTTTAGCTTTCGGGCCGATTGCTTGGGAAAAGAAAAAAAGTCTCAGCCGTAATTCTCGATAAAATTTAGGAGAAGGCGCACCCCATACCCTGTGCCCCCTTTCGGATGATTCCCCCACGGTGTATCTGCGAACGCTGGTCCAGCAATGTCAATATGGGCCCAAGGAGTCCCTTCTGCAACAAATTCTTTAAGGAATAGTCCAGCGGTAATAGCTCCGCCATATGACCCTCCGATATTTTTCATATCTGCCACGTCAGAGTCAAGTTGGGCACGGTATGAGACTGGAAGCGGAAGCTCCCAAATACCTTCTCCTGTCGCTTCACTTGCCTCTTTCAGTTGATTAATTAGATCCGAATCAGTTCCCATTAAGCCGGCATATTCATTACCTAAAGCAACCATGCATGCTCCAGTGAGGGTTGCCAAATCAATAATTCCATTAGGCTTTGATTCGGACGCTAAAGAGAGCGCATCGGCGAGCACCAAACGGCCTTCAGCGTCGGTGTTGAGGACTTCCACTGTTTTTCCATTTCGGATTTTCAACACATCGCCGGGGCGGGTGGCGTCTCCGCCAAGCATATTGTCAGTAAGAGGGATGTACCCAGTAACACGTGTCGGAAATGATAAGTCAGACAAGACAGACATCGTCCCAAGAACCGCTGCTGCTCCTCCCATATCACATTTCATTGTTGACATGCCTTGAGCAGTTTTTATAGATAGCCCACCTGCATCGAATGTAATCCCTTTCCCAACTAACGCTAGATGTTTCTTCGATGCTTTCTTCGGCCTGTAGGTAAGTTGCACAAAGCGGGGTTGCTGTGTCGAACCTCGATTAACTCCTAAAAGTCCGCCCATTTTTGCCTTCTTAATCGCTGGGGCATCGAGAACCTTTATAGAAAGTCCGTGCTCTTTTGCTATCTTCGTAGCGATGCGTGCAAAAACGACTGGAGTTAGTTCACCGCCGGGTTGGTTAACTAAATCGCGGGCAAGATTCACGCCGCGTGACGTACTTATTCCCCGATCTAGACCACTACCCATCTCCCGTCCACTACCAACAATAGATACGAGTTGAAGCTGTGTTGGTTTCGGATCAGATTTTAGTTTCGTATATTCATATGCGCCTAGATACAATCCTTCGACCAAAGCTTGAGTAGCGGAACGTGCAGACACTCCCTCTACAAGTAACGAAGAGAAATCTACGGAAATCTGTTTAAAGCCTTTCGTTGCTCTAGCCAAGACCGTTCCAGCTTGCCGAAATGTAGTATCAGTTATACCTTCAGAAGCTCCCATTCCGATGAGCCCACATGGCCCACTGCTACTTTGGGTGATTGATATTTGACCGGCAGCTGCATCAAAGCCAGTTAACTTAAGTGTTTTTTTATCCACGTCGAGATCGATACTGTCAAGTTGGTCGGAACAGACGGCAATAGCGTGCAATTCAGATCGGGCGGGTTTCTTGGATGTGAGTTTCGTTTCTATCATCATTTAGTTACTCCTTATTATTGTCGACTTCACGTGCAGGGAGAGACCCCTTGTCTTGCCATCGGGCTAGCATCCACATGAGATCAGAGAGGCGATTCAGATAAGGCCCAACAAGCGAGTTCTCTGCCTCAACTCTCAATGCTGTTCGTTCTGCCCTACGAACTACTGTTCGAGCCACATCAAGAGCGGCAGATAGCAGGTTTTGTCCCGGAATCACGAACTCTGTCGGTGCGCTGAATTTCTCTGAACATTCGTCAATATATCTCTCTAGATCTTCAATCATTTCTTGGGTTACAAGGCTTACTCCACTTTCGAGTTTGTTCCTATTCTCAGGAAGAGTTGCTAGCTCTGCCATTAGAACC
>JAKMEQ010000089.1 GCA_022425805.1 Acidimicrobiales bacterium
GCTCTTTTTCCCATGGTGGACGTAGGATATTTTTAACGTTATTCCCTTCATCTAGTGGGAAAACTTGATTATCCCATGCAGCCTGTGACCACTTCTCTTTTAGTTCCTCAACTTTTTCTGGGAACTGTCCGGATAAATCATATTTTTCTGTTGGGTCATCTCTAAGGTTATGCAGTTCCCATTTTTCGTCAGAAAATGGAGTTTGCGGTTTTCGAATCGTCACTGCAGACCAGTCCTGTTGATAAAAGCCCCGATGCCCAATCATCTCGAAGTACTGTTCGGGATGAGTTGATTCAACATCAGGATTCTCTAGAGATCGATAAAAACTATTACCAGCAGGAAGCGGGAGATCTTTCCCATCCTTCATAATTGGTATTTCTATGTCTACTAGTTCACAGATCGTTGGTAACAGATCAGTGACGTGCTGATATTGCGTTCTAAGGGAATTTTGAGAACGTAATTTTTCAGGCCACGAAATGATCAGAGGAACTTGTTGCCCTCCTTGGTGGGTATTGGTTTTGTAGAGGCGAAAAGGTGTGTTAGATGCCATCGCCCACCCCATTGGGTAATGGGCTAAAGCTCTTGGGCCTCCTAGGAGGTCCAGTCGTTCATGGTCAGTATCCACACTTTCGAGTTCGTTATGCCCTGTAAAAGCTAGCAAGGTACGGAAATAGGACGAAGTACCTAATTCTTGACCCTCCCGAGATCCGCCATTATCTGATGTAAATACAATAATCGTGTTTTCCCACTCACCCATTTCCTCGAGAGTAAGGCGTAATCTTTGAAAGTTCTGGTCGACATTATCGACCATCGCAGCAAAAATTTCCTGATACCTAGCAAAGATCTCTTTTTCCTTCCTTGAAAGTTCGTCCCAGGCTTTTACAGCGTGATTGTCTTCCGTGTTTCTATCGGGAAGTTCTGCATGAGGTGGAATGACTCCCAGTTTCTTTTGGTTGTGGAATCTTTTTTCTCGAATTTCGTCCCAGCCTGATTCGTATTTCCCGCGATACTTCTCTATATCTTCCGCTTTTGCTTGAAGGGGAGCATGAACAGCGCCATGTGAGAAATACATAAACCATGGTTTTTCGGGGTGAGAGCTTCGAAGTTCTCTAAGCATCTTTATCGCTTGATCAGTTAAGTCATCTGTAAAGTAATATCCATCTGGGTACGCATCTATATCTAACGCATGATTGTCTTCACATAACCGATGTGGATGGTGAAAATTTGTAAAGCCTCCAAGTATCCCATAGAAGCGTTCAAAGCCTTTTTGTAAAGGCCAACTATGTTTTGGGCCAGCTTCAGAAAGGTGTGAATCTTTACATAGGTGCCACTTGCCAACCATAAGGCTTGCCCACCCGTTCGCTTTAAATAGATCCCCCATTGTTATTGCATTCTCACGCAACTCCATCGCATACCCAGGAAACCCTGGATCAAAATGTGCTACATGCCCCATGCCTGCCATGTGGGAATTAAGACCAGTTAGTAGCGATGCTCGTGTGGGTGAGCACATCGGATTTACATGAAAATTTGTGTATCGGATTCCTTCAGCAGCAAGTGCATCAAGATTAGGTGTTTCTATTTCGGATCCAAAACATCCCAGATCAGAAAATCCAAGATCATCAACAAGCATGACCAGAACATTTGGGGAGCCGGTAGGCGCTGTCGGAGGTCGTGGCCAGTCTGGGTCGGATGTAGAGAACACTTTCCCGACTTCTCCTTTAAAACTGCTGTACGCTTTGTTCACTTTTCCCCATTTACGTCATGTCTTAGCGAATTTGATGTGCCAACATTCTTAAACTGGCAAATATCTAGATTAGTATCTACAAGCAACCCCTTACTAACGAGAAACAGTTTTAAAGTTATGAGTGATTCAAAGTCGCTAATTTCGAATTCGTTGATCCGTAGATCTCTATCAATGGGTCTTCCTAATCAATCTCAACTATCGTTCTTTCTATGACTTCTTCACCTGATGCAATTATCCGATCTTTTTGTGAAGCATGGTCCGATGGAGACATTGAAAAAATCATGGGATTCTTTGATGTGTCAGCTGTTTATCACAATATCCCAATGGAGCCCGCAGAAGGTTTAGAGAATATTCGGGGATTCATAGAGGGGTTTTTTGGTATGGCTAGTTCAATTCACTTTGAAATTCTTCACCAAGTAGTAGCTGGCGATGTAGTCATGAACGAGCGGGTAGACACTCTTACAATTGGTGAGAACACTATTGAGCTTCCAGTGGCAGGAATATTTGAACTCACTGATGGCAAAATCACAAAATGGCGGGATTATTTCGACATGGCCCAATTCACTGGTGCTTAAGGAATTAGCTTCTAACTAATCTTCCAGGACGTAAACCCGTATCCTCGTCATTTTCTCTAGTGACTTCACCAGAACATAGTGTTGCGACATATCCCTTGACGGGCTGCATTAAACGCCTTCCACCTTTGGGCAGGTCATCATGGGCAACCGGAGGAGAGACTGTCAAATTATCATGATCTATCACGTTAATATCTGCTCGTTTTCCTAGTTCTAGCGTTCCGCGGTCATCGAACCCATACAAGCTAGCATTACGAGCACTCTGTTTTTGAACAACAAATTCTATGGGTAACTGTTCGCCTTTTTTTCGGTCTCTAGTCCAATACGTCAATTGGGTAGTAGGCATCGTCCCATCGCAAATCAGTGTCACATGTGCTCCAGCGTCACTCAAACCAGTAACCGTATCCTTATGAAGAAGCATCTCTCTTAGAACCTCCATCCGTGCTGGTAGGTCAACACCGCTAAGAGAAGCGAATCGAGTTCCACCGTCCTCTAGGAGGAAGTCATACAGGCTTTCGATAGGTGATACTCCCATGTCGGAGGCTCTCGTCCCGAGACATTTGTTCATATCAGGCTCATAATCAACTGGGTCTTCCAAGGGAAACAAGAAAGGCGCCGCATGGTTAAATAATGACGATACATTCTCCATTGAACCTGGCTCATCGGGAGGCAGGTCGTTCTCTGACAGCAGCGCGTCCCGTATATCATTTCGTTGCATCATCCTGACTTTTTCGGGTAAGGAAAGGTGAGCTATCTCACGCAAGTAGGTAGGACGGCGCATGAACGCGTGGTAACCAGATAGACCTGTAAGAAACCCGATAGGCCTCGATGAAACCTGCGGAAACATTTTGGCACCTTGATCATTTGCTTCTTCAGTTAGCTGCAGAATTTTTCTCCAAAGGTCCTGATCATAATCAGGGGATTGCACCAAAGTGAACGTTACTGGCCTACCGCTTACGAGTGAAAATTTTCTCATGAGTTCATGTTCCGACTCCTGAGTGGTCCGTTCCCCACCTAGGCTTTCCAGCTTCCCCACTGTCCCAGCTGGAATCATTTCAAATACGCCTTTGTTTGTCTTCCCCATTGAAGAAGCGATTGCAAGAAGTTCTTCTTCTGGAGCAAACGTTCCTGGAACCGGCTCACCCCACAAAGCCCGATGCCCTATAGTTCTAGATGTGCTGAACCCTACCGCTCCAGCATTGATTGCTTCTGCGACAAGGTCGCCCATCATTGCTAAATCAGCTTGATTAGCATCTTCGTTCAACCTTCCTCGCTCACCCATGGCGTAATACCGAACTGCTCCGTGTGCTACCTGCGCTCCGACATCAAGGGAGAACTCTCTTGATGCTAAATAGTCAAGGTACTCTGGAAACGTTTCCCATTGACCCCATTCCATGCCTTCATGAAGAGCTGAACCTGGTATGTCTTCGACACCTTCCATGAGCTCGATAAGTTCTTTCTCATGCCCGCTGTGAACGGGTGCAAAACCGACACCACAATTACCCATAACGACCGTTGTTACTCCATTGTGTGATGACGGCGCGATTTCTGTATCCCAACTTACCTGTCCGTCATAGTGGGTATGAAGATCAACCCAGCCTGGGGTTACTAAAGCACCATCAGCGTCAAGGACTCTTTTGCTATTCCCAGTAATGCGGCCGCCGACTTCAACGACGACCCCATCTTTTATAGCAACATCACCAGTCGCACCTTCTTTGCCTGTTCCATCGATAATGGTTCCACCTTTTATCAAACAGTCAAACATTATGCCCCCTCAATTCAAGCTTACTGGATACTAGACTTTCACCCAGTTTTTTATTCTGTGCCCGAGGTGGGACTCGAACCCACACGCCCCTGTTAGGAGCCGGGGGGTTTAAGCCCCCTGCGTCTGCCTATTCCGCCACTCGGGCTAGTTACTTAGACTACCTGACGACTTATTTCCTCGCTCTACTATAGAGCGATTTCATTTTCTTACAATAACGGTTAGGAGAGGGAACGGCTCTGGTCTAATCTTCGTATTACTAGAAGGAGCGCAAATGGGAAATCTTGATGGGAAAACGATTATCATCACCGGCGGAGGAAAAGGCCAAGGTGCTGCGGAGGTCAAATTAGCAACAAATCTCGGCGCGAAAGTTGTAGTAACTGACGTTCTGGACGATGAAGGCAACCAAATCGCAGAAGAAACAGGAAATGTTTACCATAGTTTGGATGTCACAGATCCTGAACAATGGTCTGATGTCGTAAATTCCACGGTAAGCGATTTTGGAAGGATAGATGGACTTGTCAACAATGCAGGAATTTTTGGGCACGGTGGCATACTTGATAGCGATATAGAGCAATTCAAGAAGATCATAGATGTGAACCAAATTGGAACTTATCTGGGCATGGCCGCAGTAGCACCAATTATGGTTTCACAGATGTCTGGAAGCATCGTAAACATTTCTTCCATTGCTGGAATGCGGGGACGCAAAGCTATTGGCTATGGGGCAAGCAAATGGGCTGTACGGGGAATGACAAAATGCGCAGCAAATGAACTAGGCAGCTACAATATACGGGTTAACTCTATTCACCCTGGAGCGATAGAAACTGACATGCTGTCTGGTCTAGGTGACGCCACTATTAACCGGCTGGTGTCTAACGTTCCCATGCAGCGGTCAGGCACTCCAGATGAAGTAGGAACAGCGGTGATGTTTCTACTTAGCGACGAAGCAAGTTACATTTCAGGTACAGAAATCGTTGTCGATGGAGGGCTCATAGCCTGACATGCAAATCTGAGCGGGTAACGCAAAGGAACAAATGGGCTCTCTCGATGGAAAGGTAGTGATTGTCACCGGCTCAGCCAAAGGTATGGGTGCAGCTGAAGCTCGGGACGCGGCAAGCCAAGGCGCTCAAGTAATTGTTACCGACATACTTGAGGAGCAAGGAAAAGAAATCGCAACCGAGATAAATGCCACTTATCGAACATTGGATGTCACATCAGAAAAAAATTGGGAAGCGCTTGTCTCCTCGGTGGTTGAGAAACACGGCCAGATTGATGGTCTCGTAAACAATGCTGGGATATACACCGCACAGAGTATTCTCGATAGCTCAGCGGAGTCTTTTCAAAGGACAATCGAAGTTAACCAATTAGGAACCTATCTGGGAATGGCAGCCATCGCCCCGATAATGGCCAGTCAAAAAAGCGGAAGTATTGTGAATATCTCATCTGTCGCGGGGATGAGAGGGCAAGTCAATATCGCGTACATGGCAAGCAAATGGGCGGTTCGCGGAATGACAAAAGGCGTGGCAAAAACTCTTGCAAACTCCGGTGTGAGATGTAACAGTATCCACCCTGGAGCAGTAAATACTGACATATTATTCGGTCTTGAGGATAGAACTCTAAAGCATCTGATCTCTACGATCCCGATGGGACGACCAGGAGAACCTTCAGAGGTAGCAAAAGTGGTAACTTTTCTTCTAAGTGATGCCGCAAGCTATATCACTGGTGCAGAAATCGTGGTCGATGGAGGAATGATCACTTGATTTAAGCGGCAGAGCTTAGGGAGTGATACGGGGGAGATAACCCACCTCCATCAACTTTCGATAATTCCCTTTCCTCGACAACTGACCAAAGCAAATCGCGGAGTTGGTGTGTTTTATCAAGGTGGCTATTTGCGATGACGAACCCTTCAACGATGTCCGAGAGAGTGGAAAGCCAAGCTCTCCCCCGAAAAACAACCGAGATGGTCATTGACCCGTCTCTATTTCTTCTAAGAGTTCGAGAGTATTCGCCCAAATTCGGAGGGCCTTTAAATGCAGGGACGCTATAGCCTCTTTCTCGGACAACTGTGCTTAGGGTTCTAACCGTATTAGCAAATCGAAATGATTCTGATTCCGTCATGTAAACATTGTGCATCGAGCCTATGACATTTTATTTCAAATATGCCTTCCGGTGACAGAAGATTCTTCTGCATAGAGCTAGCTTTAAACTATGGATGACGAGGACCCTATTCCTTCGATAATTTTAAACCCTGCTCAAGAACATGTCTTAACTCAACTCGGGGCAAAGCCAAAGGAACGGCCGGAAGTTTCTATTGAAGTTCAAAAAAACCTAAGAAGAAGACTAGAAGAAACAGCACAAATATTTTCTGCTGATATACCTCAGGGTGAAGTTCTTTTCATCAATAAGCATCAATTAACCCAGATCATGGGATGCGAAAAAAAGTATCTAGCTGAGAGTAATGAAAAATTTGAATGGAGTATCCCTACGGCACGTGGAACTCTCTCGCATAAGGCAATTGAATTGTCTGTCTTCTGGCATGGGCCCAAAGATCCCTTAACTCTTACCGAGGAAGCACTTTCCAAAGCGAGCGAAGGAACCGATGGGCTTGGCTTATGGCTTCGTGAGCTAAGCCAAGGCGATTTAGCACAACTCCGTGGAGATGTGAATGCTAGGGTCGGTTCATTCCTTGAGACATGGCCACCATTACAAAAACGGTGGAGACCGATGCTCGAGACTCCCATTAGAGTGGAATTAGCCCAAGGGAGAGTCGTTCTATCTGGAAAAGTTGATCTCACTCTCGGGCACGCTGACGGAAACGCTTCTGGAAAGGTAATCGTTGATTTCAAAACGGGAAAATTCACCCCCTCCCATAGAGATGATCTGCGTTTCTATGCCTTATTGGACACGGTACGGATAGGCATCCCTCCTCGTTTAGTTGCTAGCTATTATCTTGACCGTGGAGAATTCTCTCCTGAAAAAATTACTCCCAATGTACTCGAATCTTGCGTAGCTAGAGTCACGGACGGGATTACTCGACTCGCAGAGATCCGATTCAAAGGACGCGAAGCCACAGTCCAAACAGGCCCTGCATGTCGATGGTGTACTATCTCTGACACCTGCGATGAAGGACAACAATTTCTGAAACTCGACACGGAATTAAACGACGTCATATAAAACTGGATTCCAGCAAGACATACAGCCTTCACATCGGCAAGAATAAGAGTATGCAATATATAACTGTGGATATTTCTGACGGTGTAGCAACTTTGACGTTAAATGACCCTGACAAACGTAATGCCATTAATCTCATCATGAACGATGAGATTTGTGACACCTTAAATGATCTTGAAGACTCAGCTGATGTCGGTTCGTTAATAGTAACCGGTGCTGGCAGAGCCTTTTGCGCCGGAGCCGACCTTGGCGACCTATTATCTGCAAGAGAAAGGGACAATATTCAAGACATTTACCGTGGGTTTCTTCGAATAGCTGACTCGACTCTACCTACCGTTGCAGCAGTTAATGGAGCAGCTGTAGGGGCAGGTATGAACATGGCATTGGCTTGTGACGTTATTGTCTCGGGCGAATCAGCGAAGTTTGATAGCAGGTTTCTTCAAATCGGAATACATCCGGGCGGAGGGCACACATGGCGTCTACTTTCGCGAACCGACGATCAGACAGTTCGGGCTATGGTGCTTTTCGGTGAGGTACTTAATGGAACGGATGCTACCGAAGCGGGCCTATCTTGGAAATGCGTACCAGATAGCGACTTGATGGAAGAAGCCCGAACCCTTGCGCTACGTGCGACATCGTATTCGAAAGATTTAACTAAGATGACAAAGGTCGCACTGCGAGAGCTCCCTTCCATCGATAGTTCTTTAGAAGCAGTACAGCACGAAGTTCTTCCCCAAATTGAATCTATGAAATCTGAAGAATTCACCCGACTTGTCCAAAGCCTTCAGGAAAAAATTGCTTCAAAGTCAGATACAGAGAATTAACGAGCCGGACTAATCAATCCAATACTCGTTTATCTCCTCTTTCCGAACTTCCCACTCTTCGGATGTGAGCGCATACCGAACATGGTCTTCCCAAACCCCATCAATTTCAAGATACCGTTCAGCGATACCTTCGTTCCGAAGCGATAACTTCTCTACCACTCTTCTACTTGACTTATTTCTTGGAATTATTGCAACCTGCACTCTATGCAGGTCAAGTTCCTCGAAAGCATAACGGAAGACTATCGCTAAAGCTTCCGGAGTGTATCCGTTCCCAGCGTGTCGCTCATCGATCCAATAGCCAACGTAACAACTTTGGAATGGACCTCGCTGAATAGACGACAAATTAATCTCTCCGCAAAAATCACCCTTAACAAAAATTCCAAACCCATATCCAGATCCTAGATGGCGCTCGCGTTCTCTTGCATTGCAGCGAGATGCAAAAGCATTACGATCATTCACCACATCGGGCATACCTGAAGAGCGGGTTGGTTCCCATTTCTGCAGCCATTCCATATTTTTAGTTCTGACTTCACTCCATTGCTCAAAATCAGAAGTCGCTAATGCACGTAAAGTAACCCTCCTCCCTTCTAAGCAGAAGTTTCCTTGACGAGATTTCGATATCCTCATTTGGTTAACCAGCGACCAAGACGGTCCAAATAATCATGTCGTGACCATAGCCGTAAAAGAGATTTCTAGGCGACCTGACGTCAAGAAACTATCCTTCTCCAAGTTGTTGTAAAATCAAACCATCTAAGATATCTCTCTCCGATACAAGACATTCGGAGAAACCAAATTGGCGCATGATTTGAATAAGGACACAGACTCCTCCAACGATTACGTCCACACGGTCTTCCTCCATTCCTGGGTTAGTCAAACGGTTTTCACGGCTGTCGGTTGCAAGTATCCTGAAAACTTCCTCCATAGCCTCTTTGGTCATACGGTAGTGGTGGACCGCATCATACGAGTACTCCTGTAATCCTTGCTCGATCATTGCCATCGCTGTCACGGTGCCTGCAACCCCTATCAACGTTTTTGCACCAGCAATTTTTGTAACGGCTTGCTCAACATCGTTCAGGTGAAGTTCTATGAGTGAAAGAGCCGCTGAAAGTTCTTCCGGCAATGGAGGATCAGAGTGAATAAACTTCTCAGAGATCCTGACACAACCGACATCAGTGGAAAAGAACTCTTCACATGTATCATTCCCATACGCAAATTCGGTCGATCCGCCTCCAAGATCAAAAATCAAGTACGGAGCTTCTCCTCTCTCCATCTCATGAGTTGCACCCAGATATGAAAGTTCTGCTTCTTCTTCTCCCGAAAGAAGTTCGATTTCGAAGCCAGTCACTCCTTTTGCTGCTTCAAGAAAAATATCTCTGTTAGTAGCGTCGCGCACTGCAGAAGTAGCGACGACACGCACAGCTTGGGTGCTTGAAAGATTGAGGTCTTCTTGAAAGGATATGAGGGTAGCAAGCACTCTATCCATGGCCTCTGGCTTCAATTCTCGTGAAGCATCTACTCCTGCCCCGAGCCGAGTTACTTCTTGACGGCGAAGTATGACTTCATATCTGTTTTCATCCGTTTTTTCGGCTATTAATAATCGCGTACTATTTGTGCCGCAGTCTATAGCAGCAACTATTCGAGAGTTTAGAGACATCATTTTATTCCGCTGTGGATTTTTTCAGAGACCCATTTACCTACGGGATCTTCTCCACCGGCAAGAAACCAAGCAAAGTGGGCATGGAGGCATTTGATGCCTCTTCTAGTTCCTCCCACCCCGCCAGTTGGTTTTGGCCCATGATAAGTAGTGGGTATGAAATGATCCCTTTCCTTTGCATACTTATCGTGCACTTGGGCGAGGACTGGAAGTCCAAATATTTCTTCGACTTCTTTGATAACTCCAGTTGATTCCAATTGGCTTACTAAACGCCGGTCAATAGGGTCTACTAACCAGAAGAGAGTAGGCATAGGTCTTCCATCGTCAAGGAACGGGGCATTTCGTATGACCCTTGCTCCCCCATCGCTTTTACGAACAACTACCTCAAATGCGCCTTGGGGCTTACGACCCAACAACTTTTCTATTTCTTCAACGTCGCTAGCCTGATGCATGAAAACATGTCCTATTGCGCGTTAATTCGTTGAGAACCAAATAATGAGAAAGACTGCAGCTCCAAAGATAATAATAGGTAGTCCAAATCGTTTGAGTAGTGGAACCCCAACAACGCTTAGTAGATTAAAGGCCTCTTTCTCACTCTGGTCACTCTCTACATTCGCTTGGTCAGACGTAGGGTTGGATTCTTCTGTCTCTAAAAGTTGTTCGAGGTTCGCAGCAAACTGTGTCATTAGCTTTGCACTAACATCACTAATTACTCCACGGCCAAATTGTGCGACTTTTCCAGTGATGGTGAGTTCAGTCACAACGTTAACTTCTGTGGTAGAAGAGGAAGTTTCGCGAATGTTAGCTGTGATTAAAGCACTGGCATTTCCCGCCCCTCGTACATCACGGCCGTCACCTTTAATCACAACTTTTCTATTCTCTTCATCCCGCTCGACATAAACAGCGGTTCCTTTGTACTGGGCGGTGATAGGGCCAACTTTAATCTTTACCAGCCCATGGAACTCTTCCCCTTCGATCTCTTGGAGTTCTGCTCCTGGAAGACATGGTGCGATCTTTTCAGGTGTATTGATAGCTTCCCAAACTTCACTAATCGCAGCGTTAACTTCTATTTTATTGTTTAATTCCATCGTTCTAAGTCGCCTCTTGTATCAATATCGATTGGATTACCTTCACATACTATCTCATCTATTAAATCTGGTCGAAGCCGAAGTAACGACCTTGCCCCCTCATCTCCTGAAATTGGAACTAACGACCAAAGCTCATGATGAATTTTGACAGGTGGCCTCTGGTTACCGGTAAAGGTTGCTACCACGAGTTTACCATCCGAGCTTCCAACTGATCTCCAAGCTGATGCTGGGACTAAGGGCATGTCACCAAGTCCAACAACTATTGCACTGTGATTATCATGCTCTGCTATGGCAATAGCGGAACGCAGAGATGAGGCTTGGCCATCCTCAAAGTTGTGGTTCTCGACAATTGTGACTCCATGATCGGAGAGTTTCAGTTTCTTCTCTTTTGTGAAGTCAATAGCTCCAGAAATCAGATAAATATCATCAAAATCAGCTGCGCTTGCCGCTTCGATCACCCACTGGAGTACTGGCTTTCCTCTAAATGGTGCGAGGAGTTTATGTGATGCTCCCTGAAACCGCTCTCCAAGGCCTGCTGCGAGAATAACCGCAGCTGTTGTATCGTTTCGGGTTCTCACCTGCTCTGAAATATTTTCCACTTCCCTATTGTACGGAATTGAAAGAGATCCCAACGATTCGTGAAACTATATTGATTTGCTACTGGGCCCGTGGATAGGCCCGTCTGCTTCTTTCAGGTTTGGGGCATTCCGACCAGTTCGTAATGCTATGATTTCAGCGCAAATTGAAATCGCCGTTTCTTCCGGTGTTCGTGCTCCTAGATCAAGACCAATAGGCGACATAATTCTTTGAAATTCGTCTTCAGTAACTCCTGCTTCACGAAGACGCAGTGTTCGGTTCTCATGAGTTTTTCTGCTTCCCATCACTCCGATATATCCAACTTCTGTCTTCAAAGCCGAGGTTATAGCCGGCACATCAAATTTGTTGTCATGGGTTAATACACAAACGACATCGCGTACTCCCAGAGAAGCTCCAACCGTTTCAAGCAATTTGTCGGGCCACATTGCTTCAACAACGTCAGCTTGCGGGAATCTCTCCGCCGTAGCGAAAACCGCCCTAGCGTCACAAACTGTCACATGGTATCCAAGTACTTTGGCGACTCGGACTAATGCTGCAGTAAAATCTACTGCTCCAAAAATCAGCATTTGAGGTGGTGGAGCAAAGGATTCGATAAAGATAGAGACTGATTCTTCACGCGCTTCTCCATTCACTCCGTAGTGACGTATACCGCTTTGCCCAGCAGCTAACTCCCCAGACATGTCCCTAGTCACTACACGATCCAACGCATCATTGCCTAGAGTTCCAGATTTACTACCATCAGAGTGGAGCAGTAATTTACTCCCTCTGCCTTCCCCGTCTATTACGGTTGCAAGCGCTATCGGGTCCCCTTGATGGATGGCTTCTCTAAGTGTCTCAAAAATAGAATCTTTCATCATCTACCAATCCAACGGTTCAATGTACAGATGAATTATCCCTCCACAAGTTAACCCCACTGCATAAGCTTCATCATCGCTGTATCCGAAAGTAACAATCTTTCTTTCACCTGTTTGTAGAATCTCTAAGGCCTCTGAAACAACCGCCCCTTCAACGCACCCACCAGAAACCGATCCCGCTATTTCCCCGTTTTCATTCACAGCCATCGAAGCCCCCGGATCTCGAGGTCCAGACCCTTCAACTTTTACTACACGAGCTAAAGCAATTTTCTTATTATCTTTTTTCCATTTTTCAATGTCAGCGAAAATTTCTTTCATAATTAACCTCTTCTACTCGGAAAGCAGCGCTGCTAGGTTTGTCAATGACTCCATATTATGACCTTCTATGAATCGGTCGACATACGGTAATGCTGCAGCCATCCCTTGCGCAAGTGGTTCATACCCCGGAGAAGCTTTCAATGGGTTGACCCAAACAATTTGGTGTGAAACTTTTTGCAACCTTCCCATTTCCTCAGACATTATGGATGCGTCGCCACGATCCCACCCATCAGAAAGAATTACGACACTTGCCCCTCGCGCAATACCTCTTTGCCCCCAGTCATTATTAAATATTCGCAAGGTTTCACCCAGTCGTGTTCCTCCCGACCAATCTTGTACAGAATTTGCAGCAGCATCAATTGCTCGGTCAAGGTCACGTGATGATAGTTCTCGTGTGATGCGCGTAAGTCTTGTACCCAACGTAAACACTTCAACTTGGCGTCGCCCCACCACTGCTGCCTGAACAAACCGAACAAGCGCCCGCGCATATGTTTCCATCGACCCTGAAATATCGAGAAGAAAAACGACTCTTCGGAGCCGCTTGCCTCTCTCAAGGAAGTCTTGACGAATAGGTTCTCCATTCGTACGCAGAGATCTTCTAATAGTTCTTCTCAAATCGGGATATTGGGTCTTTTTTCCAGAGGGTAATTTTCTTCTCGAGGACCGGCTTCCCCCGATCAACAGCATCGCTTGCATCAATACGTGAGCTTCTTCAAGTTCTCTGAGATTGTAAAGTGCAAAATCTTTTTGTTGGAGAACCTCTGAAGTTGAATACCGAAGATTAATGACCTCTCCTTCAGGACGCTCTTCGTCGTTGGCTGTCTCATCTAGAGAAGGTCCATCGTCTATTGCCAGAGTAACTGTTTGAATCAATGGTGAAAGATCCTGTTCTATGAAAGCCTGCCCCTCCCAGAAACCAATGAAAGCCTGGTCGTAAAGAGAAATATTCTCCGGATCCGTAATCAGTGTTGTCCGTCCAGCCCAATAGACGCTTTTTCTATTCTCTAACCCCAGTTCTCTAAGGGATTCTTGGAAAGCGATAACAGAACCAATGGGTATAGTTAATCCTAAGGAGCGCAGAAGCGTTACAAATCCTACTGTTAACAGTTCGGGAACTTCGGTAGGTTTTTTTCGAGTTTCAACCGACACGAGCTAGAGCCTTGTCTAACAATTCCTGAATGCCATGGTCTTTGACACGTATTTGATCTTCTCGATACTTTAGGAGCGCCCCCATCGTCCCAAGAATAGAAGATTCATCAAGCTCCTTCGACCCAAGTCGTCCAAGGGCTATCGCCCAATCTATGCTCTCAGCAACACCAGGCGGCTTGTACAGTCCCAAGTCGCGAACTAGTTCAACCGCTGCAGCTACCTGCTTCGCAAAGTTCTCGGAGACTTCAGGCACTCGACTTCGAATGATCATTACTTCACGGTCAAATCCCGGATGTTCAACCCAGTGATAAAGGCACCGGCGCTTTAAAGCATCGTGCACGTCACGTGTCCGATTGGAAGTTACGATAACTACTGGTGGAATTCGTGCTTCAAATGGTCCTATTTCTGGAATAGTTACCGAATATTCCGAAAGCATCTCTAATAAAAATGCCTCGAATTCATCATCGGCCCTATCGATTTCATCAATTAGCAGTACTGGAGGAGTTTCGTTAGAGTGAGAGATCGCTTGCAGAAGAGGACGTTTAACAAGAAAACGCTCATGGTACATCTCATCCTCTAGAACTTTCTCACCTACTTCCATCGCTCTACCTGAGGCTTCTGCGGCACGTAGGTGCAACAATTGTCTCGTGTAATCCCATTCATAAAGGGCTTGAGCGATGTCTAACCCTTCATAGCATTGGAGCCGTATTAGTTCTGTATCCAACCACTTGGCAAGCGTTTTTGCTACTTCAGTCTTCCCTACCCCTGGATCACCCTCTAAGAACAGTGGACGCTTGAGAGAGAGGGAAAGAAAAATGGCTGTGGCTAATCCCTCAGAAGCAAGATAACCAAAATCGGCAAGCCCTTTAGCGACACCCTCTGGTTTGTTTGGTAGTTCTGATGCCATACTTCCAATGTACTGTCCGATCTTTCTTCCCCCTATCCCTTAACGCTCTTCATTGCTTCCAGATTCTCTAATAATCTTTTTTTAGCTTTGGATCCGTTAGTTTTAGAATATGAAATACACTTTTTCCGCTCTGCTTTTCTGCATTGTCTTGTTTTCTTGCTCTAGCGAGTCAGATGATCAAACATATGCTCAACTAAACCCTACAAGCACCCTTACACCTACTCTTACCCCAAGTTTGCAACCTTCTCCCACCCTGGAACCTTTGCCTTCACCGGCCCCTTCTGAAAACCCCGAAGTTGTAGCAACACCCGCTACGCATGCCGGATGCACAAATAGTGGCCATCAAGCTCCAAGAAGGGAGGAGATCCTTGACAATCATGAGCTTTGGCTTGGAAGTCTCTATGGTTCATCTCTTGACGAGGGGTACAAGTTACTCTCTGGAGCTTCAGTCCCAGATGGGCTTCTATACAAAGATGTCATTCATTTGTGGTGGGTCTCCTCTTCAGATCACACGATTCATCATGGAACTGTCAACGAAGGGTCATTAACCGACCTTGGGTCAATTTCCATAGATGGGGAAATTTTTTCAGGCATGGTTGATCCTGACCTTGTACAGCTTCCAGATGGAACGCTCGGTTTAACTGTGCTTGATGGGTTTGATAAACCCGGTCCTCCAGGACCAATCTGCCATCTAAGGTCAACGGATGGTCAAGAATTCTTCACCCATAGCACGATGCTTGACCTTGAAGAGCGTTTCGACCCGTCTGTCGTACTCGTCGAAGATCATTGGTGGTTGGCGGTAGGCGTGCCAGCCGACGAAAATAGTTTCACGGAAATATACAGGGGCAGCATTGGACAAGAGTTCACCCTCGAAGCTCAAGTCAAAGGAGCGATACCTGACATCGCTTATTTCGATGGACAATTCCACCTTCTAACATGCAGTCTTAATGGCATGTTGAGTTACACATCACCCGATGGTAAGGATTGGAACTTACTCGACACTATTCTGATCAGCGGTTGTGACCCCTCTAGGGTAACGGGAACCAATTTCTTAGCCTATAAAAAAGAGCAAGGCGGCAGCAACGAAATGAAGCCGCCTTTGCCAGGAGAACCTCACCCCACTAGATAGTAAGTTTTGACCCTACCTGCCAGCTTCTTGCAGTCCTCGCCTGACAAGAACTCTTGCCAGGTGCTCCCGATAACCCTTCGATGCATTTAAATCAGTTGGAGCTTCGGTGTTCTCTGCTGCCAGCTCAGCTGCCTCTTCAGCATTTGCTCCGTTAGATAAAGCTGCTTCAACTGCTTCTGACCGGAATGGCATGGAGTGCATATTCACCAAGCCAACGCCCACATGACTATCATCACAGATGATTGAAGCTCCGACGATTGCCCAGTCCTGAGCACGTCGATTAAATTTTTGGAAAGACCATTTTGCGTTCGGGAGTTTTGGGATCCTGATTTCTTTCAGCATCTCATCTTCTGCGAGATCCGTTTCAAGAAATCCGGTAAAAAAGTCATCGATGCTTATTTCGCGTTCTCCTTCTGATCCTTTCGCAATCAAAGTTGCTTTAAGGGCAAGAAGTGCTGAAGGAATGTCCGAAGCAGGGTCACCGTGGGCAATAGCGCCACCTATCGTCCCTCGATGGCGCACCTGCGGGTCCCCGACACTATGCGTGGCAAGAGCAAGAACACCAGCATTGGTTTTCACTATTTCATTTTTTTCAATTTCACAATGACGAGTTAGGGCACCAATCGCCAGGTAGTCACCCGCATCATGAACATATTTCAACTCATCCAATCGGTTGATATCAACGACATAGGTGGGAGTCGCCAAACGAAACTTCATTAAGGGAAGTAGCGAATGTCCACCAGCAATGAGTTTTGCCTCATCTCCGTGCTCTGATATCGCAGCTATTGCTTCATCAACTGAATCAACTTGGATAAAATCAAAAGGTGCGGGGATCATTTTGCCACCTCACTGGCTTGGAGAACAGCCTTGACAATATTGTGGTACCCAGTGCAACGGCAAAGATTACCCTCTAATCCCTCTCGTACTTCCTTCTCAGTCAAAGAAGGATTCTCGTCGATTAACGATACAGATGCCATTACCATTCCTGGAGTGCAGTATCCGCATTGCAATGCATGGCATTCGTGAAATGCTTGCTGCATGGGATGAAGAGTTCCATCGCCTTCAGCAAGTCCTTCAATAGTTTCAACATTCATTCCGTCTACCTGTGCTGCTAGGACTGTGCATGATTTCACGGATTCACCATTTAGGTGAACTGTGCATGCACCACATGACGAGGTATCACAACCGATATTGGTTCCTGTTAAGCCCGCTAACTCTCGAATGTACTGGACAAGCAACATCCTTGGTTCCACTTCATGTGAATGGGTAACCGAATTGATCTTAATATTTACTTCCACACACTTCCCCTTTTCTTTCAACGCACTATTGAAGCTAGTACATGTTTAGTTGATATGGCGAAACGTACTAGATGTCCACTTTCTTATAACGGATCCTAGCCCAAATGCTAGTACCTACCACCATTCCAGCTAACGCTATCAACCCTGGTTGAGTCATTGACCATGTAACTTCACCGAGAAAACCCTGTCGGCACATACGAATAACATTGGTTACCGGATTAATCGCTGCGACGCTATGTAGCCAGCCGTCTATCGCCTGTATGGGTGCCTGTCCGACCGAGAGAAACATTGCGCTGAACATGAAAATTTGCCCGATAGCCAACGATTTAAGAGTGCGAAAAGTAAATACGATCCCTAGAACAAACAATCCCATGACGGCTGCCATTCCTATACCGGACAGATACACCATCACAAAACCCAAGACCCCTCCGGGCATTTCAGCGTGCAGCACTCCGAAGGCAACAATCAGAACAGCTGTGATCGGAATTAACGCTCGACACACGCAATAACCTACTAAGCCGCCTATGATCGCCATCGGGCGGATTGGAGCTACTCTCAAACGGTCAAAAAAGCCATTTTCCAGGTCAGTAGCCGCTAAACCGCCTGCACCCATTCCAGAAAAAGCAGCTCCTTGCATCACTGCCCATGCTGTCATCCAATTCACTGCTTTATCAGTCTCGTAACCGTCTAGTTCGACTATCGAAGCGAAGGAACCACTAAATGCAATGACAAAAAAAACTGGCATGAGAATTGATGGAATCATAAGTGAAGGAAGACGCCGCATACGACTAAACCCGCGTAATATTCCTGCGTATACGACGGCAACTGAAGATGCATCTGCAGCGTTTTTGTAGCTCATTGTGCAGATACCAAACGTCGGCGTAGTTGCCAGATAGAAATTCCAATTCCCAGTGAAGCTATCGCCGATATGATTCCTAACGACTGGCCAAGGTCTTTCCAAGAAAATCCGACGATTGCCATCCGACGGGTTGGATCAATAATCCAAGTAAGCGGATTTTTCTGCGCTATGGATCCATACCACCCTTCCATAAGTTGCACGGGGAAAAATGCTGAACTCACAAAGATCGCTACGAAAATTAGAGGAAAGGTAGATTGAACTACTTCCTGTGAACCAGTCCGTAATGCGATAGCTATCCCGAAGCTCCCTATTGAAACCGCAAGAAGCGCTGCTATTAAAACTATTGAAATTATGCTGGGAAACCCGCCAGCTATATTTGCACCAAAGATTAGAAAAATTGTTATAAGAATCCCAGCCTGCACAACTCCATACATAAACGCACTAGCTAACCGTGCGAGGAGGATTGAGGCCCTTGAGACTGGTGAGACTAAAAGCCTATCCATGAATGAATTTTCAATATCAGCAGCAAGGTCAGAGGCACTATTCGTAGATCCAAATAGGACACCTTGAATGACACAAGCCGGCAGAACAAAATCAAGAAAAGATACATCTTGAAAAGGAAATCCGACGATGTCAACTGCCTTGCTAAATTGTGATGAATATACCGCCGCCAGCAGAAGCGGGAAGAAAAGCCCAGGCGCCCAAGACTGGGGTTGTCGGAGCATACCTAAGATACTTCTGTGCGATAGCCGGACCGCTTGTTGGAGAAAGTTTTTCTGTATCAACAATTTTTTGCCTTACGCCTGTCCACCCTCAAGTCGCCTACCAGTCGCATCGGCGAAAACATCATCAAGGCTAGGTTCATCCAGTTCAACATGATGGACTTCCAAACCATCTTCTTCAAGGGCTTTCATAACATCAGTAATTCCAGGGGTTCCTCTATCCAGGCCGATTGCTATTCGGTTTCGGCGAGCTGGGCGCTCTTCTCCAAACCGTGTCATGACTATTCGAGCTGCTTCAAGGGAGTCTTCTGATACATCGATACGCAAGGTCGGCGCTCCCACGGCAGATTTGAGAGATATTGGAGAACCTTCTCTAACGATCTTACCGTTATCGATAATCGCGATACGTTCAGCTAACTGATCCGCTTCTTCAAGATACTGCGTAGTTAGAAAAACAGTTGTCCCTAATTCCTGATTTAAGCTTCTAACCTCTTCCCAAAGTGCCATGCGACTAGTGGGGTCAAGACCTGTGGTCGGTTCATCAAGAAAAAGAACTTCTGGTTCATGGACTAGCGAGAGTGCAAGGTCAAGCCGCCTCCTCATTCCTCCTGAATAAGCACCAACCCTGCGGTCTCCTGCAAGAGTAAGCCCAACACGCTCTAGCAGTTCCTTGCACCGTTTCTCTCCTGACCGTTTGGGAAGCCCATGTAAAACACACTGGAGTCGAAGAAGTTCGTTTCCTGTCATAAGAGGATCGATCGCCGCATCTTGAAGAGCTACTCCAATTCTTTTTCGTACTGAAGGGGCCTTCTTGACAACATCAAAACCTGCGACACAGGCCGAACCACTAGTCGGTTTAAGTAAAGTTGTCAGCATTCGAACGGCGGTGGATTTCCCAGCCCCATTTGGGCCAAGAAAGCCAAAAACCTCTCCATGTGAAACCGAAAGATTGATTGAATCTACCGCTTGAATCTCTCCGAATGCACGCGAAAGATCTACTGCTTCTATTGGATTCTCCACATCAACCTCCTAGAGCATCCGCAAGTTCTGTAAAGGGCCAAGCTGGAGGTATTACTAGAGGCTCAGGAGCTGGTGGTGAGACAGCGAAAGCTTCCTCCCCATCTTTAATGAGGCCAAAATTTTTACGAGCGACCAATTCAATTTGTTCAGCAGTCCGCAACGAGTCAGCCTTCTCGGCCAATATTTCATTAGATTGTTGAATATCAGATAGCTCTTGTTGTTTATTGGAAAGATCATCACCTTGCTCTAGCCATAGTCGTATAGGCTGAATCGCCCAAATGAGAACAGCTGCTACAACTATGAGAATCAAGGTCCAGAAAAAATACTTTCGAAGCTTCTCTGGAATAAAAAACCGTTGCGACAAATGGTCAGTAGCCGTCGTCATAATTATGTACCCCGAAGAGCCACTCGACCCCGAAATGCTGCGGCGTCACCCAACTCTTCTTCGATCCTTAACAGCCGGTTATACTTTGCCACCCGATCGCTTCGAGCCGGCGCACCTGTTTTGATCTGCCCGCAATTTGTTGCTACAGCCAAATCAGCGATCGTGGTATCTTCAGTCTCGCCAGATCGGTGTGACATCACCGACGTATACCCATACCGATTTGCAAGGTCAATGGTTTCCATGGTTTCCGTCAATGACCCGATTTGGTTAACTTTTATCAGGATCGAATTCGCCGTAGTTTCATCTATCCCTTTCTGCAGCCGATCTTTATTGGTAACGAACAGGTCATCACCTACTAACTGGACTTGAGACCCCACTAGATCAGTCAGGTATCTCCAACCCTCCCAGTCTTCTTCTGCCATACCATCTTCGATAGAAATAATCGGATACCTATCTACAAGGTCAGAATAATATTCAGCCATCTCCTTCGAAGAAAGCTCTCTATTCTCGCTGGAAAGGGTGTAAATCCCATCACTAAAAAATTCTGTGCTAGCGGGGTCGAGGGCAATAGCGATATCTTTCCCGAGCTCGAAACCCGATATTTCGATGGCGTCAACTAGTAATTCGATGGCTGCTTCGTTGGAGTCCAAGTCTGGAGCGAAACCGCCTTCATCCCCTACCGCCGTTGACAGGCCGCCCTGTTTGAGTACTTTTTTTAGTGTGTGATAGCACTCAGACCCCCATTGCAAGGCTTCAGAAAATGAAGCTGCACCAACTGGCATGATCATAAATTCCTGTAGGTCAATATTGTTGTCTGCGTGCTCTCCTCCGTTAAGAACATTCATCATTGGGACAGGAAGAACATGGGCGGATGCTCCACCAAGGTACCGGTATAGGGGTTGGCCAAGATGATTAGCGCTAGCTTTCGCAACGGCCAAAGATACGCCGAGGATCGCATTAGCGCCAAGATTTGCTTTACTATCTGTTCCATCAAGGAGTATCAGCTTGTGGTCAATTCCTCTTTGGTCCAAGGCATTCATACCTACAATTTCAGCTGCGATCTCACCATTGACGTGAGAAACAGCGCGCCGTACTCCCTTTCCTCCATATCGCTGTTCCCCATCACGCAGTTCAACTGCTTCAAATTGTCCTGTGGATGCTCCTGAGGGAACCGCTGCTCTCCCATATGCCCCTCCAGCTAATTTTACGTCCACTTCTACAGTCGGGTTACCACGGGAATCAAGTATTTCTCGTCCTAGAATCGCATCAATCTTGGTTGGACTTTCTACCTGCACGTTTCCTCTTTTTGATCTTTTTTTCAGGATTTTCGGGTTTAATCCTGTTTCTCCAAGTTAGCGCTTAGAAGCTAAAATGTTACTGATATGGCTGCTATGTGGACTTCGTGCTTACAGTAATAGCAGATTCATTATTCTGTGCACCATGGGAAAGTTAACTGGAATCGACCTGACTCTTTCCATTCATAAGGAAGGATACGGAGGTTTTAGGTCAGAGGCGGTTTAAGGTCTTGCAAATACTCAATTATGTCTGATACGGGCTTGTCCGATTGGTTAAATACTATATGGAGTTCAAGGGATGCTTGTTTATAGACTGAACCCGGGTACACACGTTTAGTTTTGACAGCTTCAGAGGCACGGAGTTGGATTGGAGAAATTTTTGCCTCCCACTTTGAATCTCTATAGGTAGGGGGTCTACGTCCAGCTATCTCTGTCACCGCTAACTTTCGACATATATATCGGAGTCGTGCTACAGAGAGAAGATTTTGTGCTGCTAGAGGTATTTGACCGAACCGGTCGGCCCATTCTGTCTCAACTTTTATAATGTCCTCTTCATCTTTACAAATGGCAAGTCGCCTGTACGCCTCTAATCGCTGATCTTCTTTAGAAATATAATCAACTGGAATTTGTGCTACTACTGGAAGTTCGATAGTGACGTCCTGTAGCTCCTCGATAGTCTGCCCTTTATATTCTGCTACCGCTTCAGTCACTAATTGACAATAGAGATCGTAGCCAACTGCGGCAACGTGCCCAGATTGTCCTGTACCAAGGAGGTTTCCAGCACCGCGGATTTCAAGGTCTCTCATAGCTATTTTAAAACCCGAGCCTAATTCGGTTGACTCTCCTATGGTCTTTAACCTTTCGTAGGCTATTTCCCCCACAGAGGCGCCTTTGGGCGTGAACAGATAGGCATACGCTCGGGAACTTGACCTTCCAACCCTCCCGCGAAGTTGATGCAGTTGGCCTAACCCAAGTCGGTCCGCATTTCCCACGATAAGCGTGTTGACTGTCGGCATATCAATACCGGATTCGATAATCGTTGTGCACACTAAAACGTCGTAGGAACCTCTCCAGAAATCAATAACTACTTGTTCGAGCATTCTTTCATCCATCTGGCCGTGAGCGATGGCAATTTTCGCTTCTGGGACCAGATTCCGAAGATTCTCTGCTATCCGTTCGATATCCGCGACGCGATTATGTACAAAAAAAACTTGACCCTCGCGAAGCAGTTCCCTTCGAACAGCCGCAGTAACAACACTCTCATCATATTCTCCGACAAAGGTAAGAATTGGGTATCTGTCTGTTGGTGGAGTGGTAAGGATTGTTAAATCCCTTATCCCAGTCAGACTCATTTCTAATGTTCTTGGAATCGGAGTGGCCGATAGGGTTAAAACATCAATACTTGTTTTGAGTTCTTTGAGTATTTCTTTATGTTTAACTCCAAAACGTTGTTCTTCATCAACGATTAGAAGACCTAAGTCACGGAAAGCAATATCGTCAGAAAGTAATCGATGAGTTCCGATTACAAGGTCTACCTCTCCTGTCGCCAACTGTTTTATTACACGCTCGCTTTCCTTTGTAGTCAGAAATCTACTTATTACTTCTATCTGCACGGGGTAGGGTCGGAGGCGACTGACGAAAGTTTGAAAGTGCTGTTGTGCTAGCAATGTTGTAGGTACGAGAATTGCCACTTGTTTATTATCCTGAATAGCTTTGAAAGCTGCTCGGAGGGCTATTTCAGTTTTCCCAAACCCTACGTCTCCGCAAACTAGTCGATCCATGGGTCGCCTTTGTTCCATGTCTTCTTTCACAGCTTGAATTGCTAGAAGTTGATCAGGAGTTTCTTGAAATGGAAAGGAATCTTCAACCTCTTGTTGCCACGGAGTGTCAGAGGAAAAAGCATATCCATCGTCTGTGAGTCGATTTTGATAGAGGGACACTAGTTCATGAACGATTTTTTGTATTTCTGAACGAACTTTAGTTTTTGTTTTATGCCATTCAACTCCTCCCATTCTGCTGAGCGCAGGTTCGCTTCCGCCCGTATAGTGACGGATTTGATTTATCTGCTCTGTTGGGACATATAGCTTGTCGCCTTTACGGTATTCAAGAAGGAGGTAGTCACGCTCAACTCCCCCAATGAACTGAGAAACGATTCCTCGATATAGAGCAACCCCATGATGCTCATGTACGACATAGGAACCAACGCGAAGATCTTCATGGAATGCTTTGGCATCGTTTCCTTTTCTTTTTTTGCCATGGTTTGATTTCCTTCGTCCCGTGAGGTCATTTTCCGAAATAATGGAAATTTTTCTTAAGGGAAAAATGACACTTTGTGTAACCGGCCCAACAACAATTTGAACTTCTCGGGTTAGGTGAGTTTCACCTTCATGAAGAGTCTCATTTTGGTTCAAACCATCCCGCTTTATAATTTGCGAAAGGCTCTGACGAGATTTCTCAGAGCCCACAGATAGGACAACGTGGTAACCCTGTTTCAATAGTTGTTTTATTTTCTCCATGGGATTGTCTGTCAACGGGCCTGATTGCCATGGCTGAGCATCTATTTCTGGGTGGTTCTGGTTTACGACTGGTGAAACGAGTGACACTAAAGACACTGGCTTATTCTTTAGGACCATTTCGAGCGGAAGATGCAATTTCTTCGAAAGAGCCGCATCTCCGATATCCCATGTTTGGGACAGAACAGAACCTATCTGGTCTTCTTCACGAGAGATTTCTTCTACTCGGCTCCGTGAACGGCTGGGGTCAGTAAGTAGTACGAGAGCATCCGCTGGTATATGATCTAGGATCGTTTCTTGACTTTGTGTCAACCATGGAAGCCAAGACTCCATTCCATCGAACATTTCACCATCTGCGAATTTTTCCCAATTAGACCGGCCCCATGGTGCATCTGTTATCAATTGTTCGGCTCGTAGTTTCAGGTTACTTGTTGGTAGGAGTTCACGTGCCGGAAATATTTGGACATGTTGTTTGAGGACCGTCGTCCGTTGATCTGAAATAGAGAATTCTACGAGTCTGTCAATTTCGTCTCCCCACAAATCAACTCGAATCGGAGCTGTGGCTGTTGCCGGATAGATATCTAAGATTGAGCCTCGATTTGCTACTTCGCCGCGCTGTTCAACTTGTGCAACCCGCCTATACCCCATTTGGATTAATGCCTCTAATGTTTGTTGTAAATCGATTGTCCCTTTAAGGGTGATGGAGATCGGTTCAATACCATGTTCTGGTGCAAGTTGTTGTGTCACTGCCCTGATGGGAGAGACGATGATTTTGGGAATTTGTGAATTTTTAACTTTCCATACAACTTCGGCACGCTTGCCCATAATTTCAATCATTGGACTTACTCTTTCAAACGGAAGGGTTTCCCAAGCTGGGAATAACTCAACCTGTTCTTCACCGAGTATCGTGCCAAGGTCAGAGTGGGTTGCTATTGCCTCTTTATCAGTTGGCGTAATGATAAAAATCGGACGCCTTCCTCCAAGTCGCACATACGATGCGATCACCCACGGCCGAGCACAATCTGGCACTGCAATAGCAGTGGCAGAACGTTTGGCCATCGACAGGACAGCATCCTCTTCAGCAAGGAGTTTCAATACTAGGTCAAAATTCACGCGTTGAACTTATTCATCGCAGCCGCGTACCCCTCCGAAAGAATGAATTCTATGGCGTCTGCGGAATTAGATATTGCCTGATCCAATTTATATTTTTCTTCTTTACTCGGACGACTCAGAACATAATCTCGTCCTTTCACTCCATCGTTGACAGGACCAATACCGATCCGTACCCTGGCAAAGGCTCTTGTATGTAAATGGCTTTCGATCGACTTGAGTCCATTATGACCAGCAAGTCCGCCATCAATTTTTATTTTAATTATTCCAGTAGGGAGGTCTAGCTCATCGTGAATAACTATTAGGTTATTAAAGTCTTCAATGTTGTATCTATGCATTAACCGATGAACAGCTAATCCAGATTCATTCATATACATTTGTGGTATCGCTAGTACAAGGCTTCCCCCTGTTGCTTTAACTTCGGCACTTATAGCGAGCTCTTTGCTTTTCCTTAAACGAACTCCATAGCGCTCTACTAATGCATGGACCGTATCCGTTCCCACATTGTGCCTTGTACCGTCGTATTTTTGGCCAAAGTTACCGAGACCCACTACTAAGAAACTTGTAGAGCTATTCGGAGTACGTTCGGTGCGCCTTCGACGCAGCATGGGATGAACTATTCGCTATCTTCGGCTGAAGTTTCTCCGCCATCAGTTGAAACTTCGCCTTCACCGGATAAGCCATCTTCGCCTTCTTCAGCCGATGCTTCAGACATTGCGTCAGCTGCCATGGATTCCATAGTGGAACGAGTTAGAGTCCCGACTGCAACAGTTTCTTCCACATCAACCTCTGTGCGGACTCCATCAGGCAAAGCGATATCACCGACACGAACAGCTTCGTTGATCTCAAGCTCAGATATATCAACAACTAATTCGTTAGGGATCGATTGTGGTAGGGACAAGACCGAAAGGTTGAACATAGTCTGGTCCACCATCCCATCTTCGTCAGTCACCTTTCGAGGATCTCCAGTAAGGATTAACCTGACCTCGACTGATAACTCTGCATTAGGATCCACTCGGATAAAGTCGACATGGATCACTTCATCTCTATAAGGGTGCCTTTGGAGATCCTTCAAAATTGATAGATAATTAGATCCACCGATTTCGACCTCGACTAGGGCATTCAAGCCCGCTTCAGTACTCAAAGTATCTCGGAGCTCTAAGTAATCAACACTAAACAAGAAAGGGTCTTCCCCTAATCCATACAGGACGCCTGGGACTCGACCTTCGCCACGTAGTCGTCGCGATGGTCGGCTGCCAAGGTCGCGGCCTTCTTCGGTCTTTAAAACAAGCTCAGGCATGACTGGTTACTCCATTGTTTGCGGCAAGCTCACTGACGTGATTTGCGCATGTCTAACAGAGATGAAGTCTATCGTTGTGATCTTCGAGAGCAACCTAGCTTAAATGCTTCCCGCCAAATATTTCACTCACGCTTGTATCTTCAAACACCGCATCTAGTGCGCTAGCGATAATGCCTGCTACAGATAGCACTTTGATTTTAGAACTTTTTTTCGTTTCAGGTAACGGCAAAGTATTCGTCATTACTATTTCGTTTATGACGGAGTTCTCTATCCGTTCAATCGCAGGGTGAGAGAAAACACCGTGTGTGGTGCAAGCAAAAATTTCTTTCGCCCCTCGATCGGCAAGCTGTTGTGCCGCTCCGACGATTGTCCCGCCGGTATCTATCATGTCATCAATCAAAACGCAGACTCTTCCATCTACATCACCCATTACATCTTTTGATTCAACGACATTCTTACGGTCTTTAATTCGTCTCTTATGGACAATAGCCAAATCTGCTGATAGCTCACTGGCATATCTTTCAGCAACCTTTACCCTGCCCGTATCCGGAGAGACTACTACTAGATCATCTCCCAAAGTGCGCATGTAATCGACAAGGACGGGCATGGCTGTCAAGTGGTCAACAGGTTTATCAAAGAAACCTTGGATTTGTCCTGCATGGAGATCAACGGAAACCATCCGGCTAACTCCGGCAGCTAGAAACAGTGTTGCAAGTAGCCGGGCGGTTATGGGTTCCCTACCTTCTGATTTTCGATCCTGCCGTCCATAACCATAGAAGGGACAAACGACCGTTATACGTTTTGCTGAAGCGCGACGTGCTGCGTCAACCATGATCAGTTGTTCCATAATCGAATCGTTAATAGTCATGCCCTCAGAAACTGTGTGACTTTGGATAATGAAAACATCTCCGCCGCGAACAGATTCGTCGAAACGACAATGAATCTCCCCATTTGCGAATTCAGCTAGATTTGGTTCATCCAGAGCAACCCCCAGATGGTCTGCGATTTCTTGTGCCAATGGCAAATTCGATCTACCAGAAATTAAGTGCAAGCGCTTCTTCGTTACCAATTCCATATGTAAGTCCTTTAATTTGTGGCTAGACGTTAAATCGTAGGTGGGAAACCATGTTTATCAGAAGAAACACTATAGGCGGTTGTTTTTAACACAAACAGCCAAGATGCATTTTGCTGGCCCGGCAGGACTTGAACCTGCAACCTCCTGGATCAAAACCAGGCGTTCTGCCAATTGAACTACGGGCCATTGTATATCTCATGAACTTATCGTATTTCTGTCACAATTTTGTGGTTGAAAGATATCTCTAGGGTCTTGAGTCTATTCAGAAATGTGAATGATTTCCTTTTATGTCCCAAAGACATTCATCATTGGCTTATCTTCGTAGGGTACTTGACGTTATGAAACCATCAAATAAAGTCCATTTCTGCTTTTTTCCCTGTACCTTGGATCGCTTATGGGTTCACTTATTAAAAAACGGCGCAAGAGAATGCGAAAGAAAAAACATCGCAAGATGCTAAAACGCACTCGGGCTCAACGTCAGCGCGGCAAGTAAATACAGCACACGGTTAAAAACGAGCTGCTCTTGCGTTCGTCTGAACATTGTGGTTTATCAGATAGCAAAGGCTTACTCTGACGCGGGGAGGCTTCGGGCTGTAATGAATCCGTTCCCTGGGTAGCTTCCTTCGACGAACCACGTAGATCCGCTTCCAGCAAGTTTTGGTTGCTGGCCGGTATGCTTCTCCAACTTGCTTCTCCATATAGCCAATCTGGGCTCTATATCAAGTGCAGCAGCTTCTAAATCATTGCCACGTGGATTTACCGGTCCTCCTAGCGCATCCCATCTCTCATAAACAGCGATAGTCGAGCAACCAAAGGGGGGAATCATAAGAGTGAATTCCTTTTCTTCAAATGAGCAGGGGGTGAGTATCTCACCAATTCCTTGGACTAATGCTCTCCCACCACGAAGATTAAATGGCACATCAGCCCCAAGTTCCACAGTTCTTTCCGCATCATCAAAGTTCATCATGCGCAAAATTGTCGCAGCATTTCCGGAACCTCCACCTAACCCTCCACCCGGAGGAATGTTTTTTTGAATGGTTACTGTCGCGTCATATTTTAAAAACTCCATAGCTCGAAAAACTATGTCGTCATCTGGATCTGGATCTATGGGATACTGTCCTTCATAGATTACTTTTCTGGGCCCATCTTGGACTGTGACAATATCGACAAAATCTATTGTCACCATCTCGGCTTCTAGAAGGTGAAACCCATCTTCTCTTCGTCCAGTAATTTTGAGTGAAAGTGTTAACTTTGCCGGAGAAATTAATTCCATAGAACCAGCTTGTCACTTTTTTTGGTCATGCTACGACTTGCAGGCATTAGCTAACGCCACCCAATCTTGGACGGTTAGATCCTGCGGTCGCATTGTTGAATCTAGTTCAGCTATTTCAAATCCCAGTGGCTGTACAACATCCCTAAGAGATTTCCGGAGCATTTTCCTGCGCTGCCCAAAACCTATTCGTACCAACCGCCAGAGCATTTCCAAATCTGTTGGCTCGACAGCAGCTCGTCTTTTGAATTGCAAAAGAACAGATTCGACTTTCGGTACTGGGAAAAAGACTTGAGGTGGTATACGTCCGACAATAGAAACATCAGACCAATATTGTGCTTTTACCGATGGGATCCCGTATGCAGGGGTTCCCAGTCGCGCTGTAAATCGTTCCCCTACTTCTCGTTGGACCATCACAGTCATTTCTTTAACTTGATGGGCGCTGTCTAGAACATCTAGCAGTAACGGAGAAGCAATATTATAAGGAAGGTTTGAAATCATCTTCCAATTCGCGTCTTTTGTAGAGAAAAAATCTTTCCAACGAATCTTCATGGCATCAGCTTCGACGATCTCTGTTCTATCCAACATGTCGTAATCCTCAAGTGTTTCACGTAATGCAGGAATCAAGTAACGGTCAAATTCTATGACAATAACCTGTGCCGCATTTGCGAGTTCACATGTTAGAGACCCAAGCCCAGGACCAATTTCAAGGACATGGTCGGACGAATTGATATCAGCGAGGTGCACAATCTTGCGAATGGTATTTGGATCTGTCACAAAATTTTGCCCCAGTGAACGGGACGGTGTAATTGAATGGCGTTTTAGAATGGAGTGAATTTCTTTGCTGCCCATGACCATTGTAAAATTAAGCTTCCCTTGAATAGTCAGATACGTTGACCTCGAAGTCGTTGCCGCCTCTGAATTTAAGGCTTAACATCCAAGGCCGGCCATTGTCTAATAAGTTGACCAATGACCCCAACCCCCGCCAGCTGCTTGGTACAACAACCAAGCGCTGACATTAATATTTGCCACTGGGTCATATGGGCTTTCTCCTGAATAACCGGCATTGATTGCTCTTTGGTCCCAATACTGTGGCATATGTTGCATGAGTCCGGCAGCCCCACTGGTCGGATTCGTTACGTCAGGGAGGCCTCTACTTTCACGATGCATGATGGTGAGAAAAAGATCCACCTCATCCGAAGGTCCACCATATGCGGCAATAGCAGCGATTACAGTCTCTCGCCAGCGTTCTACATTTGGAATAAAAGTCTCATTAACTACGGGAGGGCTCGGGTCAACCGGAGAACTAACCGGAGGGTCAACCGGAGAACTGACCGGAGGGTTAACCGGAGAACTGGCTGGGGGGTCTGGAGCAGGAATTGACGGAGGAGAATAAGTTGGTATGGATGGTGAAGTCGATACCTGATTTGTTTGATTTGGGGTGAAGCTTTCAGCAGACTCGGCCGTGATACCCCTTGCGACAAAGTTCGGGATAAATGAACTTGATGCGAGAACCATCTCTGGTATCTTCTCACCCCTGGTCTTCTTAGTTGGTATGACATCAAGTGCCTGCGGTTTATCTTGGGTCGTTGAAGGTAATCCCGTACTTTCTATCGCTTTTTGATTCGGAACGTCATTCTCTTCATTCCTTTCCACAAAATCTTTAGTTGTAGATAGGCCTAAACCATTAGGGGTCTCTTGACTTCGAGCGACCTCGTTTGATTGGGATTCACTGGGTCCTGTTAACGATACGACCACTGAAGCAACGGAAAGAAAAATAACAAAAATACCAGCAATTAGGAATCGCAATGCATGCAGTATTCGGTACCCCATCTGATCTTCCAGCGTTCAACCTCCGCCTAACTGCGCGACCCTACATTATGTGTCTATTTGAGGAGAATTTACAACACACCCCTTCTGACCCAGCACTAAGAAAAAATGAAACCGAGTGTCAGGTTGTCATTCAGGTGCTATCCCATAAAAATTATGCGTCGTTGCCCATACTTGTTCTGAGACAGTTTCTATAGCTAACCCTCGTTCTTTTGCTATATGTTCTCCGATAAGAGGCAGATTTTTCGGTGAGTTCTTTTGGCCCCGAAGTGGAACAGGGGCAAGATAAGGGGAATCAGTTTCTAGCATGAGTTTATTAAGCGGAACAAGAAGCATTGCATCACGAGTATCCTTCGCATTTTTAAATGTAATGATCCCCGAGAATGAGAGCAGAGCTCCAATTGAAAGTGCTTTTTCTGCTTCGTTAGAGCCTCCAGTAAAGCAGTGAAAGACAGTCTTTGAGGGTGTACTTTCGCTTTCAAGAATTGCAAAGATTTCATTCCATGCTTCTCTTGCATGTATGACGAGTGGCAGATTGTGCTCGTGGGCTAAGGCGATCTGTTCGGCAAAAATTATTCTCTGGGTCTCAGGTGGAGAATGGTTGTAGTGATAGTCAAGACCGCACTCCCCAACAGCAATGATTTCGGGGCGGTCGAGTAGTTCGGCAATTCCTTCAAGTCCTTGTGATGCCTCATGGGGATGGACGCCAGCCGTAGCAAATACGACCTCAGGAAATGCTTCGGCTGCAGCTAAAGCTTTAAGCGAAGTTGTTAGATCCGTCCCAACATTAATAAATTTTTTAACCCCCGCTGCGAGCCCTTCCTTTATTTCTTCCCCGCCATCACCGTCAAACCCAATGTGACAATGATTATCGATCCACAGATGTGGGGAGTTTCCTCCGGAATCTATCATTCATTCACTTCTTCAATTTCAACTTTTTGGAAGAGGGGTTCCGGTTTTGGGATAGGTAATCCTGGAGCCAAAGCAGTTCGCTTCCATCCAGTCGTTTCCCCAAGAAGATTATCTAATTTTTTCGAAGAGAATGGTATGAACGGGCTGAGCATCACTCTTATTCCATTAATGGCACTAAGAGCAACGTATAGAACCGTGCGAGCCCGTTCAGGATCTGTTTTGGAAAGCTTCCATGGTTCTGTCGCGTTTAGATACCTATTAGTTGCTTGTGCTGATTCCATTGCTGTCCGTAAAGCTGCCCGTAACTCTACAGATTCGAAAAGGCTTGCTGATTCTTCAAGTGAACTATCGATCAACGTTAGTAAATCTGTATCTTCTGGGGAGTCGCTTGATGGCTCTGGAACGACTCCATCACATGTTTTATATATCATAGACAGCACTCTATTTACTAGGTTTCCCCAATTAGCCACTAGTTCATCATTGATCCGTCGAACTATCTCTTCTTCAGAGATTTCGGTATCGGCTTGTTCAGGGAAGTTCGCTGCAAGAGCATACCTGAGTGAATCAGACTGGAAGCGCTGAAGCCCTTGCTCAATTGTCATCCCCACCCCACGACTTGCTGATGCTTTCCCTCCTTTAAATGTGACATATTGATTCGCTGGAACATCATCGGGCAAATGAAGCTTCTCTCCTCCAAATTCGTCACCGACAGCCATTAGTTGTGCTGGCCAGAACAGCGCATGGAAAGGAATATTGTCTTTTCCTATGAAGTAGACATGGCGTGCATTGGGGTTGTGCCACCAATGTTTCCATCGATCCATGTCTCCAGTTTTTTCCGCCCATTCTTTTGATGCGGAAAGATATCCGATAACAGCGTCGTACCAGACATATATTCTTTTTCCTTCTCCAAGGTCATCCACTGGTAACGACACTCCCCAATCTAAATCACGAGTTATGGCTCGATCATGCAGACCTTCCTCTTTGAGCCATCCCAGCGAAAAATTCATAACATGATTTCTCCACCCATCTTTGCTCTTAAGAAAATATTCAAGAGATTCATTGAAATCAGAATACCGAAAATAGAAATGTTCGGTTTCTCGTTGGATTGGTGTAGCGGACGACATCTTAGAACGCGGTTGTAGCAACTCCGTAGCATCATAGGTTTTACCGCACAAGTCGCACTGGTCCCCTCGTGCTTCTTCGAAACCGCAGTGAGGGCATGTTCCCTCCACATATCTATCAGGAAGGAATCTCTGAGCTTCGGGATCAAAAAGCTGTTCACTGGTTCGACGGTCTATGTATCCATTTCTGAGCTGGGCAAGAAACATTTCTTGCGTGACGTCCGAATGGTTCGAAGTACCTGTGGTCGTGAAGAGATCCCAAGAAATTCCTAGTAGCTCCCACTGTTCTAGAAACTCGGAGTGGTAACGATTAACAATATCTTGTGGCGTAACGCCCTCTGCATCAGCTCGGACTGTTATTGGGGTTCCATGGACGTCAGAGCCACTAACCATCAGCACTTCATTGCCAATGATTCGCTGTTGTCGCGCAAAGACGTCAGAGGGTAAATAGGCGCCAGCAAGGTGCCCAAGATGTCGGGATCCCGATGCATAAGGCCACGCAACTGCGACGAGCACTGGAGTAGTCATATTTAGCTAGGTTACCCTAGCTATTGGAAGGTCCGTTACCTTAGCTCATTTCTCATCGTCGAAATGTGGAGGTCATATACTTTACGTTTTGAGATGTCAAGAGTGCTGGAAACTTCCCTGACAGCATCGCGTGTGGAGAGTCCGTCTTGTACCGCTAATTTTAGGGCGTGAAGGATCTCATCGTCGGAAGATTGGACCTTCTCCTCTCCCCCCTCTATAACAATAACGATTTCTCCCTTTGGGGCAGTATCAGAAAATTCGTCTAGTAGCTGCACTAGCGTTCCACGATGATATTCTTCATAGATTTTCGTTAACTCTCGGGCAATAGTTGCTCCTCGGTTTGGACCGAAATATTTCAATAGGTCAGCTAATGTCTTTTGAAGCCGGCGGGGGGATTCGAATAGAATGATGGTTCGTTGGTCGGTTGAGATCTCCTGAAGTCGAGTTGTCCGAGATGCCCCCTTTCTTGGCAAGAATCCTTCAAAGGCAAATCTTCTGGGAGATAATCCACTGCCAATTAGGGCGGTAATACCTGCAGAAGGGCCGGGAATGACCTCAACGGTCAGTCCCGATTCTGCAACTTTTTTTACTATATATTCGCCAGGGTCAGCGATTCCAGGCATTCCGGCATCAGTTACCATTACCAGTCGTTCACCATTCTGGATCCTGTCGATGATCTCTTGGCACCGTCGTTTCTCCGAGTGCTCATTTACGACTAGCAAGGGCGGGCGTGGCGAACATTGGAGGTGTGCTAGTAATTTTCCTGTTCGACGCGAATCCTCACAGCAGATCGCATCAGCGTTTTTTAACTCCCGAATGGAACGGAGAGAAATATCATCGAGATTCCCAATTGGGGTTCCGACAAGCACCAATGCTGCTTTCTTCATATGGCCTCCGCCTTTAGGTTACCTGACTCTCAAGAAAGTCGCTTTAGATTCAGACGATAGCGAGGGCGTTCGTTCGTTATCCTGCCTTGATCTCGTTCGCTATATTAATTCTATAAAGCTCAATTCAGACATTGAAACGGAAATCCATGACATCTCCGTCCTTCACTACGTAATCTTTCCCTTCAACTCTGATTTTTCCAGCTTCTCGCGCTTCAGTCCAACCGCCACAATCCAGTAAGACCTCCCAATTAATTGTCTCAGCGCGTATGAATCCTTTTTGGAAATCTGTATGTATTCTACCTGCTGCCTGTGGAGCCGTTGATCCCTCGCGGTACGTCCAAGCTCGACTCTCTTTCTCACCCGTAGTTAAGAAAGTTCGTAACCCAAGGATGTGATAAGCCTGTTGGATAAATCGCGGAAGAGCCCCCTTACCTAAGCCGAGGCCCTCTAAGAGGTCGGATCTTTCATCGAGAGAGAGCTCCGAAGCTTCAGCTTCAAGTTGGATGCAAGCACTGATTACTTCGGCCATACCTTCTAACTCATCAACAACAGGTTGCATGACATGGGTGGGGTCTAAGAGCTGGTCTTCTCCGATATTCACTATTGCTATGACAGGTTTTGCTGTAAGAAGGAAATAAGGTTTTAACAATTCAAGCTGCTCTTTAGGTAGGGCGCTTCGGTATAAGGGAGTCCCCGAAGAAAGAAAATCTATTGCGGTTTCCAGAGCTTCTGCTTCTGCAGCAAGCCCTTTCTCTAGCCGAGCTGCCTTAATCCTCTTTGCAGCTTGTTTCTCTACTGATTCAAGATCTGCCAACGTTAGTTCAATCTCAAGAATGCTTAGTTGCTCTAACGGGTCTGGTTCCCCTGGGACATCGGGGTCAAGAAATGCTCGAAGGACGTAAACGATTGCATCGACTTCCCTGATGTTGGCCAGGAATTGGTTTCCAAGCCCTTCACCTTGACTTGCCCCCTCAACTAGTCCTCCAATATCGGTAAATTGGACGCTGGTGTGGACAACGTTCTTTGATCTGCTCATCTCTGCTAGGAGGTCAAGACGGTGATCCGGAACCTTCGCGACACCCACATTTGGATCTGTCGTAGCGAACGCATAAGGCGCGGCAAGAGCCGAGCCACCAGTTAGAGCGTTATACAAAGAAGACTTACCAGCATTTGGAAGGCCTACGAACCCGAATTTTTCCATACTTGTCGAAGGGTATCGTCACTAGTCGCTAGTTGTTGAAGCTTCTTGTATGGTAGAAGGTGAAATCGGAGGGTTTTATGTCGAAGAGAACACAGAAGAAAAAGGTGAATGCGCGCCGGAAGAAAGCCAATCATGGACGTAAACCGAATCTAGGACGCAATTCGTAAACATTATCTTGGAACTCCATCTCCCAGGAAGATTATTCACATCTCTAGCACACAGTGCTTTCTTGCTTTGTTATAGGTAGCTAGTGATTACAATCTGACCCATGTACGTGGTGAAGATGTGGTGTTTGAGCGTTTCCAGCTTTTTTCGCGTCTTTTGCAGCCTTCTTTGCTGCTGAGCGCTTAAGTTTCCGGTTCACTCCCATATCAATGACCTACGCTGGAACTGGGACATCTTCGTCGAGAGAGAATGCTTCGTATTCTTGTCCTGTGTCTTCGAGGTGCTCAAATTCAATAACACCTATTTCCGTAAAGCGGTCACGGAGCCAACCATCACCAGCATCAAGTAAGCCAAGTTTTTTGCAATTTGGTACGATCTTAGAGAATAGCAATTGCTGAAAAATTTGATCTTCTTCAGGAATATTCAATCCATGCTTGACCGCTTTTTTGACATCGCAACCCATACGATCCCAAACTTCTTGCTGTAATAGACGATCCCTCATTCGAACTCCAGCTTCGAAAGCAAACTCTTGGCGTTCCAGAACTTCTGCCGACGTCATATCCGCATAGACCTCTTGAAGACTTAGAACCCCGAACGCAACATGACGTGCCTCATCGCTCATCACGTAACGTAACAGTTTCTTCAAAAGAGGCTCTGTGGTCACTTGATGCATTAATCCAAAAGCTGCCAGCGCTAAGCCTTCGACCATGATTTGCATTCCCAGATAGGTCATATCCCAACGACTGTCATTGATTATGTCATCAAGCAGAAGTTGCAAATGAGGATTAACTGGGTAACGAACACCAACTTTTTCATCTAGGTATTTTTCGAACACTTCAACATGACGGGCTTCGTCTACAACTTGGGTAGCGGCGTAATATTTGGCATCAATCCAAGGAACAGTTTCGACAATCTTTGCCGTGCAAAGTAGCGCACCTTGTTCACCATGTTTGAATTGTGAGATTCTCCAGCCGAAAGACTCAAGACTAAATTGTTCCCATTCTTTGTCTCCCCAGTTTCGAGCGGGAGAATCGGGATGCTCCGTCCAATGCCCTGTATTGACTTCAGATGATTCCGTGAAGATATTAAATGCTCGGGAAGGGTCAACCTCAATGCTCCAGTCAAGATCGGTCTGAGCGTTCCATTGGGAAACCTTTGCTTTTTCATAGAGTTTATCTAACCGCGGGCGGGACCCTTTCTCATAATCCCAGGTAAAAATCGCTTCTGCCTGATCTTCAACTGCATGCATGACTTCATCAGGGTCAGCGTTGAAAGCGGATATTGCATCAACATCGTCAAGGGAAGCCCTATCAAGGATCTCTTGGTCATTACGGATTTCTGCTGTGGTCATTATTTATCTCCTACTGTCGTTGGTAACGCTGATGAAATCACTCGGTCGATAACGACCTGCCATTCATCGGGTGCGGGTGTGGGTGTATCAAGTGTTCGAAAGATCGTAAATCCAAGACTTATGGCCTGCGCAAATGTAACTATGGATGCAGTATCAATGGAGTTGTCAATTTGACCATCACTTTTAGCTTCTTCGATAATTTTTGCTAATCCCATACCTTCATCTTCTAGTTTACGACTCATCATTTCAGACATCTCACTATCTCGACGGCTAGCCACAACCGCTTCGAGAAAGAGTGGATCTTCATCTCCGTGCTGATCAAGGAGATGGGATCCTAACGTTGAGAGCAAGTCCGCTGGCGAGTTATGTTCTGAGCTAGAAAGAATGCTCTCCAAATGGTCACCCACTCTTGAATCAAGCACATCAAATAGAAGTTCAGACTTCCCTCGGTAGCGACTATAGATTGCTCCAGTCGTAACTCCCGCTCGGCGCGCAATCTCTGCTACACCGGCACCATCGTATCCTCGTTCTGCAAAGACCTCTGCTGCTGCCGTAATTAGACGTTCATCCGTTGATTCCATAGATTTTGCTACCTCAATGTGCAAACTGGATAATAATGATCATTATTATTACTGTCAAAATCCGCCTCAAATAAATGAAATATTCATGATTGTCCACTTTGATCAAGCACGTCATCTGAATGCCGACTAGGTTGGCCAACGAAGCCGGGGAAACCGGCTGAAATTTGTATTCTCATTCTTGGAGGGAAAATGTTAAAAAAATGGAAGCTGATCGTCGCCCTTTTGGCGATCTTCGGTATGTTTGCTGCTGGTTGCGGTGGCGATGACGACGATGCAAGCAGTTCAAGTTCAGCTGGCGATGATGTTACTGCCGGCCTTGTCTATGACATCGGCGGCCGAGGAGACCAGTCATTTAATGATTCAGCAGCAGCTGGTATTGAAAGAGCAAAAAACGAACTGGGGATAGAGTTCACAGAAGCTTCTCCAAACGATGATGGCTCTAACCGTGCTGAACTCCTGCAATTACAAGCTGACAACAACCCTATAGTTATAGCTGTTGGATTCTTATTCGCCGGAGATGCTGCAACTGTTGCTGCGAATAACCCAGATACGAACTTTGCTGTTATTGATGACGCGATGATGGACTTTGACGCCGGTGGACCGCTGGCTCAAAATGCAGCAGGATTGACCTTCGCCGAACACGAAGGGTCGTTCCTAGTTGGAGCAGCTGCAGCACTCAAGAGTGACACAGGAACTATTGGATTCATCGGTGGCGTCTGTTGCTTCGGCCTTATTGAAAAATTCGAAGCCGGATATACAGCAGGAGCAAAAGCTGTAAATCCTGACATTAAGATCATTCCCCAATACATCACAGAATTCCCAGACTTTGACGGATTCAACGCTCCAGACCGAGCAAAAGAAATTGCTCTAGCGATGTACAACGAAGGAGCAGATATCATCTACCATGCTGCCGGCGGTGCCGGAGCTGGACTTTTTGAAGCTGCAAAAGAAGTCAGCGAAAGCTCAGGTTCAAAAGTTTGGGGTATCGGCGTTGACTCTGACCAGTACAACACCGTTGACGCTTCCGTACAGGAATATGTACTTACCTCAATGCTCAAGCGAGTTGACACTGCTGTTTACCTAGCGATCAAGTCTCAGGTTGATGGAACTTTCACTCCTGGACAGACTGCTTATGGCTTATCCGATGATGGCGTTGGGTACTCTACCACTGGTGGTTACCTCGACGATATCGTCACACAATTAGAAGCTTACAAAGCAGACATTATCGCCGGAAACATTGTGGTACCTAGCACAATGGAAGCTCCGACCAGCGATGTTAAAGCTGCATTTCTTTATGTAGGCCCCCCCGGAGATGCGGGGTGGACTTGGGCTCACGACGAAGGTCGTAAATGCGCTGAAGCCGCTACTGGAGCGGAGACAGCCTACGTTGAGTCTGTTCCAGAAGGAACAGCAGACTTTGCGAATTTCGCTAAAGACTTCATAGACCAGGGATATAACGCGATTATCGGAACTTCGTTTGGCTACATGGATGCTATGGAAGCCTTAGCAACCGAATACCCAGACGTCGTGTTTGACCATGTCTCTGGTTATAAGAACAACGGAACAAACTTTGGAAATACCTTCGGGCGCATGTACGAACCTCGTTACCTATCAGGAATCGTGGCCGGCTCTGCAACCACTTCAGGACAAATCGGCTATGTTGCCGCCTTCCCGATACCAGAGGTGATACGAGGAATTAATGCCTTTACCCTTGGTGTTAGAAGCGTAAATCCTACTGCGACAGTTGAAGTGAACTGGACAAGCACATGGTTTGACCCAGCAGTTGAAGGTGACGCCGCTCAAGCACTAATCGATGCAGGTGCTGATGTCATTGCAATGCATCAAGACTCAACAGCTGCCGGCGACAAAGCAGAAGCTGCTGGAGTTCGTTGGGTTTCCTATAACTCAGACATGAGCGCATTTGCTCCAAATGCATTCCTCACAGCCCCTGTGTGGGATTGGTGCAACCGATATACCCAGATCATCCAACAGGCAGGTGATGGCACCTACGCTGGTGGTGCTTGGTGGGGATCGATGGCCGATGGTGTCGTTGATCTAGCTCCAATCGCTGGTGACGTATCCGGAGACATCAAAGATCTAGTTGCGGAAAAGAAAGCGGCCATTATCGATGGTAGCTTCCACCCCTTTACTGGCCCTATCAATGCCCAAGATGGCAGCGTTCTTGTTGCCGATGGTGAAACCATGGACGATGGTGCCATGCTGGGAATGATGACCTTTGTTGAGGGCGTCATTGGTTCAACAAGCTGAGAATACTCGCACGTGATTGACGGTACCAATGGGAGGAATCCTGTTGGTACCGTCAACGCGTCCGTGTGATTACCCTTCTAGATATGAGCTCACCTACACCACCTGCAGTCAATCTTGTTGACGTTTGGAAACGTTTCCCTGGTGTTGTAGCGAATGCCGGAGCGACATTAAGCGTTACTGAGGGAACCATCCATGCTGTTTTGGGTGAGAATGGGGCAGGGAAATCTACCCTGATGAATGTCCTGTCTGGCATGTACCGTCCCGACTCTGGAGAAATTCAGATTAAAGGACAACAGTTCTGGTTTCGCTCCCCGGCAGACGCTCTCGCTGCTGGAATTGGAATGGTTCACCAAGAGTTCCGCCTTATTCCTTCGTTCACAGTGGCTGAAAATGTGGTACTAGGAGCCTCTGAAAGAATACTACGCCGATCATCGATAGAAGCACAGGTCGGTGACGTAGCTAACGAATTTGGTCTAAAAATTGACCCTACCCGACCGGTATGGCAACTCTCCATGGGAGAACGACAACGTGTCGAAATCCTCAAATCTCTTTGGCGGAATGCACAGATTCTCATCTTGGATGAACCTACAGCTGTCCTTACACCATCAGAGGCTAATGAGCTGGGGACTGTCTTACGTGAAATGGCAAATTCTGGACGTTCAATAATTTTTATTAGCCACAAACTCCATGAGGTCAAAGAGTTCTGTGATGAAGCTACTGTCCTTCGAGGTGGAGAAACTGTCGCAGCGTCACTCCTCGTTAAGGATACCGATACTGTGAAACTTGCTGGATTAATGGTGGGTTCTTCACCTTCCACCATTAGTAGGCCAACACCCCAAAGCCAGGGAACGCCTTTACTCACGGTTAGTGGGATAGGAGCGCTCGATGACCGATTCCTTCCTGCTATACAAGATCTGAACCTCACTGTCCACGGTGGAGAAATTGTCGGGATCGCTGGGGTATCTGGTAACGGACAAAGAGAAATAGCTCAGGTGATCGCTGGCCTTCGGCCCGTAACTTCAGGCAAGATAATTATTAACGGAGAAGACCTTACGAATGCTCTTCCAGTTGAGCGTTTCAGAGCCGGCTTAGGGTATGTTCCTGAAGACCGACTCGGTGTCGGTTTAGCACCTCGATTAAATATTATTGAGAACGCTATTCTACGAAATTACCGAAACCTACGTCAGGGACCACTTCTGGCCGAGGAACGAATGAGGACCTATTGTGAGGATATTATTAACCGTTTTGGAGTGCGCTCCGGCCTTTTGGGGGATCCAATAGCTGGTCTGTCTGGAGGTAACCTGCAACGGCTCTTGGTTGGACGGGAATTGAGTGGAAACCCCAAAGTTTTAGTTGCTGCTCAACCTACTAGAGGGTTGGACGTGAAGGGAGTAAAGGCTATTCAAGATCTATTAGTAGCCGAACGGTCTGATGGAGTGGCTATTCTGCTCATCTCCGAGGACCTTGATGAGCTCCTTACTCTCTCCGACCGGTTACTCGTAATGCATGAGGGGATGATAGTGGGCGAATTTGATCCGACCACCGCCAAACGCCATGACATTGGAGCAGCTATGGCGGGAGAAGTGGCAACATAATGGGCCGCCTTGTTCTGGTTCGTAGAGACCAAGTTCTTCAGGGCGGACAACCGCTTGCCTTCCTCATCGGCATATTCTCCGCTCTGCTAATTGGGATCTTGTTATTAGCCGTTTCTGGACATGATGCTTTAGCCGTCTATGAGCGCATGTTCGATGCTTCGATAGGAAGTAGCAAAGCATGGTCTCTTACCCTAAACAGAGCTGTGCCTCTCGGATTAGCAGGTTTGGCAGTAGCGGTCGCAGGAAGAATGGGACTGTGGAATATCGGGGCAGAGGGGCAAATACTTGCTGGAGCAATGATGGCCGCTTGGGTTGCGCGGATCGGCGAAAGTTGGCCCAGTCCTCTTCTGATTACGGTCATGCTCTTAGCAGCAGTTTTAGGAGGGGCCCTACTGGGGTTAGGACCTGCTGTAGCTCGAGCACAGATTGGAGTAAACGAGATCATTACTACATTGATGCTCAACGAAGTTGCGCTTCGAATGCTCCAATGGTTAATTCATGGGCCATGGAAAGATCCAGAATCACGGGGCTTCCCTCTTGCACCAATTTTACCCGAGGGGGCACGACTTCCGGGACTATTCCAACAAGCTCATTGGGGGGCAGTGATAGCTCTTTTGGTAATCATCTTGTTCGGTTTGGTAGCAAGCAGAACCGCGTGGGGATACGAGTTACGCGTAGCTGGTTCTTCTGGTGCGACCGCACTATATGCTGGAATTTCCCTCAAGCGAAAAATCTTAACGGTTCTTGTATTAAGTGGAGGGATTGCTGGACTTGCAGGAGGAATTGAACTCTCGGGTAGTTCAGACCGAATAGTTGAGGGCATATCGGGTGGATATGGTTTCGCAGGGATCATCGTCGCAGCGCTCGCGCTCATGCGTCCTTCTGGAGTAGCTGCGGTGGCGTTACTTTTCGGAGCTGTACAGGTAGGAGGGCTAAGTATCCAGACAATGGGTGTTTCATCTTCTGTCTCCACCATCCTTCAAGCCCTTATTCTTTTTGGTGCAATCGGAGCCGGCGTATTCAGTCGATATTCCGTAAAACGGGTTAGTAAAGAAAACCAGGAGGTCCAATGAGCGAAGCCTCGATGATTGGTTTACTGAGTGCAGCTGTTTCCTTTGGGGCGCTGTTGTACCTCGCTGCCCTTGGAGAACTGATTTCGGAAAAAGCAGGCATCTTAAATCTTGGCGTAGAAGGAATGATGGCAGTGGGGGCAGTAACAGGATTCATGGTTGCTCTAGAAACTGAGAATGCTTGGGTTGCACTCTTGGCTGCGATGCTCGTCGGTGCCCTATTCGCCCTAATCCATGGATTTTTCACTGTTGTTCTTGGAGCGGAACAAGTGGTTTCCGGATTATCACTCACAATTCTTGGTCTTGGGGCGTCGGCCTTCGTAGGAAAGAATGCTGTCGGTAAACCCTCAGGAGCTGTTCTCGCTTCTGTTGATTGGGGGCCACTTTCAGATATTCCTTGGGCAGGTCCGATTCTCTTCTCACAGTCGCCATTAGTTTATTTTGCTATTCTCGCTGGATTAGCTGCCGCTTTCGTACTTACGAGAACTAGTACTGGCCTTGCCCTACGAGGGGCTGGTGAATCAGCATCAACCGTAGATGCGGCGGGTCATTCTGTAGTTCGGCTTCGGCTCGGCGCAATCGCAACAGGTGGGGCGTTAGCGGGGGCATCAGGGGCTTACCTAACACTCAGTCTCACGCCTCAGTGGACCGAAGGGGTAACTGCCGGAAGAGGTTGGATTGCAGTAGCCTTAGTCATTTTCGGGGCATGGCGGCCTGGAAGATGCGCCGTTGGAGCGCTCTTATTCGGGGGCTTACTTGCGCTCAAATCTCGACTCCAAACCTTCGGGGTCGACCTTTCACCAATCTTGCTTTCCATGATTCCGTATCTGCTAACCATTGGCGTATTAATAGTGATTTCAATTCGAGCGAGACATCGACCCTCATCTGCGCCCGCTGCCCTTGGGCAGGCCTACCGAAGAGAAGAAAGATAGTTGCGTATTTCGAAAGAGTCCGCATGTGTTGCATCAGCCAATACATTTTTATCTACTTTGCCTATCTAGATGAGTGCGGGGCCAGTGCGCCGACTAGCATGTTGTCCCAAGTCAAGAAATCTTTCGACAGCTATTCACCATGTGGAGAGAAATAATGCGCAAAAAATTGAAGCTAGTTGTCGTCCAAAAGGGGGCCTTTGGCATGTTTGCCACTGGTTGAGGAGACTATGAGTAGGTGCAAACAACTATCTTGCATCTGCTAAAACGAGTGAGGCTGATCCTTCCCCCTGCTAGGAAATCTAGATAGGGTGTGGGATATGAGTCTCACTCGTTCTACATATAAGGAGAAAACGTGGCTTCAGCCATTGAACTCATAGGTATTACGAAGAGATTCCCGGGAGTCTTAGCGAATGACAACGTTAACCTGACCGTTGAAGAAGGTGAAATACATGCCGTGTGTGGTGAAAACGGTGCCGGTAAATCAACATTGATGAAGATCCTCTACGGCATGCAACCCCCTGATGAAGGAACTATGAGAATCTTTGGAGAAGAGCGGGTTTTCAACTCTCCGAACGAAGCTATCGACATAGGGATAGGCATGGTCCATCAACATTTTATGTTGGCGAACCAACTGACTGTTCTAGAAAACGTAATACTGGGCGCCGAACCCACTAAAAAGGGCGGGCTTATCGACTTTAATAAAGCAAGTGCCCATCTTGATGAAGTAGGGAAAGCCTACGGCTTGACTGTTGACCCATTTGATTTAGTTGAGAGCCTTGCCGTCGGTGAACGACAGCGGGTAGAAATCATCAAGGTGCTTTTTCGGGGTGCGAAAATTCTTATTTTCGATGAACCCACTGCGGTTCTAGTCCCTCAAGAAGTTGAAGAGCTCTTTCGAAATATGCGAGAACTTAAAGCGAATGGCGCAACTATTATTTTTATTGACCACAAGCTCGAAGAAGTCCTCGAGATTGCTGACACAATAACAGTCCTCCGACAGGGACGAACTGTAGAAACGGTTAAGCCCGCTAACGTTTCGGCAGCATTTCTCGCAGAGTTAATGGTCGGGGCCGAGTTACCGAAACCTCAACTTACTGCTGCGAAACCTGGTGAGGCGATCGGCATAGAGCTAAATGAGGTCACGGTTCTTGACAGTGATGAACGGCCAATTGTCGATAATGTCTCGTTGAAGGTTCGACAGGGAGAAATTCTCGGTATCGCTGGTGTAGAGGGTAACGGCCAGCACGAACTTGTTGCCGCTATTCTTGGAACGACGAAAACTGAAACAGGGCGGATCGCCTTAATGGGGAATGACATTATCAATAGTTCCGTTCGGCAGCGGCGTGAAAATGGTCTTGGGTATATTCCTCAAGACCGTCAGGAGGAAGGTCTTCTTCTTACAGCACCACTTTGGGAGAATGCAGCTTTGGGGCATCAAACATCGAAGCCTTTTTCTGGCGGATGGCGTCAATGGTTTATAGATAGAGGGGGATCTCGGTCCCAAACGGAACGGATACGAAAAGAATATGATGTTCGGACTCCAAATGTTGAAGTTTCCGCGCATGCTTTATCTGGCGGAAACCAACAGAAACTCATCGTCGGCCGAGAGATGGTATCTGAACCTTCAGTTCTCGTAGCTTCACATCCAACGAGGGGTATCGATGTCGGGGCGCAAGCTGCTGTTTGGAAACAAATCCGTGAGGCCCGATCAAGGGGGCTTGCGACTCTCCTTATCTCTGCTGATTTGGATGAACTTATCGGATTGTCGGATGTGATCGTAGTCATGTTCCGAGGTCGTGTTGTCGCTAAGCTCGATCCATCTGAAATTACTCCGAGGAGCCTTGGTGCGTATATGACCGGTGCAGCATTGGAAGAGGGCGCCGAATGAAACGTGAAACATTCCGTCAAATAGCTCTTGCTTTAGCGGCTCCAGTTGCCGCTGTTCTTTTTGCCTCGATTGCTTCCTCTATCTTCCTCCTCATTGCGGGAAGTAACCCGTTTACAGCTTATGGAGACATGTTCGAATATGGGAGCAAGCTAGAGATTCAGGTTGATATTCTGAATCGAGCCACTCCGCTATATATTTCTGGTGTCGCCGCTGCGATTGGCTTCCGTATGAACCTATTCAACATCGGCGTTGAAGGTCAATACCGGCTAGCCGCTATCGTGGCTGCCTATGTAGGGGCTTCAGTATCGTTACCCGCAGTTTTCCATGTCGCCTTAATACTATTGGTCGCCATGCTTGTCGGAGGCGCATACGCCGGTGTCGCCGGTGTACTCAAGGTGACACGCGGAGTGAACGAAGTTATTTCAACTATTATGCTGAATGCTATAGCGATCTCTGGACTCATCGCATGGCTTGTCAGAGAATGGCAAGCAGGCGGGAAAGTTGACTCAACTGGAGCAAACCTAGGGGTCGGAACTGAACCCATTGACGAATCTGGGCTTATTCCGAATATCAATAGTTGGCTCGAAGTGTTCACACGTGAAATTGGGAAAGGGAAAGAGCTGACCGGAATTCTGCTCGTTGCAATTGCGGTTGGAGTTCTTTACCACATTCTTATAAATCGGACTCGGTTTGGGTTTGACCTTCGGGCAACAGGGATGAACCCGTTTGCGGCTCGAGCGGGAGGTGTCCCCGATAAGCGAATGGTCCTCGGAGCTATGGTACTTTCTGGGGTTGTTGCTGGGCTCGTTGGAATGGGAGAAATTGCGAAACTTGGAAGGTTTAGTCCAAACTTTGTCGGAGGGCTCGGGTTCGCAGGTATTGCTGTTGCTCTTCTTGGAAGAAACCATCCTGGTGGAATTGCAATCGGAGCACTCCTTTTTGCCTTCCTTGACACCGCTTCCGGAGTTCTGCAGGTAACTGGATCGGCTTCTCGCGAGATCGTCTTTATCATGCAGGGAATAATTCTCCTCGCTGCCGTAATCGCCTATGAGGTTGTTCAAAGGTTCCGTATACGAGAGGAAGCTCGGCTTGCATCAGCTCTGCTAGCAGAGGAAACTACATGATGCTGGCGACCCTTAGCCGCATCAGGCAGCTTCCTACTTGGGCGAGATGGGCTTCATTTGCAACGATCGGAGTGCTTGTTCTGACCCTCGTACAGGAATTAGGACGAAACGATACAAGCCACCTTACGGCGATGACAACCTCCCAAACAGCACTCCGGTGGAGTATCCCCATCCTGCTTGCAGGGCTTGGCGGACTTTTCGCTGAGAGAGCAGGAATTATCAATATTGGCTTAGAGGGAATGATGATCCTTGGGACATGGTTTGGCGCATGGGGCGCTTTTAACTACGGCCCATACTGGGGAATCATCATCGGTATCATTGGTGGCGCTATTGGGGGGCTTATCCATGCTGTTGCGACCGTAGGCTTCGGAGTTGACCATATCATTTCTGGCGTTGCTATCAATATTTTGGGTCCATTCGCAGCCCGTTTCTTATCATCCGAGATTTTTACGGGATACCAGGGGGGTTCGGTTACCCAATCACCGAGAGTAGAGCATGTTGACAGATTTACGGTCCCGTTTCTCGCAGGTGGTTACGATACACCTAATTTTTTGAGATGGCTTGGTGACAAGGATATTCCGCTGATTAGCGATCTTAGCAATATCTCAAGAGGGGTCTTTACCCAAACGTCTTGGGCGACGATAGCCGCATTGTTACTTGTCCCCTTCTCCGCGTGGATACTATGGCGTACTCGGTTCGGTCTGCGTGTACGAATCAGTGGAGAAGACCCATGGGCAGGTGAATCGCAAGGTGTCAACATATACCGCTACAAGTTCATAGCTGTGATGATAAGTGGGGGATTTGCTGGGTTCGGCGGAGCATTTATCGCTATCGAGATGTCTTCTATCTACCAGGAGGGAGGAACAACGGGTAGAGGGTTTATCGGCTTAGCAGCTCTCATCTTCGGCAATTGGAGACCAGGGGGTATTCTTGCGGCTGCTTTACTCTTCGGATACCCCTATGCCCTTCAATTTGGTGACTTTGATGGCTTCGCTTCACATGCCTTACTTCTAGTCAACGCTGTCGCTCTCATCGGGGTAACAATTTGGGCGATGCGGAAAAATAAGCGAACAGATGCTTGTATCGCATGTATTCTCGGTGCTCTTTCAGCAACGTGGTATTTCACCTCTGATACAGTGCCAGACTGGTGGGTGAAGATCCTTCCTTATGTTATTGTCATCGTCGTCTTAATTTTCTTTGCCCAACGTTTACGAATGCCAACAGCAAACGGACAAATCTATCGACGAGGGCAAACATAGGCTCATGACTTCGCTAACCGGTATCCAGAAAGATTCTTTCATTGACGATGGAGTGCTTGTTTTACCTAAGTTCTTCTCTGAAGGTGACTGTGATTCGCTTAGAAAACGAATGGGACAGTTGTTAGATGACTACGAACCTAAAGGGAACGGAACTGTGTTCTCGACGACGGATAGCACACACCATGAAGATGACTACTTTTTGACTTCTGGGGACAAGATACGATTTTTTTTCGAGGATTCTGTTGTAGATAGTGAAGGAGCCTCACTCGAGTTGTCTCTTAACAAGGCAGGGCATGCAATGCATGACCTTGATCCGGTGTTTTCCTCTTTCGTCCGGCAGCCTAAATTAGCGGAGCTTGCAGCTGACATAGGGTTTGTCGATCCCCTACTTTTGCAATCAATGTATATTTTCAAACCACCGCGAATCGGAGGGGAAGTCGTTTGGCATACTGATCATCCTTTCCTTTGGACGGATCCGCCTTCTGTGAAAGGGTTTTGGGTAGCTCTTGAGGATGCCACGATTGAGAATGGTTGCATGTGGTGTCTGCCGGGACTCCACAGAGACAGACCACGTCAACGACTTAAGAGAAGTAAAAGTGGGGGGCTGGAAATGGAGACTCTGGACTCTACCCCATTCCCTACTGAAAATAAGATTCCGCTTGAGGCGGAAAAAGGAACAGTAGTTGTGATAGACGGGCTATTGCCGCATTGGTCTGGACCGAATACGTCATCACGTTCGCGCCATGCCTTTACACTTCACCTCATTGAGCGTTCCGCTCATTACTCTGACGACAACTGGCTCCAACGATCTCCGGAGATGCCGCTTCGTGGATTCGCGGATTAGCCTCTAACCGGTTCGGAATTACAATGTTCGATACGAAAATTTTGCGTTCCGCTCCCAAGGTATTGCTCCACGATCATTTAGACGGGGGATTGCGTCCAGCGACGGTCATAGATATTGCACGCCGGATCGGGTATCGCAAACTTCCGTCCTACGTCGAAGGAGAACTTGCATCTTGGATGGTGGCTACGGCAAGCCGTGGGAACCTCGAACTCTATCTGGAGGGATTTACTCATACTCTCTCGGTCATGCAAACAAGAGAGTCCCTTTTCCGCGTAGCTGCAGAATGCGCAGAAGATCTCGCTAGCGATGGGATCATCTATGCTGAAATCCGATTTGCTCCAGAGCTTCACCTTCGCGATGGTCTAACCACGGACATGGTGCTCGACAGTGTTCTGGCTGGCTTTGCTGCTGGTTCAGAGGGAACAGGGATACGAGTTCAGCTATTGGTATGTGCTATTCGGTCCCACGCGAGAAGTAAGGAGATGGTGGAACTTGCCTTACGCTTTCGAAACAAGGGCGTCGTAGGGTTTGATATCGCAGGGTCAGAGATCGGCTATCCGCCGATAGGTCATCAAGAAGCATTTAATCTCGCTATAGACAATGACTTTCCTATCACTATTCACGCTGGAGAAGTAGGCGGTTCTGAATACATTGAACAGGCAGTGACGAAATGTGGAGCAACCCGTATTGGTCATGGTCTGGGCCTCAGAGATAACATTTTCAAAAACTCTGATGGGGAGCACTATTTGGGCAGTCTCGCTTCATTGATTTTAGAAAAAAAAATCTCTTTAGAGATGTGCCCTACTTCAAATGTCCATATTGGAGCGGTTCGGTCTATTGATGAACATCCTATTGACAGTTTCCTTCGGTTAGGGTTATGTGCGACAATCAACACGGACAACCGGCTCATGTCTCAGACAAACCTTAGTGAAGAAATCGAAATGTGCAGTCTTGCTTTCGGGTGGCACTGGGATCAATTCCATATGCTCATGGAAAACGCAGCAAACAGTTCGTTCTTACCATCTGATCAGAAACTAGAAATTCTTTCAATATTGTCACAATGGCATTCCAACCAAACAGTGAACGAAGAAAACTGATCATGGTCACAATCACTACTATTGGTTTTGATGCAGATGACACACTTTGGGAAAGCGAAATATATTTTGCTGACGTTGAACGAAAATTCTTAGAATTAATGGAAGCATACACTGTCGAATTAGATGCCAAGGAACGCCTCTACAGTACAGAAAGAGATAATCTAGAGCGGTTTGGCTATGGTGTGAAATCGTTTACCATTTCAATGATCGAATGTGCCCATCATCTTACGGAGGGTGAGCTTCGCAGTGATGACTCTATGCAGATCATTCAATGGGGAAAAGAGTTGATGCAGCACCCTGTTGAGCTAATCTCTGGAGTCCAAGAGACATTGGAGAAACTAGACCAAACGTTTTCCATGTTGATCATCACAAAAGGAGATCCGCTTCATCAGCGACAAAAGGCTTCTTTGTCTGGGCTGATGCAATATATGAACGGTATCGAAGTGCTTATGGAAAAAAATTCAGCGTCATACGCGGAGATTCTCAAAAACTACAGAATTGAACCAAATACATTTTTGATGGTGGGCAATAGTCTGCGAAGCGATATTCTTCCGGTTCTAAAGATAGGCGGGCACGCACTTCATGTTCCGCATGAACTGACATGGGAGCATGAAAACGATCTCGGAACGCCGTCTGCTTTACCCAATTTCACCACTCTGGAAAGAATCACGGATTTACCCGAGTTACTTGAAGACTTTCCTCTACCGGAAAAGCAATAGTCCAGTCATGCCTAAGTCCTCTACACTGCAAATATGGGCCGCATAGGAATAGTTCGAGTCTCCGATGAGGTAGAAAGTGCTTTATCTGACGGTACGCCTGTCATAGCTTTAGAGTCGACTGTTTTCAGTCGACTTGGACTCCCCCAGCCCGCAAATGCCGATGCCCTTAACCGCTGCTTGTCCACGTTTACAGACAATGGAACCGTTCCAGGAGTAACCGCTGTCATCAAGGGAGAAGTCTGCCTTGGCCTAAGGGATAGCGAATTGGAACAAATTCTTGACGCAGAAACAAAGATAGCTTCACGAGACCTGCCAATGGCCATGGCAGAGAAAATTCCCGTAGGCGTAACGACAGTTTCTGCTTCTCTTGCGATATCGGCTGCAGCTGGCGTGAAAGTCTTTTGTACCGGTGGTATTGGTGGTATCCATCACGGATATGAAGAAACCGGAGATCTCAGCGCTGACCTGTATGCCCTTGCAAAACATCCTGTTGTTTGTGTCAGCGCGGGGGCAAAGGCATTTCTGGACCTCCCTAGAACCTTAGAGATGCTTGAAAGTCTGGGGGTTCCAGTACTGGGATGGAAGACAGATGAATTTCCAGCTTTCTACCTTCGAACCAGCGGGATACCTATTCATCGAATCGAAGAAGCAGCAACTGTTGTAAATACTCTAAAGAACGCAGCTTCCTTAAGCCTGCCGCAAGGGGTCCTGGTTGGCGTCCCGATTCCTGAAAAAAATCAACTCGATCCAGAGAAAGTCTGGCCCTTAATTTATAAAGCTCTTACCACGTCTAAAGAATTGGGTATTCGAGGGCCAAAAGTAACCCCGTTCATCCTTGATGCTCTAGCCAAAGAGACCGATGGGGATAGCATCCCAGCAAACCTTGCACTCCTTGAGAATAATGCTCAGGTAGCTGTCAAGATAGCGAAAGAATTCCAGTCAAAGATTTAGAATATAGAACAAGCTTTCGGTCCACTTCTAGGAGCTAGGCAAACTTTTCCGTCGCTCAATTCGATCTGCGCCAGCATCTAGACCAGGAAGTTGTTGCTCTGCGCCTCCTCGCTGTAGCGCAATTTCTCCGAGCACAAACTGTTCTACTTCCTTCCAGTTATAAGCACGCTCCCCATCCAAATGTCGATTATATGGCTGGTCGTAGATAATGACTTTACGTCCATCAGCATGAAATGCTTCTATGTTGTGTGGCCCATCGTCAATATACAGGTCAGCATGGAGAGCTGATTTAGCTCCAATGAAACAGAGATCCCTATAAGGTATTTGCGCTCGGTCTAACCAGTCAGCGGTATCTCCCGCTGCTATGGCATGCCCCCAGTTAACGTAAAGACGGTGGCTGATTATCCGGATCCAAACGCCTTGGTCAGAAAGCCGCCAAAGTGTTTCCGCTACCCCATCGATCACCGGCATGTCACGGAACATGCGGTGTTCTACGACAGCGCGTTCATGGAGCTTCTCAAAATCTTCAGGACTTAATCCCCACTCTTTGAAACCCCAGCTCCGCTCTAGCGGAAGCGTCTCTGGGTCTACTGATAATTCTTTCGCAACGATATTCCTAAAGATGAGATTGTGGTCTCCACATACCCCATCTAAATCTACGCCGAGTACGAATGGCTGATTGATAATCAGATCTCCTTAATAAGACATTCTCTACGTCTAAGATAGCTTCAAAGTAAACTACGAATGCGTATAACAAGAACTGTGAGTCCGACACATGCATACTACTGTCATCAATCACCCTTTAGTAGCCGAACGACTTACACGGCTTCGGCAAACATCAACAACGAATGTTGAATTTCGGAAGAACCTTTATGAGGTTTCGATCTTTTTAATTTATGAAGCTTTGAAAGAAATACGGGTCACTCAAACCAGTATCGAGACACCTCTCGCCCCTACATCGGGGTATAAATTGGAAAGCTATCCCATCATTGTCCCAGTTCTCAGAGCTGGTTTGGGAATGATGGATGCTGCCCTATTTCTCCTCCCAGAGGCACGTGTAGGATTTATTGGGGCAAGACGAGATGAAACAACTCTCCAACCGGACCTCTATTTAAACACTATCCCTGAAGGGCTCAACGGAGCACATGTGTTGATTCTTGACCCCGCGCTGGCTACAGGGGGTTCGATGATTCAAGCCTTAGAATTGGCACATGCTGCTGGAGCTGGCATGGTCACCTTAGTGAGCCTCCTTGCCTCCCCAGAAGGCATAGAAGCCATTGACGAAAGTGGGTTAGACCCCAGAATAGTTACGGCTTCAATAGATGAGAAATTGAACGCTATCGGATTTATTTACCCTGGCTTGGGGGATGCTGGTGACCGTCAATACGGAGTTCACTGAACTCTTATTTCCAAAGGGTTAATTGACCTCCGAGAAAAAAGTGTCTAAGTCACCCACGATATGATCTACCTTCCTTTGAATTCTTCGCCTTTCACCTTCTATACGTGATTCATCATCTACAACTACCACCTGTTCAATATAGATTTTAACGACCGATTCAGTACCACTTGGGCGTATGAGAATACGCACACCATCTTCAAGCAGCAAACGTGTCATACCAGATGGGGGAAGACCCCCTATGTTAGAAACTGAATCAAAATCATTAACTTCGAGAGTCTGTAGCCCGGCTAAATATTTAGGGGGCTTAGTTCGTATTGATTCGACGACGCGAATGGCCCGGTCAAAAGCTCCTATACCCTCAAATCGGACCCCTACTGAACGGGTAACGTGCAACCCATGTTCAAGAGATATCTTATTTAATTGGTCAAGGACAGTCATACCCTTTTTTTTCAAATCTATAACCATTTCTGTAAACCGTAGCGCCGCCGAAATTCCATCTTTGTCACGGACAAGGTCTGTTACCGCGTATCCCAATGCTTCTTCGTATGCGAAAATTGGAGTCCACGCTGGATCCTTATAAGCCTCGGGAATAATCCATTTAAAGCCAGTTAGCGTCTGTGAATGAGATACTCCGGCAGCAACAGCAATCTTTCCCACGAGCGAAGAACAAACTACAGTTGAAACGACTTTACGATTACGTCCGGATGTTATTTGGGTCATTCTGTTGCACAGAAGAGCCCCTATTTCATCTCCAGTAAGTATCCGCCAGTTACCTGCGGAGGTAGAAATTCCTACCGCAAGTCGATCGCCATCAGGATCATTGGCAAGAACAAGATCTGCTTCTATCGCATTCGCTACTTCGAGCACTTCATCCATTGAGCCTTTCTCTTCTGGATTTGGGAACGGCGTAGTCGGGAAATCCGAATCAGGTTGCGCTTGAGAAGGAACAACAACAACACTTGAAACCCCAGTTAAAGAAAAGACTTCTTTAACAGTTGCCCAAGCGACCCCGTGGAGTGGAGTGTACGCAATGGTAAGTAAGTCAGAAAGCTGCGGAACTGATTTAGAGATATCTGAACAGTATGCTGCCCAGATTTCGCTACCTAATCTTTCTATTTTTCCTTTTCCTTGTTCAATGATCCGCGGAGGAAAGTCGGCTTCGACAATATGTGCATCGATAATTCCATCTTCGGGTTCTCGTAATTGTGCCCCATCTGAAAGAAAAATTTTACACCCATTATCAGTAGCTGGATTATGGGAAGCCGTAATCATAACTCCAAGGTCAGAACGTAGCCGCCGAACAGAGAATGCTAGAACCGGAGTTGGTACAGGTGATGAAAAAATTTTGGAATTAATACCAAACAGTGAAAGCACTAGAGAAAAATCTTCGGCAAAAATTCTGCTGTTGACTCGGGCATCGTAACCAATAATTACCGTCTGTCCTTGCTCTAAATATTTCGCTACGCCGACTGCTACTCTTCGGATAGTGACCCGATTCATCCGGTTCGGACCGCCACCTTGGGCTCCACGTATACCTGCAGTCCCAAATTTGAGACGTAGTTGGAAACGTTCGAGGAGTTCTTCTACATCGTTGTTAGCTAGAAACCCTTCAATCTCTGCGCGGGTTTTGGTATCAGGATCGTGAGCGATCCATCGCTCTACTCGAGGAATAAGATCTGCGACTTCGGTTCGTCCCATAGGTTGATTGTGTCAAAGATTGAATACGTTTGACACAATTTCAGATAAAGAGGTCTGAAACCGAGCACCTGTTTGTGCAACGACCTTAGCTGCTACAAGCGAACCAATTTTACCGCATGTTTCAAGGTCATGCCCTTTTATTAAACCATGCAAAAAACCGGCCGCATAGAGATCTCCGGCTCCTGTGGAGTCTACGACTTTATCAACAGGGAAAGCTTCAACTTTAATCGTTTCATCTGCTGTAACAATTGTTGAACCATTCTCAGCTTCTGTCAGACAAGCTATTCCGACCTGGCCGCGTATCCAATTAATTGCTTTGTCAAAACTTTCATAGCCGCTCAAAGCGCATATCTCGTCTTTGTTTGCGAAGAGAATATCTACTGGCCCTGCAACAAGCTCTAACCATTCTTGCCGGTGGCGATGAACACAAAAACTATCCGACAGAGTGAAACAGACTTTCTTATTAGCTTCTTTCGCTATAGACATGGCCAAGCGGATAGCTTCTTTAGTAATTTCAACATCCCAAATATAGCCTTCGCAATATAGGTATTCTGCTGTTGATATATTCTCAGCATCGATGTCATGCGGATAAAGCGTGCTACTCGCTCCCAAAAAAGTAGACATGGTTCTTGCGCCATCAGGGGTAACTAGCACCATCGACCGTGCTGTAGGAAGTCCGATAGTTGCAGGATCTACAAGGTAATCTACGCCTGATGCTTCAATATCGTGAGCGAATAGGTCACCCAAGTGATCATTCCGAACTTTTCCGATATACGCAGCGGAACCACCCAATGAAGCTATACCAGCCATTGTGTTAGCTGCAGAACCTCCCGAGGTCTGTATCGCAGGATGCATATCGTTGTAAAGACCTGTCGCAGTTTCCTCATCTACAAGCGCCATCGAATCTTTTATCAGTCCGTGGCGTTCGATAAAATCGTCTGATTCATGGCTAATGACATCAACGATTGCATTACCAATTCCAATGATGTCATATATCTTCCTCATGTCATCCATTACCTGAGTAATCTCCTATTCAGTATCTATCAACAGATTATCTATGCTGATTGCTGTTCTGCATAGGCCATAGCATCGTCCCAGCTTACGCCATCGGTAATCATCTGCTTATACTGCATCACATGTCGAGGCCGGTTGAAGCCAAGGATTCCGACAAGACGTCCATTACGGCCATATGCGGCGGCAAATCTTCGTTCTTCAACAGAACCCGTGACGACCCGCACTTCATCATCTGGCCGAGTCCTACCCGCCAGTTGTATCTTCCGATCAAATTGGTCAGTCCAAAACCATGGAGTTGGTGTATAGGGGTCAACTTTTTGATCTCCCGCTAGAAGACGATGTGCAGCATATATACCCTGCTCAACTGCATTGTCCCAGTGTTCTACCCGCATGGTTTCACCAAAACGTTGATTCGGCCACCGAGCAACATCACCAGCAGCAACAACTCCAGGGGCGGCAAGGCACGTTTCATCACAGAGAACACCGTTATCGAACTCCAACCCGCTCCCTTCAAGCCATTCAGTGTTAGGGGTCACACCAATCCCGACGATAACGACGTCTGTTTCTATGACGGTTCCATCAGCTAAGAGAACCTGCTCTACTCTGGAACCACCTCGAAATGCTTCAACCGCTACTCCAGTGCGGACATCCACGCCGTGATCTCTGTGGACATCTGCAGTCACTTCTCCCATTTCGGGTCCTAACACACGTTCGAAAGGAACCGGGGCAGCTTCTACCATCGAAACTTCTAATCCGCGCTGACGGGCTGTTGCAGCAACTTCTGCACCGATGAATCCAGCCCCGACAACAACGACTCTTTGAGGTTTCGCTTCAAACTCTGACCGGATAGCTAGGGCATCGTCTATCCCCCGAAGCGTATAAATACCTTCTAGATTTTCAGCAAGGGGAAGCGAACGACACCGAGCTCCAGTCGCGATGATAAGACCCTCAAAGTCGAGCTCTTTACCTGATCCAAATGTTAAGGAGCGCTTCCCAAGGTCCAACCCTGTCGCCCGTTCGCCAAGGTGCCATTCAACATCTAGATCTTCTGAATTGTCTGGCTTTAGCAAAGCAACACGGTCTGGTTCCCAATCTCCAGCTAAAATCTGTTTAGATAAAGGAGGTCGGTCATAAGGCAGGTGAGGTTCATCCCCGATTAGATGGATTTTCCCCTCATAACCTCGGTCCCGTAATGCCTCAACCGCTCGCAACCCAGCCAGTGAAGCTCCAACTACTGCGATGTTTTTCAGTTTTCAGCCCTCAGTAATTGCAATTGCTTGCTTTGGGCATCGCTGGACAGATTCTTCAACCTTTGCTCGCAGTTCTTCACCCGGCTCGTCTGTTAACAGATACAGAAAGTCATCATCACGGACTTCAAAAACTTCAGGAGCTACTTGCATACAAATAGCGTTACTCTCACACAAGTCATAATCTACGACGACACGAAATCCCATAATTACCTCCAAATACATCGGTTGCTCACAGGATAGCCGAATCACCTCTAAGAAATGTTCACTATCTCAACTAGACCTATACTTTGACACACCTTGTGTCAGAAGCATTTCTTCGAACAACTTCTCTCGTGCTATCGAAAATGAGAATACTTCCCTCTACTTCTTTTACGCCAAACATCCAGAGGCTAATCGCATGGCACACATTCAGCGCATCACCTGTTTCTCTCGGCGTGATGAATGTTGCTTCGGCTCCCTGAACAACTGAAGCGTTAAATTTTAGAGAAACAACTATTTTCTCAACCCAAGGGGCATAAACCTCATTCTCTTTAAGGAAGTCAAGTAATTCAGTTTCTATTATCTGCTGATTAATTCGCAAAGCAGCAGCTATAGCCTCAGCGCTAATACCGCATTCGTCGGCATTAAAAATTTCAAACGTTTGCTGGGCAATCAAAGCATCGGGGTCAAAAGTCGCGGCAAATAATTGATCCAATTCATCTATTTCTGCTATGTCAGCTAAGGAGTTTCTTAATTTTTCTACTACTTTAACAATTGTTTTCGGTGAGACATCCAGTAATGCGTCCAGATCTTTTAGTTCAATTCCGCTATTATCCAGCCCAATTTCAAAATTTTCTTCGACAAGGTCGCAATACGCCTCGATATCGCCATCAGAACTGTTAGCGCAGGAAGAAAGCAATGCTACACACAGGCAAATACCCGCGAACAAACCCAAGGGAGATAGTTTTCTTCGGATCTGTTGACTGTCCACATCCTAAGTGTACATGAGCTAGCTAGTGGGTTTATCGGCTCCTACCACCCACATGGCAAAATACTGTGCACCGCCGCCATAGGCATGCCCCAAAGCTTTTTTAGCCCCTGCAACTTGATGTTGCCCTGCCATACCTCGGACTTGTAAGGCGGCTTCGGCGAAACGAATCATTCCTGAAGCCCCAATTGGATTAGAAGAAAGCACTCCGCCGGAGCAATTCACCGGCAAGTCTCCTCCTTCAAGGTGAGTGGCACCTGACTCGACCATTTTCCACCCATCACCGCGTTCACAGAAACCAAGACTTTCTAACCACATGGGCTCATACCAGCTGAAGGGAACGTACATCTCAACTGCGTCGATTTCCTCCCGTGGGTTCGAGATACCGGCCTGTTTCCACAAATCGGCGGCACACTCGCGGCTAGCTTGGGGATTTACTTCGTCACGGCCGGGAAAGTTATTTGCTTCGCTTCGCATTGCACCGGCATGTATCCATGCTGGGTTAGCTGATTTCTCCGCTACAGACTCGTGTACGATCACCATTGCAGCTGCCCCATCAGAGGACGGGCAGGTTTCAGAGTATCGGATAGGTTCCCATAGCATTGGTGATTCGACTACTTGATCGAAGGTCAGGTCAGGTTGATGTAAGTGAGCGTAGGGATTTAACAGTGCATGTTGCCTATCTTTATACGCAACCATGCACCCAATCAGGTCCGGTGCGTCTGACTCGATCATGTATTGACGAATAATCGGAGAGAAATAGCCACCTGCTCCAGCATTTATCGAAACTTGAAAAGGTTGTTTAAGGCTTAATGCCCACATTGCATTTGATTCGCTTTGTTTCTCCCAAGCGACCGTTAGTACTTTTTGGTGAACTCCTGAATGAATCAGGGATGCAGCAACAAGAGCAGTAGAACCTCCAACAGAACCCGCTGTATGCACGCGTAACATCGGCTTTCCGACACACCCGAGAGCTTCCGATAAAAAGATCTCAGGCATCATCACACCTTCGAAAAAATCTGGGGCCTTTCCCATTACAACAGCATCGATATCCTCCCAATCCATTTGGGCATCCTCTAAAGCTCGCTGGGCTGCTTCACGAACTAGACCTGGCATCGAAACATCTCCACGAGTTGCAGAAAACTCGGTCATTCCTATTCCAACGACTGCAGCAGTTTCTCCTCCAGTACCCATTAGGGTTGACCTCCTTCAAGGACACAAACAAGATTCTGTTGTAGAAGGTGGCCCGCAGTTGCATGCGCTACTGCCCTCTGGGCCCCCCCTTCCCAAATAGCTCGAGATGCTTCAGCTATTCGGAGCAGTCCAGATGCCATTAGCGTGTCCGCTGCCAAAGGATACGACCGCTGTTTAGCATTAGGCCTAACGGAGAGACCCATTTCACGACGAATAATAACTTCATGGGTCGTATATGCGGCGTGGAGTTCTGCTACGTCCACTGCGGCATCAGAAACGCCAGCATTTTTGGCAGCCAAGCGAACTGAAGGCGCCATCGTAAGGTCACGAACTCCAAAGTGATGCGCGTCGATTCTATGGTCTATTCCGGTAATCCATGCAGGGTTATCTGAGAGCTTCTCAGCTACTCCTTCAGTTGCTAATATCACTGCAACTCCTCCGTCAGCGTAGGAAGGGCAATCTGCGTCTCGAAGTGGATCCGCTATAAAGGGCTGAGAAAAGTATTCTTCATGGTCCGATACTCGGCCAGCACGAACAGCATAATCTGCTAACTGCTCAATCGTTGTGTGCCCGCCTTCAAGCAAAAGTCTTGCTTGAAGTGCTGCTACCGAATGAGCGTCTGGCCATAGTGGAGCTACATAGTATGGATCTAATTGGGTAGCTAGGACATCGCGTATCGACCCTGGTGATGGCTTCCCATAAGAGTAGACAAGAGCTGTCTCGGATTTTCCCATTTGCAATTTGACCCATGCTTCATACAACGCCCAGGCCCCATCCATCTCAACATGACTTTCTACGATGGGCGGGTTTGGGCCAACGGCATCTAAAGTCATTACAAAAGAGAAAGCTTGTCCAGCAAGAAAGTCCGAACTTCCGGAACACGTAAAGTCAATATCGGTTTGCTGCAAACCCACACTCTCGCGAACTTTAGTAATGAGAGGGATCATCATCTCGACTTCAGTATCGAGCATCTTCTCTTCCTGCCGACTAGCCGCTGCTACTACGGCAACCTTACGCATCAGAGTTCTCTGAAGCGCGGTATCGCCACCCACGGACGCCGGCTTGGTCGAATGGGATATCTGGTTCACCATTTGGGCGCCAATACAAAATATTTTCTGCTGTCATCCCTATTTCATCATCGGGTTTCCAAACGGCTTCAACGCGCATACCTATTCTGCAATCTTCAGGCGGGCATTCTGAAACAAGGTTGAGAAAACCAATATCAGCCCCATCGAGAAATATCCAAGCCGAGATATACGGAAGATCTAAATCTTTTCGGCCTGGGATCGGAACATTGGTTATACAGAATGACCCGACATGCCCCTGATGCGGTAGTTCAACGAATTCTTCACAAAGAACACCATGTCGAGGGTCGGCACCACGTGGCGGAACAAGAATTGCCCCATCAACTGGAGAGACATTCGCCAAAATCTTTTTTTTACCAAACTCTCGAAGGTAGGCCTGTGCTGCAACTCCCGGAGTGAACGTGTATTCCATTCGGATCGGCGTTCGAACAGACTGTACAGGTTCTTTTCCCTGAAGGATTTCAGGAATAATTATTTCAGACACCGCTACCCTCAATTGGGATAAACCCTTCAATATCGTTTATATGGCCTTCACGTTCGTCTCTCCATTGGGTGGTGACACGCATTCCTGTGATCATTTGTTTTACATCGTCAACTAGCACTGCATGCAACAACGATGTGTCAGTTTGGTCCAACTGAATTAGCGCTAAGGCGTGAGCTTGTTTCCAGGGAGATTGATCTCTGGGTTTGTCAATCCAAGTCCAAGTCAAAACTGTGCCGTCCTGACCGACTTCAACCATTTCATACAAAGACTCAGAACTTTGCGGGTCGTACTCAGTTGGCGGGAATAGAACCGTCCCATCTGCTCTCTTGATCCCTAGAAGTATCGCTTCTCGTAAACCTGTCAGAAAAGCTCCAATGACAGGGCCAGTTGTTCGCGTGAAAGGGTATTCGAGAACCAACGGTGCGCTAAGACGTTCGTGTGTTTCCATTACTCTCTTCATTCCTGCAGTACAGAGGCATTAGAATTCGATGACTTGCCGGATGACCTCGCCTTTTCTAACTGCTTCTAGTGCGGGGTTGATTTCGTCTATCTTTATCCTACGGGTGATCATTCCTTCGAGGTCAAGTTTTCCCTGCTTATAGAGCCGAAGCAGCTTATGGAAATCACTTCGCACATCGGTCCCTCCATAATATGAACCTACGAGGTTTTTCTCGCTGAAAAATAGTTCGAAAGCACTGAACTGGACCATTTCTTCCGGTCTGCCTACCCCGACAATGCATGCTGTCCCGCCTCTTCGAACAGCGTCGAATGATGCGCGCATGGTATTAGGGTTACCGATGCACTCTATGGCAAAGTCAAATCCGTCTCCACCGGTAATTTCTAGTTTTACGCCATCTACATCTTCAGGTTTAACAGCATGAGTGGCACCAAACCGTCTCGCGTCGTCAAGTTTTGCATCGTTGAGATCCACGGCGACGATCTCCGCCGCCCCAGCAATCCGTGCTCCTTGTAACGCTGCGACCCCTACACCTCCAGCACCATAAACAATGACTGATGAACCTGGGGTTACTTTTGCCGTGTTAAGTACAGCTCCGGCTCCAGTCATCACTCCACATCCGATTAAAGAAGCTATATCAAGCGGAATATCTTTATCTATTTTTACAACAGCCTGTTTGGGAAGCAGGGTCCGTTCCGCAAATGTTCCCACACCTGCCATCGAATGGACGTCCTCACCGCCTTCACGAAAATGCGGAATCATCATCGCTCCGAACTGAACTGTCATACAGAGATTTGGGCTCTTATGATCTATACAGAATTTACATCCCCCACATGGTGGCGACCATACGACAATCACATGATCTCCAACGGATACTTCTGTGACGTTATCGCCGACCGCTTCTATGACACCAGCACCTTCATGGCCTAGGACCGCTGGTGCAGTTTGCGGGATCGTTCCATTCATCGCTGAAACATCTGAATGGCATATTCCCGTGTGGGTTATTTTTACGATGACATCATCGGGACCAGGTTCGTTCACATCTATGGTGTCAGTGACATCTAAGTCGGTATCGCCTATATTGCGCAGAACTGCTGCGAGCATGGAAAACTCCCATCTGAATGAATATTACTAAGCAGAAACTACGCTCTAATAACGCAAATGTAAAACCCGTCACTGTCGAAAACCATGATTTATAATCCGGAGCTGCAAGATTTGGGTAGTAATATTTTGGACCACCATTCTGAAAAAGGGCGAATACGGCTTCTGTGGCGCGGGGCTACGAAAGCATGTCCACTTTGTGGCAGGCGGAAACTCTTCAAAAAATGGTTTCACATGCTAGATCATTGCCCTCGTTGCGGCTTGTGCTTTGAACGGGTGGAAGGGCATTGGATAGGGGCAATAGGGATAAATACGATTGTTTCTCTAGCTATTCTTGCACTCGGTCTTGCTATTTTCTTTTTTGTTACTTACCCAAATATTCCTACGGGGATCTGGGTTTTCTGGTTCGCTGGATCTTATGGGGTCGTCCCGATCCTTTTCTATCCATATTCTAAAACACTCTGGACTGCTATCGATATTCTTATGCGACCTTTAGAACAGGGTGAGTTCCATGAAGACTGGGAATTGGGACACGATAAGGAGTAAGGCCTTATTCTGCTCTCCTCCACTAATATCTTCAGAAAATATGGAGAAAAGTGTTCTATTGTTTCTACAGCGATAGTGTTTGCCCAATGGTCGCTATTGATGTACTGCTAAACACGAATTTAGAAACTACTGCTGAGAGTGCTGTAGAGCTGGAGTCTTCTGGCATTGATGGATTGTTCACTTATGAAGGTAAAGGCGATGTTTTTTTTCCTCTAGTGCGCGCGGGAGGTACTGCTCGCGGAATGCTATATACGAATGTTGCAATAGCGATCCCAAGAAGCCCGATGCATATTGCATATCAGGCTTGGGACTTGCAGCGTCTTACGAACGGACGATTCGCCTTAGGTATTGGCTCACAAATTCGTGCTCACATCGAAAACCGTTTTGGTTCCACCTGGGAAAGCCCACTGGGGCAGATGCGGGAAATCATAGAAGCAACTAAAGAAATTTTTTTTGCTTGGCAGAATCGAACCGAGCTAAATTTTACCGGAAGGTGGACCCGTCATACCTTGTCTTCTCCGATGCTGACTCCCGATCCGCTCGAAAGTAAACCACCTCCTATTTGGTTGGCGGCTTTAGGGCCGAGGATGACACAGCTTGCAGGCGAATGCGCTGATGGACTTCTTGTACACCCTTTCACATCTAAAGAACATATCGCGACGCAGACGATCCCGAATGTCTTAGAAGGGCTTCACTCTGTTGGTCGAGACCGTGGAAACTTTGTCATTACAACAGGTGCAATTGTTGGAGTACATGATGGCAGTGAAAAAAGTAAAGAGCGTGCAGAGAAGGTTGTTCGAGGAATGCTCGGATTCTATGGGTCTACCCCCGCATATCGCCCCGTTTTAGAGACCCATGACTGGGGTGAACTCCAACCGCAGTTGCGCCAAATGACAAAAGAAGGGCAATGGGAGAAGCTGGGAGATATTTTTAATGAAGAGCAGGTCGAGACACTATCCGTGATTGGCACCCCAGCAGAGGTAGGAATCGAACTCAATAAACGTTTCGGAGACACAGCTGACCGTCTTGCTTTGTCAATTCCGCAAGGTATCGATTCACGTTGGCTCACTGATCTTGTTCTTGGAGCTAAACAACCCAGAGCTTAGCGTTCAAATGGGGCGTTCTTAAATCGCTCCTGTAAGACGTTCTTAGTAATTTTTCCAGAGGGGTTTCGCGGAACCTTCTCTACATTTTCAATTTGTTCTGGTATCGCATTTTTTCTTAGCCCTGTTTGTTCCAAATAATCCCTCATCGTTGTAAGGTCGATTGGGTTTTGATTATCAGCAGCGGAAATAATGGCGCAGGCTCGCTCTCCAGTAACGGGATCTGGTAGTCCTATCACGGCAACATCTTTCACCAACGGGTGCATGAAAAGGAGATCTTCGACTTCTTTCGCAGAGATATTTTCACCGTAGCGAATAATAACGTCTTTCAATCTTCCAGATATTACGACATACCCCTCTGCATCCACGATACCAAGGTCACCCGTCCGGAAATAGCCATTTTCATCGAAGGCGTCAGAATCAAGAGAAGAGTCAAGATATCCGAGCATCAACTGTGGCGCTTTGGCACGGAGCTCTCCTTCTTCTCCCGGACCCGCAATCGTTCCATCTGCTTTGACCGTAATTAGATCGACACCGGGCATGGCTTTTCCTTCTGAAGTTGCAAGTTTCTCATCGGGGTCTGTGTGTGCTCCCATGGTGAGTATTGGGGCTTCCGTTAACCCCCACCCAGATACGATGCCATTCCCACCAAGTTCTTTTTTAACCTCAGCATGCAGAGTGGGAGGTTTCGGAGCACCACCGCCAGGAAAGTTTTTCACATTGGGAAAGAGTTTATTCTCTGGGTTTGCTCGCTGGGCACTGAGATAGGCCATATGGAAAGGTGTACCCGCCCCTGGGTGGGTGCACCCTTCGCGTGAAAGAAGTTCAGTCGTCTTCACTGGATCAAATGCCGCATCACAAATAAGTGTTGCTCCGGTCTGCAACGCAGTGAAGAGCCAAGTCAACCCTCCAATATGAGGGAAGGGAAATACCAAAGCAGGACGATCCCCGAATTGGACATCTAATCGCTTTCCCATGCTTTCCCCGATCGCAGCGATAGACGCATCAGTGTGTTTCGCTCCTTTCGGGTCAGAAGTAGTCCCCGAGGTATAACATAACCAACGTAACTCAGCTTCTCTTTTAGCAGAATATGGAGGAAGCATTGAGGGGTCCGCTGATGGAAAACGATTTTGCTCAACTGAAAGAGACGATAGCTTGTCAATAGATGCAGAAATCGTTTCTCCCATTTCGCCAAAATCGAATTCTCGGTACACCTTGGGTGTCACTAACAACGAAGCTTGGGATTGCCGAACACAAAACGCAACTTCACGTTCTCGGTAGATAGCGATAATAGGA
>JAKMEQ010000101.1 GCA_022425805.1 Acidimicrobiales bacterium
CACGTGAGCTGCTAGATCCGAAATTTTGAATCGCTGATGTTCAGCAAACTCTAAAAGACCCTCCATTCTTCAGGTTTTCTCCCAAGTTCAATAAGCCGCTCTGTGACCTGTAGGGGAGGTCCAGGTATTTTCCCATCTCGGAATTCTTGTATGTATTCGCCGTCCTCAGCCCATATGTGGCAGGTGTTGATATTGCCCTTATGCATATTTTCACGGTTTTTGTCTACGGCACCTGGAGGTAAGCCACTCTCTCTCCTTTGGAGTACTGCCATGGACCATGTTGCTTGAATTATCGCAGGCGCCATTGCTTGAAGAAGTGCCGTAATGTGAGTGCAGCCCCGTGGCCCACCGAATAGTTCGCGGACTTTTTGGGTAAATCCTCTAGCAACGTTAAGCCCTATAAGTTCGTTGTAATGGTCAACAATTTTTGGACATGAGGTATGGGGATGTGTTTCAAACGCTGTTCTTGCGTTAGTGATTTCAAGCTGGGGTAGCTTAATTGTGAGTTCTACATGCATCTGATGAATTTCAAGCTCTTCTAAATCATCGGGGACATAGAGTCCTGGAGGTTTCATGTCTGAGATCGCTCCTCGGACAAGCATTTCGGTTTCATTAACCCTGTAGACACGTGTTTCGTATTGTCTAGTGTGGATGACATCCAAATCATCATCTGGGGGCAAAAGGGAGAAGGTCTTATTGTCTGCGGTCATGCCTTTCAGTATGTCCTCTGCACCGACAATCGCCACCAAATTCTCGTTGAGATGTGCAAGTGATTAGTTTCTCGGTCACCATTGAGAAATGATGATGGAATTATTTCAACTCAATAATCATGTTGCGATTGTGACTGGAGCAAGCCGTGGGATAGGGAAAGCCATAGCTGTTGGCTTTGCCCGTGCTGGCGCTGACGTAGTTATAGGAGCACGAGATGAAGAAGACCTCGTCACTGTATCTAATGAGATTAACGACTTAGGCCGTAGGGCAATACCAGTATCTGGAAGTCTTGCAAAACGTAAAGGTTTGGAAGCCTTAGTCGAAACCGCTATTGAGAATTTCGGAATGGTGACAACAGTTGTGAACAATATCGGGGGTTCAATGCCAGCCGGATTTATGGATACTTCGGAAGAAGCGTTCTCGGAAGCCCTTCGCTGGAATGTTACAACAGCTTTTAACCTCACCCAGTTGGCGGTCCCCTATTTAGCTGAATCAATAAATGGAAGTGTGATAAATATCGCTTCAGCAGCTGGACGGTTTCCAAGTCGGGGTTTTGCCGCCTATGGGACTGCTAAAGCAGCAATGCTTCAACTTACATTGAATTCTGCTTTAGATTTAGCGCCGCGTATACGGGTAAATGCGATAGCCCCTGGAGCTATCAAAACTGATGCGCTGGAAATAGTTCTAACAAATGAGGAAATCCACGATGCTATGGTCCAAGGAACGCCTATGGGCCGTTTAGGTGAGGTGAACGATGTAACAGCTGCTGCTATCTATCTGGCTTCACCTGCAGCCTCATATGTGACAGGACAGATTTTGGGAGTGGATGGCGGTATCCGATCATCAAACTTCGATATGAAAATCCCAAACGTTTAAAGCTCTGTCAAGAACTTTTCTCTACCTGCTTCCATCACTGCATACGGGTCGATTACCTGCGGCCCATCACGGCGTATCTGAAATTCTACTTCAACGCCTTGAGGAATACGTATCTTGCGTTCTCCGTCGAACGCGAGGATGAACTCACCACTTGATGTAATTATTTCTCCTAAAGTAATTTCACGGTGCTGAATAATGCCAACTGGTTCATGATGGCCAGGGGCTGTAGGAGCATGAACAACTTTCGAGGTTCTAATATCAGAAACAGGTCCAAATTCTACAAATAAGCCTTTGTCTTCTTCTGGAGTGAGTGGTTGAAGAAGGCCACCTATTGAGCAGAACCCAATAGCGGTTGGATCTGCTCGGGTGAGGAGACCAATCCTCATAGTTTCTGGTTTGAAAAGTTCAAGAGAACCAACGTAGGGGTCTGCGACAGCAACAGCGTCAATAAGAGCAATCTCTGGTTCGATTCCGTCAGCAGTGATGTGGATAATTTTTGCCCTCTGAGAAACCTGATCCAACTGAACGACCTTTAGTGCTATAAGTCCTAAAGCTGTTCCAGCAACAGTGGGTTCAATAAACTTCGGAAAGGCATTGTTCGTTCCAGTCGATACGGGAAGGAGTGGAATATCAGGCCATCCTTTAACAACAGCACGGTTCGTTCCATCACCACCTAACACGGCTACTGCCGATATCTCTTGCAAAGACATCGTTCGAGCAGCACGGGTCGAATCTTCCTCGTTAAAGTACAATTTTTCATTAACATAAGAAATAGTTATATCCCGAATTGTTTCTGTCGCCCGGCGAACAATCTGCATAGGCTCATAATTAACATAGAAATTGTCAACACCAGACGCTCGGGCGCCTAAAATAATTCGTCGGACAATGCTCACCTTCTCTTCTAGAGTGGACCTTCCAGCAGCAGCAACTGCTCGGCGGATATCTCCTCCAGATCTAGGATTAACAATTATTCCAATAGATGCTTCCATTAAGTCGAACACTAGCGATTGAAAGAACTAAAGAAAATACGTAGTCGGCTATTTCTACTATCAATATGTCTAATAATCCGTTAGTGTGAATATATGGCATACGAAAGTCCAGAATTTCATCCGGCTTTTGAAGAATACTGTGAAACAATTTTTGAACTTGCTGAAGATGGTATCGACGTAATACAAGCCAGAATTGTGGAGCGTTTAAATGTTTCTCGGCCTGCTGTTTCAGAGATGATAAAGAAACTAAGTGAAGCCAAGCTCATCGAACTTCGTGGGACAGCGATCTCCCTCACAAAAGATGGAAATTCTCTTGCTAATCAAGTCGTACGTCGGCATCGTCTTGCCGAACGATTCCTTACTGATATTCTTGGGTTAAGTTGGGCGGAAGCACACCATGAGGCAGGGAAATGGGAACACGTTGTTTCTTCTCGCGTAGAAGCAGCATTTCTTAGGCTCCTCGAAGATCCAACAACTTGTCCGCATGGAAATCCTATTCCCGGTACGAATTACCAAACTCCCGAAGGAACATCCTCCCTCTGTGACGTTATTGTGGGTACATCTTTTGTTGTTGAAAGAATTCCTGAAGAGCTCGAATTTCAACCGGGGCTGCTTGAATTCCTTGAAGATTCAAAGCTTATCCCAGGTGCAGGTGGAAAGGTCACGGCTGTTTCACCAGATGGAACAACTACTGTGAATATGACGGGGACACAAGTCGGTGTTGGTGCTTTCGCTTCACAGCGAATCCTTGTAAGCGCTACCTGATTGAATTTTCATCATTATCTGAAGAAACATGAGACTGGTGTTTCTTCAACGACAGAGACATCTCCTTCACTAAACAGGCGCTATATGCAATGAGTGCAAGCTCATCAAGTTCAGATTCTTCCGAAGAAGTATCTACAGAAATCGTAATAGTCGTTACTCCAAGTATTGGGTCAGGGTTTAATATGGCATCCACAGGCATAGGAGAGACCCCATCAATGTCAACCGAATCAAGAAGATCAAAAACCATCTCTGGACGAAGCAAAGTACTGAAGACACGGATAGGGATATCATTTTGTTTACTTCGATAAATCCCACCGCCAGAATACTCTATTGAACCCCCAACAGAAATAGTATCGATCCACGACGTAAAGTCTGGCCGGCTCGGACACGAACTAATCGAAATCATCCTTCTTATTTCGCAGAAGCTGAAATCTGAACTTGCATGGTCAGAAACCAAGTAATTTTTTCCATCTTTGCTTGTCAAGTAAATCGCTGACCCGTGAGTGGCATGACCTAGAGCAGTAATGAGACGTAATTGTTCTAATTTATTTTCTATCATTTTTAAAGGAGATAGAAGTTATGCTGCCGCACAGCCGGCAGCATAACTTCAAGATTGAGTAATATTTGCGAAAGTGTGGATATTGGGCCTACCTGGGGAAGTTTGTTGATTTGGTAAGTTCCGCCATCCACAATATGTATATTAGGCATACCTAACAAAAAATGCAAGTCTTGCCTAGTATTTTATTTTGTCTCTTCTATTCAGAGATTCAGTCTCTCTTTAGCAAGGGAGGTATATTCAGGGTCTGTGTCATAACCCACATAATTACGTCCATTTTCCTTAGCTGCTAATGCCGTAGTTCCTGCACCGCAAAACGGATCAAGAATCAGATCTCCCTGATACGAATACAGTTCAATGAGCCTTCGGGGGAGTTCAATCGGAAATGGTGCAGGATGTCCAATCCTTTTCGCTGAAGCTGGTTGGATCCGCCATGTATCCAAAGTCCAAGCCATGAAATCTTCTTTGGTAATCGTATCAACGTGTGGGAGTCCTTTAGTTTTCCGCTGTTTTCTTGTCAAAGATCGATCAAGGCGTAATTTAGACGCAACAATAACTCGTTCTGTTACGTCACGAAGAACAGGGTTTGATGCTGATTGGAATGACCCCCATGCGCAACTCCCCGAAGCTCCTTCTGCTTTTATCCAAATAATTTCTCCACGAAGAAGAAAACCAATTTCATCTTGCAATATGTGAACAATGTCTGCTCCAAGCGAACGGTAAGGTTTACGTCCTAAATTTGCTACATTTACTGCTATCCGTCCACCCGGTTCTAACACTCGCCAGCATTCCGTTAATACATCTCTGAGCATCTGAAGGTATTCAACATAACTTGCAGGAACCCCTTCCTTCCCCCGTTCAAGCTCATACTCCTTCCCTGCGTAATACGGAGGTGAGGTTACGACAAGGGCTACTGAATTATCATTTACTTCACTCATATTTCTTGAATCTCCAACAAAAATTTTGTTGACAGTTTCTGGAGTGTCAGGGAGTAATTCCTTATCTTGCTTCAACGGTGGGAAACGATTATAAAAATCTTCAGCGTTGTGGCTTTCTCTTTTAGAGACACCAAAAGTCGAAGTGTGAGTACCTTTAGTGATCTCTTTTTTAGAAGATGACATTAACCGATTCTTCCTTCAACAATATTTGTTGCATACTCTCCTTATTAGCACGCCTAACAGAAGTAATTCCTTATGCTTCCGTTGAAATATTCTTCTTAAAGTATCTGACTACTTTCCCCGGACCATGTTCTCGATCATGAAACGAAGTCCATCCAAGTGATGTATGGAAAGCCAAAGATTGGGGATTCTCCGGCTCAATATTAACTTCACACAAGAGAACATCAGCGTTAATCCTTGCAGCATGTTCATCTAACCTGTCATAAAACTGCCACCCGAGGCCTTTTCTCTTGTTCGAAGGGGAAATAATAATTCTGTCCACATAACAGAAATTTTCGAACTGGCTGTCCAACCAACTGTAGTTAGCGCTCTGATAGAGCGCTTTGGGTCCGATAACAACAAGGGCACCTACAATGCTTCCATCGTCTTCTGCTACCCATGTTTTCTGCGCCATTCTTAAAATTTCTTCAAGCCCATCACAAGTTAAGGCATTAACCGCAGGGGCAGCAGCATTGTTTAGAGCAAGCACAAGCTCAATATCGGTTTGCTTTATTTCTCTAATCATGGACCAAAGGTTCTTCTATTCCCCTATGTATTCTAATAGCCAGAAACTTTCCTCTCCCAGTTCCTGCCAAATGAACAAAGAGATGACAATTTCGGTCATAGAATGGGTCTTTGGAAGGAGTCGTTGAAAATGCACACCTCTCCCCTGCTTGCTGGTGTACGTATAATTGAGAGTTCTCTTCTTGGCCCAGGTTTGATTTCTACGTTTTTTTCTGACCTTGGTGCAGATGTGATCAAGGTTGAACCTCCTCAAGGTGATTACATCCGGCAGATGACGTGGCCAATCATTGATGGAGTCTCATTATTACACCTACATACACATCGTGGAAAGCGAAGTATCGCTCTTGATTTAAAGACAGAAGAAGGTGTTAGCATTTACAAAGAACTCGTCAGCGGTGCTGATGCGGTCGTCGAAGCTATGCGCCCCGGAGCATTATCAAAACTCGGACTGGGATATGACGTGTTACAGGAGCTGAATCCAAAATTAGTATTCTGCACCCTATCGGGATATGGGGCGACAGGTCCCTACAAGAACATGCCAAGCCATGGAATCGCATACGATACATGGGCTGGACTTATCACCCCAACAATCGATGAAGAAGGTTATACGCGTATTCCCCGCGATATGCCCAACGTTGGTATTAATGTCGGCCCAATGTTAGGAGCTTTTGGTCTACTTGCAGGTATCACTCGAGCACGTGAAACAGGGATTGGTTGCCAAATGGAACTAGCCCAATCAGATGCCGCCGCATATATGGACTGGTATCGAATTGAAACATGGCGTGCGTATGAAAGACCCGAAGATGAAGTCACTGGAAACCCATCGGACAATTATGAACGTCGCCCACCCGGGCTTGCAGGAATGTGGGAAGGTGTCCGATACCAGATTTATGCATCCAATGACGGCCACATTCTTTTTATGGCTTCTGAACAGGCATTTTGGGAGAATTTCTGTAAAGGAATAGAACGTATGGACTTATATGAAAAATGGCCAGGTTCTAAATATGCAGACCACGCAAAAGGGAATATCGAACTCCAATACGAATTAAAACATATATTTAATCAAAAATCTAGTAGCGAATGGTTACAGTTCAGCGAAGACCACAACACCCCTATAGCCCCTGTTTACAATGCTAAGACCGCTCCAGATGACCCTCAATTTCAGCACCGTTTACCGTTCTATGCTGCAGATGATTTAGGGTCGGAGCAACTTCCTCTTCCTATTAATATCATTGGGGAAAAATCCGTTCATCCCACAAAAGCACCAACCGTCGGGGAGCAGACAGATCAAATACTTCTCGAGGTACTTGGCTACGAAAAAGAACAAATTCGTATGCTTCGCGAAAGTGGTGCATTCGGGTAATTCTTCACTAGCACAGGTAAAAGTATGCGATTACTAAACTTCCCTTCACCCGTTCGTCGAAGCATAATCATAGTTTTTTTATTACCGGGGCTAGCTGTTTCATTTGTGTGTGTAACGTTGCTCTTGCTCTTTGTCCCATTTGGTTTTATCAAGTCTCTTTTCTCATCTTCCGATCAAGATTCCCTATTTCGCCTGATACGTCTATCCCTGATGGTGACGTGGTACCTCATAATGGAATGTTTCGGTGTTCTTGTAGCATCAGTTTTGTGGGTCTCTACTTTCGGAGGATATTTCGTCAAGGCCCGATGGTCACAACACACACATGGAAGGGTCCAGTATGTCTGGACTTCATCGATTCTTTTTGGAGTACGAGTATTCCTAGGCGGACACGTGATTTACCCAAATTGTTCTGACTTGCAATACGGTCCATTTATTATTGTTGCCCAACATAGAAGTTTTTTTGATGCAACCATACCCAGCGTCCTTACTGGTATGGCAGGAGGAGACGTCATCCTCCGTCATATTTTAAAATCAGACCTTCTGATTTCTCCTTCACTAGATATGTTTGGACATCGCCTACCAAATTATTTCGTCACCCGAAATTCTGGGAATCCGGAAAAAGAACTTGAATCAATTCAATCCCTATCTCAAAATCTTGGAAATGACGCTTGTGTTATTTTCCCCGAAGGAACCTTCTATTCAATTAAGCGATTCGATAAGGCTCTGTCTCATATTCGAAAAACTGAACCGGATCGCCTCACACGCGTCCAAGGACTACAACACGTCCTTCCGATCCACCCAGGAGGCCTTCAGGCTTTGATCCAAGCCGCACCTGAGGCTGATCTAGTCTTCATTGGTCATCGTGGCTTTGAGGCGTTTGGTTCTTTTCAAGAGATACTTCAAAATATTCCCTTCCTAACGCCTGTACACATTTATATAAACCGAGTATCTAATACAGAGATCCCTACTGACGAAGATCAAAGACTTAAATTTCTTGATGAAAAATGGCTCGATATAGACCGCTGGAATGACAATATTTCAAAGAAAGACAGTAAATAATATTTCTAACTCTACGTATATCGAAACAGATTACAAATACCAGAAAGTTTTCTATCGTTGGGCACTGAAAAATTAATCTCTCTTGAGCCTACGATGGAAACTATGATGGAGAGTGATGAATCCTCCCGTTGAAAAAGATCTTTTTTCTTTCGCCTGTCATGTCGCCCAAGAAGCAGCACAACTGACATTGAACTGGTTTCAAAAAGTTGACTTACAGATTGATATTAAAGCTGATGGCACTGAAGTAACGGATGCTGATCTATCAGCTGAAGAATTTATACGAACAGCTATCGGGAAAGAATGCCCTGAAGATACCGTGGTTGGAGAAGAAGATAGCACTACAACGGGAACCAGTTCACGTCGATGGATTATCGATCCAATTGATGGAACAGCTTCCTTTGTTCGTGGTGTTCCTCTCTACAGTTCGTTGCTTGCCATGTTCGACGAATATGGGCCAGCAATAGGACTAATCCACCTTCCTGCTCTAGGACAATCTCTTCTTGCTGGTCGCGGCCTTGGGGCAATAAACAACGGGAAGCCAGCTCGAATCTCTTCTATCAAATCAATCCCCGAAAGCTGTATTTCGTCAAGCAGTTTCGATCAACCGTGGTGGCCAGATAAGCCGCTACGTTCGATATTGAATAGTGGTGCTAAAACACGGACCTGGGGCGATGGGTACGGATATTTCCTTGTCGGGACGGGACGCATTGAAGCCATGATAGATCCTTCTCTGTACACCTATGATATTGCTCCAATGTTGACTGTTATACCTGAATGTGGCGGAACAATTACAACATGGGATGGCGGGGAAATCCTAGAAGATAAAAAGGGGTGGGTAGCAACGAACGGGCAAATACATGAAGAACTTTTAACAATGCTGTCTAGTTAATTTCTTCTTTCAAGAATCTATATTCGTCGAGGGTATCCCATCGAAATCAAAAATTTTAATACCTTTTTGCCGCACTAAAGTAATGAATTCTTTAACCTGTATGAGCGACGCTAAACTTTTTGTTCCATAAGCGTTTGAGGAAAGCACCTGACGAAGGAGCGTTTCTGCAACGATTGCTGAAGTTGTAGAAGGCGAAGCGGCAGCACCAATTATCTTTGTTGCTCTTTGATCCAATATGCGTCCCCTCAATTCCACACGCACAGCTCCTATCCCTCCATCATTATGGGGGGGGATCAACATAGGCAACCATGAAGTAAATCGGTCTTGCCGCGTTGCAGACAACCGAGCAGTAATGCGGGAACTTTTAGGAAATACTGGCTGAAGCAATACTGCTTCTGGCAAAGCTGCTCGGTAACAATCTGCACCCCCAATTGGTTCTGGAAACCAGACCAGTTCTCTTCCAGACCCGCCAGGGCGTCGTACCCAAGCACCATCACGCCAGTCAAGTGAAGGTCTTTTTAATGCCCGATGGTGCTGGCGTGCACAAGCGGGACCACCAGTCCCATCTTTCGCTATATGGATTTCATCAACATGGTCAAATTCATCAGCTGCTAGGAGAGCCAGAGCACAGGACAAACCGGGAGAAAACCCCACTCCAGGAACAACTACCACCTTATTCTCTTTTGCTGCTTCATTTAATTCTAATAATCCTAAAACATCACTAATACGGTCTGATACAGAAATAACTGCTACCCCTTGTTTCACCGCACGATGGGCACATTCGAGATGTTGACCAGCTGGAGTGCAAATAAAAAGAAGATCAATATATTCTCTTTCAATCTTTGGGCTATCAGCGACTTTAATTTTTGCTGATTGCCCATGACTATACTTTTCTATTCTGGAGAAATCAGAATCGTATATAACTATTAGCTCTATATCATTTCTCACATGCAGTCGCTGCAGCAGTTGAGAACCAACGGCTCCCAGTCCTGAAATTCCGACTTTTATCATTTTTTCCTATGTGTTACTCGGTTTCGAGATCGCGCCATCCACCAGATTCGGAAGGGGCTTTACCTGATCCAAAGAGACGTAGTATCGCTGCAATAACTGCGCCACCCAGAAGAGCAACCACAACTCGCCGTAAAAGCCTCATGAATATAAACCTTTTCCTTGTAGAAAATCTAACACTTCTAATGTATCGAAAAAACTACATATTGTGAACAAAAAAGATGTGGGCCTAGTTGGAGTTGAACCAACGACCTCACCCTTATCAGGGGTGCGCTCTAACCAACTGAGCTATAGGCCCGCTTATATTGCTTACAGCACTTTAGGGTATCGCGCTGCTTCGAGAACACGTTAGCGGAATCAGGAGGAAATCTAAACCATTAATTATTGAACTGCCCGACGTCTTCGGCGACGTGGTGGAGTTGGTCGCACAGTTTCTTCTTCAACCATGGTGATTCGTATACCACCCGTCAGGTCGCTAATGAGATTAAATAACAAACACATGAGGACATTAAGTGTTGAACCAGCAGTTGCAAGAACTAAACCACCAAATGAATAACCCCGAAATATTTGTCTTCCATCAAAAGAAAAGGTATCTAAAGCAAAAAGTTCTGTAATGAGTGTTTCTAATTTCCCAACTGTTCCTGAAGATTCTGCAACTCCCCAAATCAAAAATCCAGCCATCAAAAAAACAGCCCAAAGACATGCATAAAATAAAATTGAAACTTTTAAAACGGACCATACTTCTATGTGGCGAATAACACGCCGAACTCGTCGTGCTTGCAAGCGGACCCGACGGCGTCTTTCAAAAATAGATGGTCGTCTAGCACGACGTGGTCGTGACACAGGAGCGTCAAAGTTTTCAAAAAATGTATTCGACTCTATTTCTTCTACCTCATCCGGGTATATCGATACCTCCCCTTCTGAGACGGAACCTTCCCTGTTCTCGTCGGGAAGAACAAATCCCTGTACAGGAGAATTTATCTCTGGTTCTTTATGAGTTTCCTGATCTTCTGCACTATTCATTATTACGAGTCTAGGGACCGGCTGCCTACAAGGGATGTCATCTCTAAATGGTTTCTGTTAACGTTAATGCTAATAAAAAAATCATCTATCCTCCGCTGATAACTAGCAGAGAATTCAGTTGCTTTCCGTTGTGGTTTCTTCCTCGGTTTCTATCATCTGGAGAACCGGTGCAATAGCAGCAATACGTTCATTGTCTCCAACAGACATAATCTTAACTCCTGTTGCATATGGTCCTTGAAGAGATATGGAATCTACCCGCATGCGGATAATTACACCATTAGATGCAATCATGAAAACTTCATCCTCATCACCAACAGCTCGGCTTCCTACAACTTTTCCTCGGTCTTCAGAAAGTTTAATAGCCGTAACGCCTTGCCCATTCCGGTGTTTAGGGTTGAAGCTATCCATTTCTGTCCTTTTCCCATATCCTTTTTCTGTGACAATCAGCAAGCTTGATGCTTCACGCGCAATAGAAACTGCTACAACCACATCATTTTCTTTCAACTTCATACCGCGTACACCTGCAGCTGATCTTCCCATCGCTCGGACCTCTTTTTCATGAAATCGAATCAAACGGCCATGAGAGCTCATCAGACACACATCATCTTCACCGTTGGTTGGGATAACTCTAACTAGTTCATCTCCTTCCTTCAGATTGATTGCAATCAATCCGCTTGGCCGCGATTTGTTATATTCAGTAAATTTAGTTTTTTTCACATGCCCAGATTTTGTTGCAAAGATTAAAAATCGGTTTGTTTCATAGTCTCTAGTATCTACAACTGCTGCAACTTTTTCTTCAGAAGACAGTTGAAGCAGATTTACTATCGCCGTACCACGGGCCGTTCGCGACATTGTAGGAATCTGATGAGCTTTCAATCGATACACTTTTCCAAAATTTGTGAAAAACAGTAAATATGCATGTGCTGATGTATGCAAAATCGTTGTAACAATGTCTTCGTCTTTAAGTGACGCTCCTGCTACTCCTCTCCCTCCCCTACCTTGACTTCGAAACTCATCACTAGATACTGTTTTCACATATCCACCGGCGCTGAGAGTGAAGATAAGATTTTCATCATCGATAAGATCTTCAATGACAAATTCACCTGGATCTATTACAAATTCTGTTCTACGTTCATTTTCAAATTCATCTTTTACATCTGTAAGTTCCTGAATAATCAGACTTCGTAGTTCATCATCATCAGCCAATATGGCTTCCAATTCAGAAATCAGCTTTACAAGAATTGAAACTTTTTCTTCGATTTGGTCTCTTCCTAAACGGGTAAGTCTTCCTAATTGCATATCTAAAATATGGTTCGTTTGTATTTCAGTAAATACGAATGGCTCTGACATCAGTGCTTCACGAGCAGCAGAACGATCTTCACTTGCTCGAATAGCATCAATGACTTCATCAATTAACCCGATGGCCTTTAATAACCCTTGATTAATATGAAGTTCATGTTGGGCTCGTTCAAGACGATATTCTGTTCTTCGGGTAACAATTTCAATTTGATGATTAACCCAACATGTCAACGCATCGAGCAGTGTCATCGTTCTTGGAATGCCATCATCGAGAGCAACCATATTCATAGGAAAAGAAATCTGCAGCGGGGTTCCCTTGTATAACTGGTTAAGAATAACTAAGGAAGGCGCATCTTTTTTAAGCTCAAAAACAAGGCGTGTTTTACCTTTCGCTGATTCATTCCTGATCGTCCGAATTCCTTCAATTTCTTTTTTATTAACAAGATCTGCAGCTTTTTCTTCGATAGCTTCAACACTTGTTTGATATGGGATTTCAGTGACAATGATTTGGGTATTTTTACCAACTTCTACTACTTCTGCTTTTGCACGAACTTTAATTCTGCCACGCCCTGTCATATATGCTTCATAAATACCAGACTGTCCGAGGATTTCTCCTCCAGTAGGAAAATCTGGTCCTTTAATATATTCCATGAGATCTTTAATAGTTGCATCAGGATTATTTATAAGATGTATGGCCGCTCTAACAACCTCTCCTAAATTGTGAGGAGGAATATTTGTTGCCATTCCAACGGCGATTCCTTGCCCACCATTCACTAATAAATTAGGGAATCGCGAAGGAAGAACTTTGGGTTCTTGGGATGACCCATCGAAATTATCTAAGAAATCGACAGTTTCTTCATCAATACCTTCAAGCATTGCCATCGCAAGCGGAGAAAGCCGACTTTCGGTATAACGCATAGCCGCTGCAGGATCATTGGGTGAACCAAAGTTTCCATGCGGATCAATAAGCGGATACCTCAAAGAAAAGTGTTGACCCATTCTGACGAGAGCTTCATAAATAGCACTATCTCCATGTGGATGATAGTGCCCCATCACTTCTCCAACTACCGTAGCACATTTCACATGGGAGCGATCTGGGCGAACATTAGTATCGTACATCGCCCACAAAATCCTGCGATGTACCGGTTTCAAACCATCACGGGCATCAGGTAACGCGCGTGAAACAATAACCGACATCGCATAATCAAGAAACGATTGTTCCATTTCCTGTTGTATTTCAATAGCGTCTATTCCTGCTGCTCCTTCATCCGGAGGTGAAATATCTATATCGCTCATAGTGTTCCTATACGTGTTCAGATATCAAGGAAACGGACATCTTTAGCATTTTTCTGAATAAAGTTCTTTCTACTTTCAACATCCTCCCCCATTAATTTAGAAACAACTTCATCGGCTATCGACGCCTGTTCCACAGTTACCTGTAGGAGTGTTCTTTTTGTTGGGTCCATGGTTGTGTCCCAAAGTTCATCAGCATTCATTTCTCCAAGTCCTTTTAACCTTCCAAATTCACCTTTGTGTTTAGGATTTTCTTTAAGAAACTGCTCCTTAGCATGTTCGTCTTTAAGATAAATCTTTGATTTGCTCACTTGTGTCGAAAAAAGTGGTGGTTGAGCAATATAAATATGCCCTTTCAAAACAAGTTCTTTCATTTGCCGATACAGGAAAGTTAGTAAAAGCGTTCGTATGTGGCTTCCATCCACATCAGCGTCAGCAAGTAAGACTATTTTATGGTATCGGATTTTCTCTATAGTAAAATCTTCTCCAAATCCAGCACCTATGGCCGCTATAAGAGCTTGTACTTCCGTATTGTTGAGCATTTTGTCAATTCTTGATCGTTCAACATTTAATATTTTCCCTCTTATTGGAAGAATCGCCATTGTTTTTGGATCACGGGCTTCTTTAGCTGAACCACCGGCAGAGTTTCCTTCAACAATATATAACTCTGACTCGCGAGGTTCTTGGCTGGAACAGTCAGTAAGTTTTCCAGGGAGTCCTGCTCCATCTAATATAGATTTTCTTCGAGTTGCATCACGTGCTGTTCGTGCTGCGATACGAGCTCTTGCGGCCTGCAGAGATTTTTGGATTACTCTTTTCGCTTCTACAGGATTTTCTTCTAGCCATTCCTTTAAATGCTGACCCGTTGCTTTTTCTACTAAAGATTTAATCGATACATTCCCGAGCTTACTTTTAGTTTGACCTTCAAATTGTGGATCCCTCAATCGAACTGAAATTATTACTGTAAGCCCTTCCCGTATATCTTCTCCTTGTAAGCTTTCATCTTTCTCTTTCAAGTGGCCACGCTCACGAGCATATTGGTTAACAACCCTGGTAAGGGCGGTACGAAAGCCTTGTTCATGCATCCCTCCCTCACTGGTCGAGATTCCATTAGCAAATGAATGAATACCGTCCGTATTGAACCCTGTGTTCCATTGAAAGGCAATTTCAACTTCTTGTTCCTCATCCTCTTCTTCAAAAAAACCAACCGATTGGAATAACGCTTCTTTGGAAGCATTCACATGTTGGACAAAATCTTTTATTCCTCCTTCATAGCAGTATGAGTGTTCTGTCTTATTAGAACCTTCTCGTTTATCTATAAATGTGATTTCCATTCCTTTGTTCAGAAATGCCATCATTTGGAATCGTTCAAGCAATGTTGCAGCACGAAAATCGATGCCTTCTTTAAAGATTTCACTATCTGGCCAAAATCGAACCGTTGTACCAGTCCTTTGATCAGGGGCATCGCCAGAAACGATTAATTTATCTTTTGGGTCTCCCCCATTATGAAATGACATGAAATATCGTTTCATATCTCTATCGATTTCCACCTCGACAAGAGAACTTAATGCATTAACAACAGAGACTCCGACTCCATGTAACCCTCCAGAGACCTTGTATCCATCCCCACCAAATTTTCCTCCTGCATGCAGCACAGTAAGAACAACTTCAGCAGCAGAAAGATCTTCATATTGGTGATGTTTCCCAACTGGTATGCCTCTACCGTTATCTCGTACTTCACATCCGCCATCAGGGAGTATAGATACTTCAATTTTTGTGCAATGACCAGCCATTGCTTCATCTACAGCATTATCAACTACTTCATAAACAAGATGGTGCAAACCCGTAGGACCTGTTGAACCAATGTACATTCCTGGTCGTTTACGGACTGCTTCAAGCCCCTCCAATACCTGAATATCTTGGGCACTGTATGAGTCAGTTGCTTGGGACATTATTCTTCTTTTCCCCGCTATTTAGTAAATATTTTACAAAGTGCGAATTTCCTCGGAAAAATTAAAAAAAATTACCAAAAAAGCGTGGTCAGAGAGATAAATCGCAGTACTGTCATTCTACCATTTTTCTCTATTTTTTTGAGTATTTAAATGGAGAAAGTACTTCTTTTTATCTACCTACCGAAACCTTTATTTGAGTAATGGATTCATCGCCGAGAAGATCTCTCAATCGAACTAAAATCGTATGCGATTGCCATTGAATCTCTTGTACTAACGAAGGATCAGAAACAGAAATTGTTAGGCACCCATTTTTTACTTTGCCGGGTGAACAATAGGGGTAAAATTTTTTATCAATGATTTCTTGCCAGTTACCATTAATATTTTCAATAATGGTTATAGGCGTTCCCGTAAGGGTATTCATAAGCATGTTTAACCCATAGCGAAGCCGTTTCGGTTCATCTGATGCGTTTGAATCTCTTCTATTCATATATTTCATAATAGGCGGAGATGAAACCCTTAAACAAAAGTTTAATTTAGAGAATTTGTCCTTTATTAATATAAATTTGGGTTCCTTCAGATGTTTCTTCTGGGGCAATAGCAGTTGAAATGAATGTCTGATCTGCAACCAGGAGCTTTAACAGCCTCTTAGCTCTTTTCATATCTAATTCAGAAAAAACATCATCTAAAAGAAGTAAAGGATTTGTATTATGTGTCTCTTTCAGTAACTCATGGCCAGCAATGCGTAAAGATAACGCAATTGTCCGTTGTTCCCCTTGAGAAGCATGTGTTCGCGCAGGTAAACCTGACAACGTTATAGTAATTTCATCCCGGTGAGGCCCAACCAAACTCGTTCCTCTTCGGAGTTCATCTTTTTCTTGGAGTTTCAAAACTTCCAAGAGACCATGTTCTAACCATTCTGGGTCGTATATCAATTTTAACGGTGAGGGGACTCCTGCAAGTTCCATATATGAATCAGCTGCGAAAGAATTAATATCATTAACAATTTTTTGTCGTGCTTTTCCCCATTGATGACTTAAATGATGAAATTTGTCATTCCATACCTCCAGAGTTACAGCTATATCGTCAGTTAGACGGCCACGAGCTTGTTTAAGTAATGCATTTCTTTGTTTAAGTACTTGCTCTAAATCAGCACGAAGTTGAATATTTTTTGGATGTAGCTGGACAAGGAGATCATCAAGATATGCCCTACGTACTGACGGCCCATTTTTTACAAGGTCTAAATCATCAGGACCGAAAATCGTTGTCGGTATCATCCCAATCAAATTTCGTAAAGGTGAAATTTTTTGTTTATTTACAAAAATTTTATTTTGGTGTGTTCGAGATATCTCTACTTCTACAAGTAAGTCTCGTCCTGTATGTGATACTTCAGCTCGGATAATAGCATTATCACAATCCTGTTTGATCAAAGCATCTGCTGGTATACCACGAAAAGATTTTGCTGTACCTAAATAGCCTATCGCTTCGAGAAGATTAGATTTTCCTTGTCCATTGTCTCCGACAACCAAAATCTGTCCAGGCGAAATTGATAAATTTGCTTCTGAATAGTTACGAAAATTTTGAAGCCATAGCTGCTGTACATACACCATTAGCTATTACTGTTCTTATGAAATACGGACAGGCATTAATAAATACAAAAACTCTGGATGGTCGACAGATTTTAAAACAGCAGGTTTTTGGTTATCTGTAGTCTCTAAAGTAACTTCTTCACCTGGGGCTATTTCCAATCCTTTTAACAAATATTCAGCATTAAAAGCAATAACCAATTCCTCACCAAGATAGGAAGCATCCACTGTTTCATGTGCTTCGCCTATGTCTTGTGTTTTAGCAATAAGTTCTAATCCAGCATCTGACATTTCTAAGCGCACCGGAGTTGCTTCTTGAGCTAACAGACGAACACGACGTACTGCATCAAATAATTCTCCCCTATTCGCTGTAAGTGTGTTTGGGTTATTTTCAGGAACAAGTCTTTGATAATCAGGAAATTCACCCTCTATTAGTCGTGTTGTCATACGAACATTTTTGACTACAAAAGAAGCATCTCTTTCAGAAAGATAAAGAGACACTTCATCCTCCCCTACTATCAAACGTGAAAGCTCAGTTAAAGCCCTGGAGGGAACAAGAATTGGTTCCTGTCCATCCAATAACGAAGCTCCAGGCATATCTCGTACTGCAAGTCTGTACGAATCTGTAGCTACAAGTCTAAATCCATCTTTTTCTGCAACCATATAGACACCTGTCAGAATAGGTCGAGAATCATCAGATGAAGCAGCCGGAGTAACTTGTTCGAGCGCTTTTACTAAATTCGCTCCATTAACAGTTACCGGTGTAGAACTAGGTTCATCAAAATTCGGATATTCGTCCTTTGGTATTGTTCGTAGTGAAAATTCACTTCTTCCTGCAATAACATGTAAATTCGTATCCTCAGCTGTAATGTCAACTGCCCCTGGTTCAACAGCTCGAACAACGTCAGAAAGAAGTTTTGCAGGTATAACAGCCACGCCATTAACCTCACCACCAACTTCTAGCGAAACAGTAATAGTTAAATCTAAATCGCTCCCAGTAATAACTAAAGTGTTTCCAGACAGATCTAAACGTAACCCATGTAAAACTGGGAGAGTTCCTCTGTTGGTAACAGCTTTACTTGCAATATTTAACCCTTCAACGAGTAGATCTCGTTCGCATCTAAATTTCACTTGTGGAGAACTCCTTCAATTATCAGATTTATTTTATATAGGTAGTAACAGTAGTAGGTATGTGGGTATGTGGGTAAGACCCTATTTGCCCTGTTCAGAGGCATTTATGTTTTGTGGGGTTGTTGTTGATAAATGAGGTAATCCACAATCTCTTTAAATTGGTTTTTTCTATAAATTATTTTAACTGTTCTACTTATAAACAAGATAGAAGGCTT
>JAKMEQ010000041.1 GCA_022425805.1 Acidimicrobiales bacterium
GTCGTGTTGCATGAAACTCTTAATCCTTCAAGAATGTCACCGCCACATGTACTTCCGGCAAAATTTTGTAAGGGAACTGTCGTAAGCGGAGGAAGGTATGTGCTTCTTAATTCAAATTCTGGTTCTGAAAGGGTTGCAGAAGTCATGCTTATAGCTGCCGCAGCTGTAACTAGCTTAAAGGTGGATCCGGGAAAGAAGATTTCGCGGTACATCTTAGGTAGTCGAGGATCTTCTCCAACTGGAAGCGATGAAAGCTCTTCCCAGGTTCTTTGTCCTTCGCTTAAGTCAGCGGAACCAAAAATATTTGGATCATATGAGGGATAACTCCAGAAAGCTAGAATTTCTCCTGTTCTTGGGTCAACAACCACGATGGAGCCTTTACGTTCACCTAGGGAATCTTGAGCAACCTGCTGCATTGAATGATTGATCGTGATTATGAGATCAGCCGAAGTGTCAGTATCAGTAAAAACGTCCTTCAGGCTATTGAATCTTTGTGTTCTTGTTTGCCCAGCGAGTTCATCATTGTAAAAGCGCTCTAACCCGTCAGCACCATATTGGAAAGAAAAAAATCCGGTTGAATGCGCATATAACTCCCCAAGGGGGTACAGCCGTTCGAATTTTAATTGACCACCGATTTCCTCCGACTTTGCTATTAGGGTTCCATCGATTGTGAAGATGCTTCCCCGTTCGCGGTTGAAATCACGGATCACTGAGCGCATATTATTTGGATTTTCTTGAAGGTCCTGCTGTTCGAACAGTTGTATGCGATTGAGTTGCATGAACAAAGCTATGAAACAGAGGACAAGAGCGACCCCAAGGAAACGTATGCGCCGATTCATTGGGGCTCCATTTGTGGGGGAGTTTCTTTTATTTTTTCTGTGTGTGCTTCATGTGAAATGCGGAGAAGGAGCGCTAAAAGGATCCAATTTGCGAGCAGGGAACTACCCCCATAGCTGACGAAGGGGAGCGTAACCCCTGTAAGTGGAAGCAACCGGATAACACCAGCGATGATGATAAATGCCTGAAATCCAAGTAACGCGGTCAAGCCGGATGTTAAAAGTTTCTCAAATGGGCGTGTTGAAGCCAATGCAATCCTGAGGCCAGACCCGATCATAAGTAAAAATGCTATAAGTATTGCTGAAGTTCCGACAAGACCCAGTTCCTCCCCTATAGCTGCAAGGATAAAATCTGTTTCCACGGCAGGAATATTTTCAGGATTTCCTACCCCTAGGCCAGTTCCTGTTAGGCCGCCTTCCGCTAATGCAAAAGAGCTCTGAACGATCTGATACCCGTCTCCAGTTGGGTCATTAAATGGATACAGCCATATGTCGACTCGTTCTTTCACATGAGTGAATTGGCTCCAAGCTAGGAACGCTCCTCCAGAAAATAGCACGATACTTATACCCAGGTAAGAAGCTCTTCCTGTTGATACCCAAAGCAGTACTACAAATAGGGTAAAGAAAAGAAGTGACGAACCAAGGTCTTTCTCCGCGACCATCACTACAAGAGAAACACCCCATGCAAGAAGTATTGGACCCAAATGCCGAAGTTCGGGGAAGGGCATCCCTAAGAACCGCGTGGTAGAACCTGCAAGAACTTCACGTTTTTCCACGATGTACGCAGCAAAGAAAATAGCAAGTGCTATTTTCGCGAATTCACCGGGTTGGAAATTGACGGGGCCGAGAGAAACCCAAATTCTTGCACCATTTATTTCTCTACCAATAATAGGAAGTAGCGGCATCACCAATAAAGCCACCCCTATCAACATCATGATGTACCGGTACTCTTCCAAACGTCTTATTTGGGGAAGTATTATTAGAGTCGTGATAAAAGCACCTACTCCCAGAAGCGTCCATGTCGCCTGTAGCCCAGCGAGATCATTGTCGAGTCGTGCGATTACTACGTACCCCAAACCGTTTAGAAATCCAGCTAGAGGGAGTAGTGTAAAATCTGCGTGAGGAGCAAATCTTCGAATAGCCACATGCGCTAAAATCAATAAAAGAAGTATTCCGATAAGGAATGGAACGATATTCGCTGGGATCGATGATGACCTTCCCAAGCTGGCTAACACATATCCTGCAACTACGATCGTTCCGACGAGAAGAAGGAGAAGAAGTTCGATATTACGGTTTCGGAGCTTCATCTTGCTTTTGATCTAATCAGTTCTCTGTCGATTTTTTTCTATGACACCCTTAAGATCATCAATAAAAATTTGGGCATCTTCTAAAGTGTCGAATTCGGGTTTCTTTTGTATTTCAGAAACAGTCTCCTCATCTAGGTCAAGTCCAAGTATCGGAATTCTCTCTTCAATGGTGGGATCGAACCAAAGGACACTATTTGGTTGTCCTTTGAAGATCAGTATCTGAGAATTATCGACAGAAATATTCTCTGTTTGTTCGAAAGTAACAAAGTAATTGTCGCGAGCATCCCGTCCGATGAACACCCCTATAACGAGAAGTAGTGAGAGTACGGCGATAGCTAGTTTCAGAATGTTCCTAGGAGTTGGTTCCCATTCCGGAGTGATGGATGAGGCTGCCGTCTCGAACTCTGGATTCGGGGATTGGGTATCTCTTTCGGTTTCAGGCCCAACGCTTATAGGAGATGGGGGGAATTCTGTAGGGAAGTCAACATCACTTCCTTGTATTACATCTACAACCACAACTGTGATGTTGTCCTTTCCCTCATTCTGGTTCGCTAGAGATACCAACCGAAGTGCTGCCTCTTGGGGGTTATCATAAGTTTGAAGCGTTTCAGAAATTTCTGTATCAGATACTTCATTGGTTAATCCATCGGTACAAAGAAGGAATCGGTCACCTTTCCGCGCTGGGATATGCCAGCAGTCAACAGACGCATCGTCATCTATACCCAAAGCGCGGGTAATAACATTCCGGTTAGGGTGTACCGCTGCCTGGTCTGCTGTGATTTTTCCTTGGAGGAACATTTCTTCAACAAGGCTGTGATCCTGCGTAATTTGACTAAAGGAATCTCTTGATAGGAGGTAGACACGGGAATCTCCGATATTTGCGATGGCAAGTTGTTGAAATACGTCTTCGTTTGAGTGAATTTGGGTAATCCCACAAAGAGTTGTTCCCATTCCTTTGTGATCAGGGTTATTGTTTGCTTCCGAACGCACCGCTTCATTTGCTAATCGAATCTGATTGCCAAAGTCATCTGGTGTTATGTACTCCCGTTCTTGAAGCACAGTTCTAATTGCGATTTCAGATGCGAGTTCTCCACTGGCATGCCCTCCCATCCCATCAGCGACGATGAAAAGAGTGTTACTAGTGGCATAGAAATCCTGATTTATTGTTCGCAAATTCCCGGTATCTGTAGCGGAACCCCACGAAAAAATTGACATGGGGTCTCTTTCTTCGTTAATACTTCGACTCTCACTCATTTCGCCTCCAAAACAGTGTCACCAATTTGGATACGGTCATTACATTTCAGAATCTGTGGACTTTCTATCTTCTTCCCATTTATAAATGTTCCATTTGTTGAGCTTAAGTCTTCAAGGTATTGGGAATCGTCCTGAAGAAAGATGCGTGCATGAAGGTGTGAAGCAAATGAATCACTTATCGTAATGACACATTCTTCTGCTCTTCCAATAAATATCTCTTCTTCGATTGGGTATTCGATTCCTAGGAGGTTAGCTGGTTCAAGGGTCTGAAGAAGAGTGACTTGTTGTGAATGCTGTCTATCTCTTACAGCATTCTTTGGTATTTTTGGATTTTTGGGCTTTCGGAGTTGGAATAAGGTTATCAAGATAACGCAAATGAAAAAAAAGTAGAGAACTATTAGAAAAAGAATTTTGAGTAGGTCTAAGAATTGTTCTGACACGGTATGTTGCCGGTTTCTGTTCAAATTTAACCGCTCATTTTTGAGAGGTGAGGATTATATTTTCTGGTTTATCGTCCTTGCCATTTTGGGTTGCGTTTTTCTTTAAACGCTTGTCGCCCTTCCTTTGCATCACGAGTTTGGTTTGCAACGATTCGGATTGTTTCTCCAAATCTTACTGCTTCTACCCACCCCATATCTTGAGTTCGGGTCGCAACTTCCTTCGTTGCCCGCGAAGCAAGTGGGGCAGATTTACATAAGCGTTGAGCTAGGTCTTTTGCTTTAGATATAAGTTCTTCATGCGGGCAGATATCCCAGACAAGTCCAATTTCTTTCGCTCGTTCAGCTGTAACGACTTCTCCTAGTAGGAGAAGCTCCATCGCATGAGACCAAGTAAGTTGTTGAGGAAGCCGTATTGCACCAACAATTGTCGGCGTGCCAATGCTTACTTCAGGGTAAGCAAAAGTCGCTCGGTCACTTGCGATCACGAAGTCACAAAAAGTAACTGCTGTTAGCCCATACCCAATACATGGACCGTTGACAGCAGCGATCACTGGCTTGTAAAGTTCCATGCCGCTCTCAAAGCTATTTATTGTCGGTTTTTCCCAAAATGTACCGGGAAAGGTCCCGGCGCTTCCGTTTGAATCTTTTAGGTCAGCTCCGGCACAAAATGTTTTTCCGACTCCGGTAAGTATCGCTACCCAAGCACTTTCATCTTCGAGAAATTTTTTCCAAGCGCTGTTCAGCCCTTCACGCATCGGGCCGTTAATCGCATTGTGCTGATCGGGACGGTTGTAACTGATCGTAACGATATTCCCCTCTTGTTCATAGGTAACTGGAAGATCCATCATGAGCCTTTCATCACTAGCTGGCTTCGAATCTGATTCGGAATTTTCCCAATTCGATTCTGTCACCATTCAAAAGTATATGTTCAGAGATACGGTCGTCATTGACTACAGTGCCGTTTGTAGAACCGAGATCTTTTAGTATGTAGTTGTTGCCATCAAGACGGATCTCCGCTTGAGAGCGACTTATGCTTGAATCATCGAGAACAACTGTGGAATCTTGAAGACGACCTATGGTTGTTACTGTTTCCTCGAGCGTAACCCGTTGCCCGTCTGGCATAACTAGCGCTCCTGGAGGTCGGCCCGTTTGAGTCTCTTTATATTGAGTATCAATTCTAAGGTTTCCACTTCGTAAATTGTCGCTAACTACAAGCGAGACAGTAACTGGGCCAAGGAACCCGTATGCCTCTTTTGAACAATAGTCGCGTATGGTCTCTTCAAGTTCACGACGGATTGATTCAATAGCGTTGGCGAAATGATCAAAATCGTTTTGGGATAATAGAATTTCGAAGTTGTTGGGGGCTAGATCCTCTCCGTTGACAGCGATACTTCTATTACGTTCTATCTCTCGTACAAGCCGCCGACCTATTTCAACAGGCTTAACAGAGCTACTGAATATTCTCGCAAAAGTTCCTTCAACTATTTTTTCTAACTTGTTTTCTATTTTCTTGATTCCCACAATCTTATTTTAGTCTTTCCTAGTGTTATTCTTCAAGAAGTCCTTGCTCAATAAGTTCTTCTCTGGATGGGAAATCAAATAACATCTTTGAATTCAGTTCTGGGTCTGAACAAACGTTGTATCCAGGGGCATCTGCAGCGGTAAAGTTTCGAACGGTCGTTGGGAAAGTTTTCGTTGTCGGCACCTTTAGATACTCTTCGATTGCATCAGCGAGAGCTTTGGATACTGCCGGCACATACTCACCGGATTTAATTAAGTTTGCTTCAGCTTTGTTTGCTAGATATGCAAGTTCTACCAAGGTAGTCGGGGTCTTTGGACGGGACAACATTCCATATGTATCTGTTCCTCGATTGTTAAGTACTCGAATAACTCCGGCATCGTACTGACTTGTCCATGAAACCCAAGAGAATTTATTAAGTGCTTCGTAGACGGATTCGTATACAAGAGTTCCTAGATGAGCTGATTTTAATGAGTTGCTCTGGACGAAAGATTCTGTTCCAGGGTCTGAAGAAGGAGCAATCTTTGGTGCATTGTGATGGATAGATACCATCCCCTCTACTTGAAGGTGATCAGCGTACAACCCACGCGAAGATAGAGGGATGTGGTAATTACTAGTCCGAACTAGAAAACCATTGATGTTACGTTGTGAAAGTTCTTCTAAGAAGGCTTCGGCGACGGTTAAGTTGATCGCATTTTCCCGAATTCCATTATGGTAAGCTCCTCCATCAATACCGCCATGGCCAGGGTCAATAGCAACCTGTACGTCTTTAATGATTTCGCCTCCTCTTACCTGAACGGCATACCCGCATGGCGATCGAACGATATAACCATTTTCTATTTCAGCGAGTACGACAACATTCACCCCCGTTGTGGTGGTCAATCCCCATGGAGGGCGTTCAAGCTCAAGCTCAGATGTTGTTCCTAACCGACCCCAATAATCCATGCTTTTATTCGAATCGGGGACATTCATCGTATCTTGATCAAGAAACAGGAAAGAAGCTGGGTCGATTCCTTCTTCCTTCCCCCAAAAGAGTGTCAGAATTCCGGTGTCGAACTGTGTCCCCAAAGATTCCCCGCTGGCAGCTACGACTAATTCAGATTTTCCATCCCCATTCATATCAAGGGCAGCGAGACCATCACCCCAATGATCTGCTGGTTCAGCAGTAATTTCTAATCCTAAACTATTCTGATTTACAGAAAGCGACCCTTTCCCAGCAAGGCCACTTTCACTTCCAAATACGAGAGTCACCGCTCCTGCTCGTGGGATGCTTTCCACACTCTCTGCTGGAGCCCCAATAGCGAGATCGCTATATTGATCTCCGTTGAAATCACCGCTAATAAGGACAGAACCCCAACGATCGCCTATTTCGCTATCTCCAACCATGTTCAGGCTTCCCTGATGAAGCCGTTTAGCTTTCTTTAACGTAATCCCATTAGAAGAACCAAACATGATGGTGACTGAGCCGGTTTGTTCTCTTTTTCCGCTACTTTCATTCGGTGCCCCAATGGCGAGGTCACTGAAACCATCATTATTAAAATCACCTACTGAAAGCACTGCCCCCCAATTATCATATGCTTCGTTCCGATCAGGCATCCCTGGAGTATTTTGGTGAAAACGTAGCGAATTTGTACCTGTTATCCCAGAAGGGTTCCCGTACATAATTGTAACTGCACCTACTTCAACTGCTTTCCCATAGTTTTCTCCTGGTGCTCCGATCGCAAGGTCCGCGTAGCCATCGCTATTAAAATCCCCCGCAGCAAGTGCGTATCCCCATCTATCTCCAGGTTCGCTGCCATCGGGAACACCTTTACTATTTTGATCTATGCTCTGCGCAGTAGCTTCTGAAAGGCCGTTCTCTGTTCCATAAAGAATAGATATTTTCCCTACATCATGTTTATCCTTGTTGTCTCTATGTGGAGCTCCGATTACAAGGTCTTCAAAACCATCGCCATTGAAATCACCTACAGAAAGCATTGACCCCCACCGGTCCCCTGTCTCATTCTCATCAGGTGTTTCTAAGGTACCTTGATGAAATGATCGTGGAATATCGAGAGATGCTACTCCTCCAGCTGCTCCAGAAAAAACCCAGACCATTCCGGCATCGATTGCGTCGCCAATGTCTTCATCTGGTGCACTTACAATTAGGTCATCAAACCCATCTGCGTTGAAGTCTCCAAAAGCTGATCGAGCTCCAAAATGATCACGTTCTTCATTGCTATCTGGGGTGAAAGGCATTCCTTGGTGAAGATAGGTACTGTTCTTGGGAGTTTCAGAGGCATCGCCGTAAAGGATTGAAATGGCTCCTGCAGCATTTGCGTCGTCGAAACGTTCTCCAGTAGCCCCAACTGTCAGGTCAGCGAACCCGTCACCGTTGAAATCCGGCCGCGGAGTACCGTTCCGCTCAAAACTTGAATTGTTTTCTGCCTGTGCTGGAACTTGTACCCAGAGAAAGAGAAAGCCAAATACTAAGACCACGAAGATGAAAAATTGGTCCATCTTGGTCATGGAATATTTATTTCGTAGTTGGGCATTCAAGAGATTCAAATTCATCGAATAAACCTGGCGTTAGGGGGTGCGCGAGGAGGGACTTGAACCCTCACATCCCGAAGGACACAGGCTCCTGAAGCCTGCGCGTCTGCCAATTCCGCCACTCGCGCGAGTAAAGATGGAGGGTATCCGAAGATCTTCGTTTCCCAAGCAAAAACACGGTTATCAGGTCTTTCGCCCAAGTACTTTATCGACGATAATTTCAATCACTCGTCTGTCATCTCCACGGTCTTTGGGAGGTGAATACCGTTGGGCGTATCTTTGAGTACCTTCTAGGCACCGTTTCGGATCGGCGGTAACGGTTGCATTCCCTTCGAAAGTGATCCATCTTCCTCCATCGACTTGACATATTGCTGCGCGCAGAGGGGTTTGAGAACGTTGGAGGATTTTCACTTTGGTGCTGCCTGCCCATGTAATAACTCGAACAAGGTTTTTTTCATTGTCCCAAGTAAACCCAACAGGAGTAACGTGCGGCCTTCCTCTCGGAGTGACTATTGTTAGTGATGCAAGATGGCGTTCAGTTACAAAATCGATCACTTCCTCTGAAAGTAAAATATCTGCCATATCTTTTCTTCGCCTCTCATTCAACTCTTTGAATTGTTATATACGCGGACGAGGAGCCCGTAGGCTCCTCGCAAGCTGTCATCTATCTGAATTCATCAGTTATTAGCTGATTCTCCAGATTCTTCAGCGGAATCGTCTACGGCTGCTGGTTCTACAGCTTCATTTTCTTCCGGTTCAGAAGAAGCACTTCCAAACAATGCTTTTATTTTTTCTAAAATTCCCATATTTCACCTCGCTGGCAGGAACGTTATCTACCACTCTAGTAGGTCAGTAGACATGACGCGGACATTTTCCCTGTTCAGAGAGTTTTTAGGATCCGAACATTGCCATCCATTGTTTTGGAGTTTGTGGTCCATATACATAATTATTCGCTCTTGTGTCTCCCATCGATTGGCAAGATTTCGGTGAATAAAGATGCCCTGGGAATAAGATCGCTGTATCAGGAATTTTTGCAAGTCGCTGTGTAATGCTTTCATACATATCCTGTGGATTCCCTCCGGGTAAATCCGTTCTTCCACAACCATCTAGGAATAAGGTATCGCCGGCGACAAGTTTATTGTCTACAAAAAAACATTGGCTTCCCGGTGTGTGTCCTGGGGTGTGAATAAGTTCGATTTCCACGGAACCTACCTGTACCTTGTCTCCGCTGCTGTGGGTAATAAGATCGGTTTCTTCGATTCCCGTTACTTTTTGGACAAGGTCAGCTTCTTCAACTTGTACATGTATGGGTACTGACGTTATTTCTAAGAGATCCGCTACTCCCGCTATGCTGTACCCCATCATGTCTCCGCCAACATGGTCGGGGTGGTAATGCGTTGCAAGTACACCCGTGAGCTTCATCCCGTCTGCTTCCACGAGGTCGACTATTCCTTGTGGGTCGTACGCTGGGTCAATTACCACTGCTTCTCCAGTTGTACGGTCACCGATAAGGTATATGAAATTAACCATCTGCTGGGCAAGTTGATTATCTTGCCCAAGGTCTTGTCCAGAAAGTAGTTGGCGAAAATAGAATTGATCGTTGTCCATGACGATACTTTAGGCAATTATTTTAGAGTTTTTAGCTTTTGTACGAAGAATTAGAAAATGCTCCAAATCGTGTTGACATTTCCATGTTATTAGAAGCTGTTTTCTTGTTGGTAGAAACAAATGAAGAGGTCTGAGGGTTTATCTGCTCTATCCTCGAAGTGTGAACGAAATAGATATAGGTACGGTTGGATATTTGGGACCATCGGGGACCTTTACGGAGGCTGCGCTTCTGACTCAGTCTGATCTCGCAGCAGCAGAACATGTGCTTTATCGTAGTCATTCTGATGTTCTGCATAGTACGGGCATCGGAGAGATTGATTTTGGTTTTTGTGCTATTGAAAATGCGATCGAAGGAACTGTGAATGTTGTTCAGGACACATTAGCTTTCGAAGGTGATCTGATGATCCAACGAGAAGTTGTCATTCCGATCACAATGAATCTCCTTATCAAACCCGGGTCTTCTCTTGCTGATATTAAACGGGTTATTTCCTATCCTCATGCTTTGGCTCAAGTTCGGTCATTTGTCCGTGAACAGCTTCCAGATGCAGAGTTTGAAGCTGCGAATTCAACAGCTGATGCAGCCCAATTGCTTTCCGAAACTATGGATATAGATGCTGCTGCTGTGGGTACAAGTTTAGCGGCTCAAAAATATGGTTTAGAAATAGCTGTAGAAGGGATCGAAGATCACCCCGGAAACCAAACTCGTTTCGTGTTGCTAGCGCGTGATGGTATTCCAGCTCCGACTGGCCATGACAAAACAAGTGTTGTGATATTCCAACAATCGGACCGTCCAGGTTCTTTATTGGCAATCTTGCAGGAATTTGCTGCTCGTTCGATCAACTTGACAAAGCTGGAATCGAGACCGACACGTGAGGGCCTAGGTCGATACTGTTTCTTTCTTGATCTTGAAGGTCATATGGTTGATCCAATGATGGCAGATTGTTTAAAAACGTTGCGGACCAAAGAGGTGCGGGTGAAGTTCCTTGGTTCATACCCTGCAGCTGGTGAAAAAGCTGCAGAAGTTCGTGAGGAATCAGGAGCAGCGTGGGATGATGCTGAAAGCTGGTTGGACAAGTTACGGTCGAAACTGCATTAGTTCGATATCAGGTATATCCACCGTCTACTACCAGATTTTGGCCAGTGACCCAACTCCCTGCTTCTGAGACTAGATATAGGACAGCGCCCGCAATATCTTGAGGAGTTCCGACGCGTTGGAGTGGTATCGCAGCAGCAAGTTCGCTGAATTTTTCTGGTGGTACTCCGCCAACACGGGTTGTGGCTTCAGTGGGAACTTGACCTGGTGAAACGATGTTAGATCGTATTCCTTTTGGAGCGAGTTCAATGGCGAGGGTCTGTGAAAGGTTATTCATCCCTGCTTTTGCTGCTCCGTAACCGGCAAATCGGACTGCTGCACGTAGTGACGCTATAGAAGAAATACCAATAATGGAAGATCCGGGTTTCATTACTTCAGAGCAGTGTTTTGCGGCGATGAAATGGGGGCGGAGGTTTAGGGCGATTTGTTGATCCCAATGCCATGTGGGGAATTCTTCGAATGTGAAATGTCCTGGGTGGTCAGATGTTCCGGCGTTACTGACCCAGATATCGAGCGATCCATAGTTGTCTGTAGCGTGGGTGATGAGTCCTTCTATGGTTTTCTCTTCGGTTATGTCTCCGACGATAACGCTGCAGGTACCTCCGCGTTGGGTGATAGTTTCGGAAACTTGGTGGAGGCGTTCTTGGTCACGGGCGGTCAAGATAACGGATGCGCCGGCGTCAGCGAGTCCAATGGCGATTCCTTCTCCGATGCCTCTACTGGCTCCGGTAACGACGGCTACTTTCCCATCTGTTCGGAACTGTTCAATTAGATTCGGGAGCATTGATCACTCTTTTCTTTAAACGAGGTTTACGTGGGGACTTTTTGGACAAAAATCCTGATCACACATGTCCACTATTGCACTGGTTCAAAGGGGGAACAAACCCGAATGCTGTATAAGCATAGGTTCTCTAGTCTTCTAGGTTTTAGATAGCTGTTTGCTATGAAAGAATGATCTGAACAAAAAGTGACTGGATGAATCTGTGGGGGTAAAAAAACTTTTCGGTAAGTTTCCTTTCTTTTTCGCGTCTTTTTCTATATTTCTAGTGGATTGGTATCTTTAGGCAGGAACCAGTATCTGCGGATTCGGTGTCATGGACTAATATTGATGCCTTCGCACCCTCCGATATCTATGAGCTGGTCGGCTATGGAAACCGTGTGTTTATCGTCGTACCTTCGAGTTCAACTAATCGGGTAGCTTGAATGCGGTTGCTCGCGCTGGTACCGCTTTGCTGGAATCGTTTTTTTACTTATCTAAGATTTTCTGAGGAACTTTCCCAATATTTTTCTAGCGCGGAGGGAGGGGGATTCGAACCCCCGGGACCCACAAAGGCCCACTGGTTTTCAAGACCAGCGCATTCGTCCGCTCTGCCATCCCTCCACGATTGAGGGTATCGTTGAAGCTGAAAAGAAACCGCTTCTTGGCTAGAGATTTTCAATTGGCCTCATTGCCTGTAGAATTAGCGACAACTGGAGAGGTGGCCGAGTCTGGTTGAAGGCGCTTCCCTGCTAAGGAAGTAACGGGGTAAACCCTCGTTCGAGGGTTCGAATCCCTCCCTCTCCGCAACTGAAATGGAAAAGTGAAGTTTCTCTTCAGCAATAAATTGAATATTTGGTGAATTGTAATTTCTTACCATCAATTCGTTATCTCTAGGCTTTAAGTTATCCAAAGAAAACAAATGGGATGAAAATTTTTCGATATAGGCCAGAAATTGATGGGGTACGGGCCATAGCGGTCCTATCCGTGATCATTTACCATTTAAATGCTGATTGGCTACCTGGCGGTTATCTAGGTGTAGACATCTTCTTTGTGCTTAGCGGATACCTTATAACAACTCTGCTCGTGCTGGAGTATGACAAAGACCAGAGAATAGATTTAGCTGGGTTCTGGGCCAGAAGAATTCGTCGTTTGATGCCAGCGTTGTTCATTGTTCTTTCAGCTATTGCACTGTACTTTGCTTTATCTTCTTCAAATTTTACCCGTATAGGCCTGCGTTCAGATCTCTTCAGTGCATTATTTTATGTAGCGAATTGGAATTTCATAGCTGAAGGGCAATCATATTTCACAGGTTTCGAGTCGGCTTCTTATGTGCGTCATACATGGTCTCTAGCGATAGAAGAACAATTTTATTTGATCTGGCCTTTGACGGTCTATGGGATCTTTCGACTTCAGAAACAAAAATATATTCCTATTCTTCTTTCAGTAGTTATTGGTACCTCGGTTTTTCTTATGGGGTTCCTCTATACGTCGAGTGACCCTTCCAGAGCGTATTTTGGGACAGATACACGGGTTCACCAAATTCTTTTGGGAGTGACACTGGCGTTTCTTTTAACAGGACGGATGAGAGAGAAAACTTTAAGAATTGGTTACCGGCTTATGCCTGTGGCGGTCGCAGGAATAATTCTTTGCTTTATTTTTCTCAAAGACCAAGCAAGCTTTTATTACCAAGGAGGTTCATTTCTTGTAGCCCTAAGCACAGTGGTTTTGATTGCAGGGCTCGAAGGAGGCCATCCAGTTATAAAACTGCTCCAAACCAAACTGCTGGTTTCCATAGGATTGATTTCATATGGTCTGTACCTGTGGCATTGGCCTGTGATTCAGCTTGTTGGAAAAGAAATTGGTCCTTCAGCACACGCACCGAACGCAATCATCGCTGTAGCGATCACTTTCACTATTTCGACTATCTCCTACCGTTATGTAGAAAAACCCGTACGACTTATGAAAAAACTGTTCAAATGGAATATCTCACCAAGAATTATTTTAGTATCGCTACCAGTTGTGAGCGGACTTGTTCTAATTATTATTTTGGTTTCGACGATGGGGACAGAAAAACCAGAATGGGCTTCAGCGGGACAATTAACCCAGATACCCACACCCGAAAGTATTGAGGTACCCACGCCCGAAAGTATTGGGTCTTTGATTGACGAACCGTCAACGGACACGAGTCGTGATGATTCACAAGTTCGTAACGATAGTGAAGAGGAGGAAAATAGTCTTAAGTCAGAAAACCCTGTCGTCAATCCCTCAGCTGACAATGTGGAAGAAAAACCTGAACTTCTCACCGTTGGGATAGTCGGAGATTCAGTAGCAGTTTCTTTACTGCCAGGGTTAAGAACGGCAGCTCTAGACGAAGGGTTTAAACTAATTGAAGCGGCGATTCCAGCGTGCCCAATAGGGTATAAACCGTTATATAGCGATGATGGAGTGATATCTCCATATGCAGATAATTGTTTATCTAATGTTCAAGCCCAACATGAGATTCTCATTAATGACGAGAATCCGGACATAATTATTTGGCATGATCTGCAGTCTGTTTTTGCTAGACGTAATAATAATGATGCTCTTTTATCTACGGGATCTTCTGAGTGGGAAAGTGCCCTTCATGAAGAATGGACAACGGTACTTAGTAGATTCCAAACAACCGGAGCAGAAATATTTCTTCTTCTTCCTCCTTTACGAAGCACCGTTAGTTTAGAAACATGTTTACGGTATACGAGATGTGTTGATATTCAATTTCAGGACGAATCGATTCGCAATGCAACATTGACATGGTGGGAAACTGTTAGAGATTCTCCAAATGTTTACACCGTTGAACTTGATTCATACTTATGCCCCTTAGGAAACCCATGTCCAGAAAAGATAAATGGAGTAGCTGTAAGAGTTGGTGGAAATGATCAAACTCACTTCACAGAAGACGGTGCCGAAATAGTTGCCGTTCTCCTAATGGAAATGATCAGCGAGAAATCTTCCACATTTAATTAGGGAGTAGATTTGCTAAAAAAAATTTAATATTTTGAGTGTTTGAGCTGAATCTGATTACTAAGAGTTTAAATATTTCTAGCTTTAAGTGATTAGGTGTCGATAGAATCTAGTCCTTGTTATATAACGTTTAGCGCTCGTAGCTCAATTGGATAGAGCATCTGATTACGGATCAGAAGGTTGGGGGTTCGAGTCCCTCCGAGCGCGCTAGACATACTCGCAGGTCAAAGCCCCCACCGACTAGAACACCTCGACGCGCTTGATTGTTTAGACAGCCACGCAAGTGGAACACGGTGACACAGTCGTGTACTAAAATAGCTGGTAACAACACGTATTTACCCAACTGGAGACCCCATGGATTACTTACTTAATAACCATCTGGGAATAGGGTCCCTTGAAGATTCGTTCCGGTGAGATCAGCGCCGGTGAGATCAGCGCCGGTGAGATCAGCGCCGGTGAGATCAGCGCCGGTGAGATCAGCGCCGGTGAGATCAGCGTTTGAAAAATCAACCGATACCAGATCCGACCCTAAGGACGCTTCCGTGAGATCCGCTCCGGAAAAATTAGCCCCAGCCATATACCCGCCGCCGCAGCAGTCGTTGGGCCACGGGAAAATGACGTTACTTAAATTAGCCCCGGACAGGTCCGCCCCAACGAAACTAGTTGTGTGTTCCGAGAAATCTACGTTACTAAAATCAGCTCCAGATAGATTCGCTCCAACAAAATCAGCATGCAATAGGTCAAGATCATTGAACTTTGCTGACTCTAATTCAGCAAAGTTCAAATAGGCGTAGCTCAAATCAACTCCAGTGAAATCCGTATTAGGAAGACACTCCCAACGTGGGATTTGTTCATCCGTGAATCCTTTATCGCATCCCGCAGCTTTCAGGGTCATTTCCCAAGTTTGTTCCTCAAACGAACTCGTAGAATTTTCACACTCGGCTTCTGGGGGCGTTGTAATTTCAGCCAAAGGGCCGATATATGCTGTTGCTCCCTGATCAATAAGTGCACAAGTGAAAGTAGCGTTATCAAATTGTGCATCACCAAGCACTAGATCACGGAGGTACGACTCTGTGAAGTCAGACCCAGAGAAATCGGCTCCTGAGAGATTAGAAAAACGTATTCCTGCATACAAAAATTGAGCATCCGGAAACTCAGAGCCAGCAAAATTCACACTGTATAGAGCTGCACTATAAAAATCAGCGTCGGAGATAGTAGCCCCAATCATTTTGACCCCTGAAAAGTTTGATAATCCGGCATTCATGCCGTCGATTTTTGCTTCTGAAAGATCTGCAAGAAATAATTTCGCTCCGGAAAAGTCGATATTTTGGCCTGTGATTCTGGTGAAATCAGTTGTTACTAGTCTCGCCCAGTAAAAGTCCGCATCAACAATGTTCGCCCCTTCGAAAGATGCTCCCGTAAGGTCACCGCCTCTAAACCAAGGGGTAGAAATATTAGATTCCCGAAATGTGGTTTGGGACAAATTCCCATCAAACACTGGTTTGTAGAGAGTTGAGTAATCAAAGTTTGCTTGAGATAGAGGAGATTGAAGAAATTCAACCATTTCAAGATCAGAGTATCTGAAATCTACTCCACTGAAATCAACATTTCTGAATGTTGAGTCCTTTATAACTGAGTAACTAAGGTCCGCTCCGGAAAGGTCGGTGCCTTCGGGGCATTCCCATGAATACTCACTAGCAGAAACTTTATCGCAGCCGACTGCGAGTAGTTTTTCTTCCCAAGGTTCGGGAATAGGTGTTGGGGTTGGGTCAGGTTCAGGTGTTGAATCAGGGGTTGGATCAGGTTCAGGTGTTGAAGTCGGATCAGGTGTTGATATTGGAGTCGTCGTTTCTAAATTTGTTTGAGCGTCCGTGCTCTCTTGTTCGCTGCTGCAGCTAGCTAGAGTAAGTAACAGAAGGAGATAGAAGAGTTTTTTCATTGGTAGTAGTGTATGCAAAGAACGCTACCCTATTCCAGGAAATCAATGATGCTATTTTCATTATTCATAATGCTGATAGATAGCCACGCGAACAGCCACGCAGGTGGAACACGGTGACACACCCTGACACACCCGTGTACTAAAATAGCTGGTAACAACACATATTTACCCAACTGGAGAACCCATGGATTACTTACGGATCAGAAGGTTGAGGGTTCGAGTCCCACCGAGCGCGCTTCACTCTTTAGTTAGAACTACTAACGTCAGATCGAGCTAGGATCAAATTTATTGTCGGAATCCCATTTGGTTTGACCGTTTGAGGAATTATCCCTCTTGCGAGTATGTCCCATCTAGGAAACTTCTCTTCAACATTGTGTTCATTGAACTCCCTAAGATGACTTCCAAGCATTCCGTCATATTCAGCGAGTTCAAACTCCCAAGGGACATTGACCAAAAAAATACCATCTGGTGTAAGAATACGTTCCACCTCTTTCAAGGCTGTCTCCAAAGATAGGACTACGTTCAGGGTTTCAGAGCAGACGACAATATCTTGGGAATCCGAGTCGATAGATAAGTTTTCAATATTTTCGTTTAGGACCTTCCAACCTTTACTCGCCATGAACGTACAGTAGTCCGGTGCTAAATCAACCAAAATAGGATTTTCAATATTGAGGTGATCGAAGAATGTTACCGTCCCGCATCCAATCTCGACACCGTTGACAAAAGTTCTGTTAGGGAGAGTGTCATTAAGTAGCTGTCGCAGTGCGGGGAAGATAAACATCTCGGTGGCAATATGCCATACATCTATTTTCTCATCCATGACATACTTTTCATGGGCGACTCCATCTTCAAGCCACTTGAGGTTGCGCTGGGCATACTCTCGTGTCCAGTCTTCATATTGATCCCGTATTTCTAGGTTGCTCATTTCAGTCACATTGCCAACTCTGGTCGATTCCGTCGCACCGATCGCGTCTACACTCACGTTGCCAACTCTCGTCAAGTCAATATCAACAGTATCGATCGCGGAAGTAGAGGTACGGCGGAAAGTACGTGAATATAATCTAGAAATGTTGTTAGTGATATCTTGTATTCGATTTTTTAACCGCCGAATATTTGATTTACTTCTGTTAGACATGAATATAGATTCTAACAGAAGTAAAAGGTTATAACTTCTATATATGGCGATACCAATTCCAGACTCAGCGTTCTTTCCACCAAGAGAAAGAAATGCTATAACTCCTCTAGTTGATGGCGGCATTGCGTTTGATCGCATCGCTTCAACAATTGAATCAGCGACTTCTTCTCTATGGGTATGTGTTGCTTTCCTCGAACAAGAAGCGACTTTTCCTGAAGGGCGGGGAACTTTCTTTGATCTGCTTGATGGTGCTGCATCTCGAGGGCTTGACGTCCGGGCACTCATATGGCATCCGGAAGGCCCTTCGGCTGATGCTGAGGACACGTTATGTGCAGATGCGAAAACTATAGAAATACTATCCGGCAGAGACACACAATGGCAGGCGCGATGGGATGCCGTTGGAATGAACTGCCAGCACCAAAAAGTTTGGATTATTGACGCTGGGACACCAAATGAAATCGCTTTTGTTGGTGGGATCAACATCACTCAAGGGTCAATGACGAACCCAGGTCATGAAGAACCAACGTTTGGTAAACGTAACGAAAGATACTCAAACATTCATGATGTTCATTGCCAAATACAAGGACCGATCACCAGCGACGTTCACCAAAATTTTGTTATGCGTTGGAACCATGCATCAGAACAAAACAAAGAGAATGGAAGCTGGCCAAAGACCGGAACCGAGAACTTGTCAAAGGTAGACAGAATTTCTGCTGAAGTCGGAAACGTAAAAGCTCAGATAACTCGAAGTCTTCTTCCTGACCTGTATTCCGAAATGCCCAAAGGCGAAAATAGTGTACGACAGCAGTACCTCGAAGCTTTCGAAGCAGCCGAAGAATACGTTTACATTGAAAATCAGATCTTGTTAAGCAGAGCCTGTTTAGACGTCATTCACAGAAGACTTGAAAAAGGGATACCTGTGCTCGCTCTTGTACCCGCAGACCCTATGTCAGAATTGTCAGCTGCCAGATCACACCCTGGTATTGCAGCCGCATATGAGGCATTAGCAAAATGCGGCGAATATCCGAACTTTTGCCTAGCAGCTCCTGCCGCACTTCGGACATGGGGCTATGAAGAAATCTATGTTCACTCAAAAACAGCAATAATCGATGATGCATGGGCAACAATAGGTTCAACCAATCTGGTCTTCTCTTCATTTCAAGGCGATACGGAGATGAACGTTTCCTTCTGGGATAACCAAACGGCACGAGCATTTCGGACACAACTCTTTGATGAACATGGAGGGTTCTCATCCGCTAAATATGGCGGACGCGAAGCTATTGAGGAGCTAATAGAAATAGCTCGCCGAAACACCTATAAACGAGACGAGAATCAGCCTCTTCAAGGCTTTATCTATGCTATTGAACCAAGTGATTGGGCAAAATAAATGCTCAAAGATAGATGCTGCGAAAGAACATTCTGTTACACGCTGACATAGTCGTGTAGGTAAATAGCTGGTAGAAACTGGATCTACCGGTAGGTAGAAAGACTTTCCTGTCATTTGAGAATGGTTCCTCGCCCCAAATGCCACCTAAGGTTTATACATGCTCAAAATGCCGATCTTCCCGTTACCGATAGCGTTACCTCCGCTTCTTATATTTCTTATCATCGAGCTCTCAGGGTTGGCCAATGTCCCAACCGTGTTATACCTGGCACTCGTGTTCGTTCTCCCTTACGTTATTCGCTCGCAGGTGATCCGTTTATTGCAGAAATACGACTCAGCGTTCCTCAAAAAGGTGGCGTTGTTCCTCGGAGGTAAATTCGAAGAAGAGGGCAGATTTTAACCAACCTGCTTGGTGGAACACGATGCCATAGTCGTGGCTGCTTTCATGTGTTAGTTAGCAATTATTTTCGGTTGTTTCAGACGCATGCACAATTGGTTAATCAAGTCAGAAATTGAATGGCCTGGTCACCATAGGCTCTACATCTGGTCGTTCTAGCGTGGCTCCAAATAAAGCTGTTTCTGCTAAAGCGGTATCGAAAAACTCATACATTTCAGCGATAAGTCCATTTCTGATCGTAAATATCATCGCATATGTTTGTGGATAAGGGTTCCCGTCTACCGAATAGGCATCTGCTTTCATAAGCCCAACGACTCTGTCGTCATCTGCGCACATAATTTCATATTTCGTCGGTAATTGTGTGCGTTCCATGTCAAGACGTTCAAAAAAGTAGGTAGACAAGACATCAAACAAAGCAGACTTACCTTCCCAACACCCAGAAATCGCCATATCCCCACATACGTTGTGTAGAACATCATCAGCAAAAAGTGACTGATACTTTTCCACGTCAGAATCTGTGAGCGCCTGAAAATAGGACTCAACTATTTGAATATTTTCTTCTCTACCCATAATTTCCTTTATTTTTGCGGTTAAAAATATTTTTATTGGATCACTTGTGCTTAGATTGTTAAGCGATTATTACCCTAAGCGGGGTTTGGTTTGTTGGCAATTATTCTGTTTACTTCACGCTTTTTAACTGTGTGAGGTAAAAGAAAATGGTAATAAAGGCTTACGAGCGTTTCTTTGAACCTACGAGTGGGAAAATATCTCCGAACTCGGATAGGCGCTGACCTGTTTGAGGATTGAAGAAGGCAAGCGCTTTTGGATCAGGTATGACCTGCCCAAAGCGTTTAACGTAACGGACATTTGGCCCTGCGTACATGATTGCATGCGCCCGACGTGGGTAAGACAATACGGTTTCATTACACGCAGCATGGATGATGTCTCCATGAAAGAGAATTACGTCTCCTGGTTCGTAATCCCATCCGATAATGTCAAATGATTTCCTATTATTTTCAATGTCGGGGATTTCAGGGAGAGAGGTATCAAGAAGTGCGTCGTTGTATGCGAAATCCTTTCCCGAACGTTCATACATCCCATATTCTCGGGCTTTCTCCAAATTCAGCTTATGGACTTCCTCCGCCATCTCCGGATCCCTCCCGACTAGGGGCCGGTATGTGACATTCCAGTTGTGCGAACCACGCACCACTTCAAGACTTGCTTCTCTGGGAACAGGGTCTGGCGAAATCCATGCTCTAATTAAGTCATCTCCTTCAACGTTGTAATAGCACGTGTCCTGATGCCAAGCAGTGGCCATTAATTCCCCTGCGGGTTTAACGAACATCTGATCCATGTAAAACCGGACTGGTGCGCCAAGCATGGCTGCAACTAAATCACCCGTAGGAGATTCACAAATGAATTTCTGAAGGTTCTCTGACCTTGAGGCTGGAAACTGATCTACTCGAATCTGCATTTCTTGCATGACCAGTTCACTTGACATGCCATCTGGTTGGTTGAAACATTCATCTAAGCCAACGGCGAGAAGCTGAAGCCATTCTTTATCCAGAGCATTCTTAATCTGGATAGCACCGTCGCGATGGAATGCCTCTATCTCTTCTTCACTTAACATTGAATCTAGAACCCCCCCCGTCCTGTCGATGCTAGAAAAATATTTTCAGGTATTTAGCCCTCTACCTATATGCGTTTATTTATAACACAGTAAGTATCTCTCAAAAAAAATCTTCGATAAATACTAGAGAAGCTCGTCTTTCCCCTGCGCTACATGTCAAACCACAGACCCTAGTCAAGCTTGTGGAAGTATTTCCATTTGCTGATCTAAGGGGAGTTTAAGGAACTCGTTAAACTCGGTTACGAAATCCTCAACTGTCTGCCCATATGTGTGCATGAAGGCTCCTTCAAAGCCCATTGCTTCACGGTTAGGGTAGAAAACTTCGAGCAATACATCGCTACCGTACGTGTGCGATAGATAGGCGTGAGCCCATGCCCCTCCGGCATAGGCAGCGCCATACGAGTCGCATTTCGCCCCATAGCCAGTATCTGATAAATCCCCGCCACAACTCTTAAAAGATTCTTTCGCGGCGAATAGGGCGTTTTGCATTTCTTGATTGAAATCAAAAGAGCCCTGTCCGGCAATCTCACTTGATGTGAAAGCATCACTAGAACGTAAACGGGCCGTAGCGACCTGTGCCATGAATTCAGCACCACCCTCTGTGAACCAACGTGGTTTCATACCCTCATCACGTTCATACCAATCTTGAGTAAGTAAAGCAGAATGTTGAATCGTATGAAAATATTCATGGAATACAGTTTTCTGTTCTCCTGCAGCAGACTGTTGGCCCTCGAGGTCGTAAGAATTGTCAAAACCCCAAGGAACACTGGACGTGTATTTATGGTAATTGAAATGTCTTCCACCGTTATGGCCCATAGTACTTGCGGCACTTTTCTCTTCTAACCATTGTGCCCCTAGCTCGCGGTAAGAATTCATGCCATGGTCACCAAATGTTCCCTCATGTTTAATGCATTCATTGAAATCATCATCATTTCTTTCTGAACGGCGGTTGCAAAAAACGTCTACCATCGAATCTCCAGCTGCCTCATCAGTTCCCATGATCCAATACTCGACTGGGCCATAGTTACCCCACTCCTTTGCAGCGAGCAGGAAAGCTTCGGTAGCAGCTTTACAGAGTCGAATATCAAGATCTGAAGCACAAAAGAATTCGGGCGAAAAAGAAATTTGTTGTCCATATAGGTCGGGGGCCCCCGTAACGACAGGCATCTCTTCACCAATACAGTAGATATGGCCGCCCTCTTTGACACAACTCGCTGTAAGCGCCACTGGACCCAACGTTGGTGTTGGAGTTTCAGTTGGTATCTCAGTTGATGTTGGTGGTTCAGCCGACGCCGGTGGTGCAACTTCGGAAGACGCACCACAAGCAGAGCTAATGAAAATGACAAAGAACAGAAAAAGTAAGGTAATTATTTTCCGAGCAATTTGAGGTACGTTTTTTAGTGTCTGTTCCACTCTCTAGTAACTTTCTTATTAGGACCTGAAGATAGACTATTGTAAAGCCCTATTATCGTTTCGTAGTTATTAAGACTTGTCGGCTAAAAGCTTTTCAAAAAGTTCGGAATAAAGAGATATTGGGGGTTTGGAGTTCAATTTGTAGGACTCGTGTTCAGGTTTAGTGAGATTGCTAAAGGCCATTACGTGAACAAAATATGGGGGAAGCTTCCCGTGTTTCTCCCTTTGCGCTTTCTGGTAGCATGTGCCGTCATTGTGAAATAATTATACCCCTCTTTATAAGGTGGTCTATTTGGTTGCATCAATAGCGGACTGGAATTAATTGGCTCTTCTTTGGTTCGGTCTTTGAGGAGAAACATGAGGTTTCGGTCGTTTTTTAGGTGGTTTCCAGCGAACCTTTAAATATTTCTGATAGGAAACCCCATTGTTGAGTTTGTAGTTTTGAAATGCTTTGTATTGCTTCTGATAAGTTTTCTGACATGAGGAGCACCATGTCTTAGTCCAGCAGGGTTCTTCGCCACATTTCTTACACAGTTGCATGCTCCAAAGTTACGAAGCAGATATGACACATCTTGGGTGCTATTTGGTTGATAACAAACAGCGGGAAAGGAGAATGTCCTGTATCCCGTCTTGCTGTTTCCTTACTGTTCCGAATAAGCCGATTTTTTTATTTCGGCTTTCAGGTTTGTTCTTTCTGTGCCCATATGAGAGTAGCTTCTTCCGCTAGTTGCCTAAGAGGCAGTTGCGTTTTGTTTGCAACACGAACAAGATCATTGTGTTCAGGTTTCGCACTGTATGGACCTACTTTTATTGAAACCTTTTCTCCATACATATGTATTTGCTCCAAAGAGCGAGGTAGTTCTGTTTTTTCTACTGGAATAATTCTGCATCCAAGTGACCCTGTTGCGGAAAAAAGTAGGGCTTTGAGTGTTTCTACTTTTTCATCGCTGCAAAGAATGCGTATTTCCTGTCCGGGTCTTCCCTTTTTCATAATTATTGGAACAATCCAAGCATCTTCAGCTCCTGCCGTTAGTAAGGATTCAATCGTATGAGCTATGACCTCAGGGGTTACATCATCAACGTTCGTTTCGAGTAGAAATTTGAGCTGTGATGTAGTTGTTGCTTCTGACTGATTTAGGAGAATGATTGAAACGACATTTGGGTAGCTTGCCGGATTTCTTGTTCCTGCCCCCCGTGAAGATGACCCTATTTGCCCTGCGTTAATCCCTCCCCAACGAGTCGCAAGACTTACGAGTAAGGCTGCTCCCGTTGGGGTACAGGTTTCTTTATCTATGTTTACGTTTGTGACTGGGCACCCTTGCAGGATTTCTACAGTCGCGGGAGCGGGCAGAGGTAACGTGCCGTGGCTTGCTTCAACCGATCCATAGCCTAAACCAACAGGCCCAATAGTGATCTCATTAAGCATCCCATAGTCTTCTTCGAGTGCAGAAAGGAGCAGCCATACCCCTACGACATCAATGATGGCGTCAACGGCGCCAACTTCATGGAAATGCACTTGATTGATATCAACCCCATGCTGCTTCGCTTCGGCTTGCCCTAATAGACGAAACGTTTCGCGTGCCCCGTTAGCAGTATTTATCGGAAGGTCAGCTTCGCTCAGCAATAGGTCTATTTCACTCCATTGTCTTCCATGTGTAGCTTCGTCATATCGGACCTGAGCTTCTGTTGCAGTAAGGCTGCATCGGAGAGTTTTCTTTAACTCAATATCCCATTTCCCAAGGTTTAAACCATCCAGAGGTTCCAAAGCTTGATAAGGGTTTTCGACCAATTCGGAAAAAGCCCCTAAAAGCATGTTCCCGGAAGCCCCAAATGAAGGATCTATCCATAAAGAAAAGCTCATCTCTAATCCGAACTACGTAGCTGGCTGATCCTATGAGCCACACACGCTGAACCAAACCCATTATCGATTCCTACAATCGCTATTCCTGGCGCACAAGAAGCAAGCATCGATAAGAGTGCCGTGACTCCATCCAATGATGACCCGTAACCACTTGAGGTGGGTACTCCTACTATTGGCTGAGGAACCAAACCAGCAAGCACTGTCGGCATTGAACCTTCCATCCCAGCAATAGCTACTAGTACATCAGCTTTTTTTAGGCTGGGAAGAACCTCGGTTAAACGGTGCAGTCCTGAGACCCCAACATCTGTAACGGTGAAGGTCGAATGTCCAAGAGCTTCTAACGTTATTCGAGATTCGCTTGCTATTCTCACGTCGGACGTTCCTGCTGAAACGATTCCGACAGTAAAATCTGTGGAAGGCCGATGCCTCCATGAAAGAGTTGAATATTTAGCAGCGTCAGGTTGCAACGTAAGTAGAGCGTCGAACTGTTCTTCTGTGGCTCGAGTAGCAATAACCGCGTCATCAGAATTTTCATTTTCTAGCATTTGTTGCACTATTTCAAGACATTGATCTGTCGTCTTGCCCTCACAATAAACGGCCTCCGGCATATTAATTCTTTGAGTTCGGTCGAAATCTAAACAGATTTCTTCACTTTTTCTCATAACTTAAGCGCACTATTAAGATTGCCTGAACGTAACCCTGCAAGATCCAATGTGATGTATTTATATCCGAGTTCTATAAATTCTGCGTTTACTTCTTCAGCATGATCCATAAGTTTCTGCATGTCGTTCCTAGGGACTTCAATCCTTGCCGTGTCCCCATAATGTCGGACTCGCACGTCCAGAAGCCCTTTTTTTCGTAGAATATTCTCAGCTCGATCAACTCGGGATAAGAGCTGAATGGTGATTTTCGTATCATAGGGAATTCGTGAAGACAGACAAGGCATAGAAGGCCGATCCCATACCGATAATCCCCATTGTTGCGAAAGATCACGAACATTTGCTTTAGTCATACCAGCTTCAACCAGCGGAAACCGTGCTCCTCTACTTTTAGCCGCTTCTTGTCCTGGCCTGTGATCACCTAAATCATCTGCATTAACACCAAGAACAACCGAAGCATTTCTTTGTGATGCTATTGGTTCTAATTCATCCATCAAAGCACTTTTACACCACCAGCACCTATCAGCCTGATTAGCTAGATATTGGTTGTTTTCGAATTCGTTAGTTTTTACGCTCGTCCAATCTACGCCCCATGCAATAGATAACTTTTCGCAATTCTCTAATTCTCCCTCTCCCAAAGATCCAGAATTAGCAGTTACAAGTAGCACATTTTCTTTAGGTAAAGCTTTACTTGCAGCTTTTGCTACAAGAGATGAATCAACTCCCCCAGAGAACGCAATGACCATAGGACCAATCGATTGTATTGCAGACAGTAGTTTTTTTTCTTTGGGCATCATTTTGGAAGATTAGCCCTCTTACCTTCGAATGCCATATTCTTTATCAAAAAGGCCGACTTCGGTCCCAACGGAAAAAAAGGAAAAGATCTCCCCGATGAAGCGAGCCTCTTCTATCATTGGAATATGGGTAAACCTCCAAAAGACAGGAAGACCAGTGGTCGGGTAACCGAAAAAGGAACTCGTCCAACAAGTCCACCCTCATCAAAGAGAAAAACGATTACCGAAAACACTTCGTCAAATACAATTCCAGTTAAGAAACCAAGGTACAAGAGCAGCAAAAAACAGGACAATCACCACCCCGAAAAAAGCTGGAAAAACAGACCTCTATAAAGAACCCTCTGAACGAAATACTTTCGACTCTCAGACGTTTCTTAAGGGACCTAACGTGTACCCAAGCTTACTTTTTTAAGAGGTTCGGTTTCTGATCTTTTTGACGACCTTAACCCACCGGTGGATGATCGAAGTCTGTTCCATAGCTTTTTGAAATTGAATTTGGAGTACTTGTAACAGATTTTTAAATACTTGTATCTGTCGCTGAAGGGCATCTGTTTCGGCTTGTAACATTTCTTCACGCTGCGACGCCGATTGCAGCTCATTTTCTAAACTAGCTTTATAAAATTGTTGTTCGTCTTCTATCTGGTTTCGCAGGCCATCTGCTTCGGCTTGTAACATTTCTTCACGCTGCGACGCCGATTGCAGCTCATGTTCTAAACTACTAACAGTTTGATTTAGGTCTAATGTCCGGTTAATTAATTCTTCTGTCTCGATGTTCTGGATAGTTACTTTCTTCCTGAAAAATGTTTCCGCATTCGATTGACTTGGGTTCTTCTCTAAGCCATGGAGAATACGATCTACTTTGTCAACAAAGAATTTATAAGTTAGATCATCTCGCTTGGCGATTTCTTCATATGTAGTTTCGGCAAGCTCAGTAAGAAATTGATCATCTTTAATTTTTTTAACAACTTCTTTGAAGTTAGATCCATCTTCTAGCAAAGGAATGTAATGACGATCCGGTTTTAGTACTCCGGTGTATTCACCTGGGTTTAAGACTAAGACGGTTCTGGTTGCGATTGCTTCAAAAATTTTTGGGGTGATAGTTTTATGTGAGATCTTTTCCTCAAACAGTTTTAATTTAGCTTCCCAATATTGAGATAAATCAGCATTAGGATTTTCAGATTCGTATACTGTCAAATCTTCTGCGAGCGTTCCGTCAAAGTCGAAGATCGAAGCGCCTCCTTCAACGCCGAGCATGGTTTTGCCGCTCATAAGAAACGTATCCCAATCATCTCCATAAATTCGTTCGGATTCTTTCGTTTGAACATCGGATCTCAGGTCGGAGTCTTTGCTCCAAGAAATAAAGTTTTGACCTATCTTTTTTTTGGCTTGGGCAAACTTACCTGTGGACCATGGCAATTCTCTACCCCGATAAATAACATCATATTCTCTTTCCTTAAAGGGTCTAAAGGAAAGAGCACGTAATCTTTTTGAGAAATAGCCGGGAAGGCAAGAAAATACCTTTATATCTGACATGAACTCCCCGCTATAAACCATTTCAGCGCTTTCAGGCGACAAACAGGAGAAAATAGCTTGCACTCCAAGACAACGCATTTGAGCCTTCATCTTGTTGATCCATCTGTATTCGTCTTGGACTATTTGTACTTTGATCCCATCAAAGTGGGTAATGCCCTTTACCCATTTAGCAGAGAGGTAATAAGACTCCGTAATGGTTATTGAGCAGTGAATGATTATGGCGTCGTATTCTCTTTTTGAGAGATTTTCTGGGCATTGGGAATTTATGGGATTGATGAGATGGATATCGTGACACGACTCTGAAACAATAGATTCGATGTAGTCGATAAAGGTATTTGCTGGGTGTTCATCATCTGCGAGGAGCAGTACCTTCAAAGGCTTATCTACTGGGTCAGAACTAACCGCAGATATTTCAAGGAATTGGTTTTTCATAAATTGTCAATCTTGTTTTTGAGAGTTCGCCAAACTTTCAATCGCGTTTTTTAAGACAGGATTAATGAAATCAAAGTAAACCTGGTGCCCTGTTTCTCCGAGATGCATCCCGTCCTCCAAGAGAAAATGAGACATTTCCCTTCCTTCTGATAATAATTTAGAGAAATGGGCTTCGATGTCAAGGAAGATTACGTCCTCTTGAAGTTCTTCAGCGAGTATTCGAGTAGCTTCGTTGTACTTTTGATTGAAGTATTCAAAAGGAAATCCAGTATTGGGAAGATTGTCTTCCTGCAGGGTAGTGGGGTGATTATTGATCAACAGCACGTGTTTAACCCCAAAATTTTTCCCCCTTTGTACCATTTCTTTTAAATTCGCTTTAAATGCATCAAGGCTCACTCGGGGAAGGCCCTGATCACTTAGCCAATGGTTACAGTCATTTAGCCCATACTGTAGAAGTAAAATGTCTGGGCTTTGGCTTTGAACATGGTATGGCATGTCTTCGAGGGCTTGACGGGTAGTTCTTCCATTCACAGAACTATTTATCACAAGGATATCGTGCTCGAATGAGGATTTATTCTCTTCCAGATGCGCTGCTACCTTGACTACACATCCTTGATGTATCGATATTCCTTGCCCTACACAAATGGAATCACCATAAAATATTATTTTCAATCTCTTAGTGGCATTTCCCATCATTTTAATTATATGCCACCCTGGAACTCAATTAAACAAGTTTGTCTACCATTTGGGTATACAGACTCTTGAGGCTCATCGAATAACCCCAAGTCCGGATTCACGATGTGAGGTAAGAAGGGCTCTAAAACTTTTCGGGTTTGCTCTCCGTCCCAAGCGAGTAAAAACATTATTTCGTCACCGTCTATTCGCTTTGTTTTGTAATGACGGGGAGTGTTATACCAAGTCAGCAGCATTTTCAGGTGTGAACAGCGAGGAATAAATTTGTTTAAGAAGATCTCAAGCCGTTGGTCAGCATTTGGTAAGAGATCGTTAGCGATAATGGTGTTATAGCTACGATCATCTAGAGTTTCCCAATCTTTTGGGATAATAAATTCTCTTCCGACAGATTTTTCAAGTGCTTTAACATTTTCTATTTGTTCATGAGCTAGTAGATCTACCAAAAAGTAATTATGAGACTTGGCTAGAACTTGGGTAAGAGACGTTAATCCTCCGCCTACATCAAGGATTGTTTTATTAGATTCTCTGCTGAAAAGAGGCCCATAGAGAGCTTCGTATATGTATCTCTTAGCCGGAGTTTCTTCTAACCACTTTTCACAAACGTAACCCTTAGGAACCTGGTCGGAGAATTTATCTAAACGTTGTTTTGTCGTATCGTCTTCTAAGTATTTTTCAACTAACCGATTCGTAATTAGGTGCATGTCAAACTACTTCTTTTGTCTACCGGTTTATATGGTAACCCTATCGATCTGAGATGGTTGCGGAATGAGAAAATGCGCCACCGTGTTTTCTTTCTATGCCTAGTAACAAAGGTATATATAGGATGCAAAATTAGCTGAATACATTAGTGCGTATCCCACAGTTCTCCTATAGGCGTCTCCCGCGTGACCATATCTTCTATCCATTCTCCATCTGGATGTTCTACCTGGATAACTATTGGTACCCATCCATATTCTTTTCCTTCTGGTGGGTCGACTAGAAGACCGTGGTCTATTTCAGCTAGATGCAATGGATACCCTTGGTCATTGGATTGGGGTTGTTCTAAAAATTTTTGTGAACCTCCCCAATCGCGGTGCATCTTCTCTATCAGCATTTGCATTTCACCAAGATACGCATCTGTGTACACATCTGGATAATCAATAGTTAAACCTTGAAAAAGAGGCTGGTCACGGAATCTAAACCACTGGTATGAAACTGTGCTTTCATCATCTAGCACTGTCTCATAGACTTTTGGGTCGCAAACACTCATATCTTCACAGTCATAACAAGAAAAATCAGGATCGACCCAATTTTCTCTATCTGAGCCTAAAGTTGCGTCGATTTCGTGAGGAGCTATATCTGCGGTTTCAGGAACTGACCCATAGTGAAGTTCAGTCAGAGTTTCCGGCACTTCTGAAGCCGATACTGGGATTAATGTATCGTCATCCAATATTTCATAGTAGGTGCTCCATCCCCGCTCTTCTACTTCTGCTCCTCCCCAATCAATGACGATACTTGTTTCTCCATTTGTATGTTGGGGGCGTAAGGGAATATGGATTTCAAAACTTTCTGTATTGGTAAACGGATGCTCCCTTTCATCCCCTTCATCGAACGAAAATACCCCAGCGTTTTCTCTTTCATAGAGATGCTCATTGTGCTCGATATGCATTGGCATACCGAAATCTCCGAAGTTCGTATTTTCCGTTTTTAAATCAGCATCCAGGTTGAAGATCTCAACAAAATGGTATAGAGACGAACATCGAAGGTTTGCGCGTTAGAAACGAACGGTTCAATATCGTTCTTCTTTGGGAATAAAGGTGGAAAAATTTTTGCAAACTTTCTTCCTTCTGCATCGGTTTCTATAAATGATGGGATTTCGGGCATTTCGTTCCCTGTAGGAAGGTAGGGGCGCGCTGGTGACAATCCAAGAGTCTGTTCTGGCCGAACCCAGTAACTACCTTCCTCCCAACCATCCGAACCTGGCTCGATTTGGTACCATGGCTCCTCGCTAATAGCTGCATGCAATTGAGAGTTACTTATATCCCCATTTAAAAAATCAACCAAAACGTTTGCTATTGGGCTATCGTCCCATTCATAAACATCATCTAACACCTCCAAAGCATTGAATCGGTCAACTCGTCGTGACCAATGTTCAGGAACATACGCTATGAGAGGGCCACTGTGATTGGCTGCATCAATAATGAACGTCCAGGTAAGCTTTCCAACGTCGTCACCCCACGCCTGCTCATCCACTCTCGACTTCCCACCAAAAATAGGTAAAGCAGACCACGATGTTCCGACATGGATCCCACCTTCGTCATCAAACGTTTTTTGTTCTTCGTCGAAAGAAATAAGGTGAGGTGGGACCATCATTCTATTCGAAAGAGTTACTCGCCCCAGCAATGAACAGTCGATACGTCTTTCGTAAAAACCCCAACCGCCTCCAGTGTCGCTTTTACCTGAGTACAGGTGTGTGGCTGCTGATGCCATGTATTTTGGGAATTTGCTGCGTCCCATTTTGTCAGCAATAAATAATCCACCCTCAATCGAATTAAAAGGTCCATGAGGGTGCGCTCGATCATCACCTATCCATTGTCCCCATAAACCAAATTGTCCTGTAGTGGGATTTACGTCCATCATCTGAAAAACGCGAAGATACTGTGAAACCCCGTATACGTCCTCAGACGAATCCTGCTGTCGAACAAGCTCACCAAATCTCATATCGACGGCTAGTTTGTTATCTGTACCTTCAGAGCATGCCCAAATCTCATCTTTTTCGGGGATGACAAAACCTGCGTCATTGACAGTAACTCCGCTTTCGCAATGCCGAGGCAGGTACACGCCAGGAAACCAAGTTTCATATTTTACTGTCTGTTCTTCTTCAATCTGATTCTCTAGAGGCGGTTCAGTATCTGAATCAGGTTCTTCTTCAATCTGATTCTCTGATTGATCCGAACCAACACTCAGCTCGGGGGCTTTAGTATCTCCAGCGGCCCCACAGGCGACAGAACCCCCGACTAAACCTAAAACAATTACGAAACTAAATATTTTACGTATCATGAACCACACTTTTCTCAATACTTTACGTATCTCTAACTCTAAAATATTGCAACCAATGATGTTAAACCAAACAGAACTAATGAAGGCCCATCGTGACTAGCTGAGTTAACTCTCGTAGGAAGGTTCCAAGCCTTTACATTTTTGTATTGTTAGGCGTTCCGTTCTTAAATCTCTATCAATTTAACTGGGAACGAACACAGTTATGGAAAAGGCTCCCGTTCGTCAATGTGCTGTCATCTGAGTATCCATTTTCAATCATTGCTCGAAGAAGCAATATGGCAAGATCCGGATTGTAGAACTGTCCCCATGTTTCTAGGGTTTCAATTTCTTTTAACATCTTTTCTAAGGGTTCAATGGATGGAAGCCTTTCCCCTCTGATTTGTCCTACGTTTATATACGAAAAGTAATCAGCGGATCCTTCAACAGCTATCGTTGCCGCCTCGCCATCTTTTATCTTTGGACAGCTGCGAAGGTCTTGCTGTAATGCATGATAAATCTCATGGAAGAAAAAACGCTGAAGATTCTCGACCTCTTGTTCCATAGTTTGATATTCCCTTGGATTCTGAAGGCCCATAAAAACTACTCTTGTATCACGAACACCAAGAGTCCCAGTGTCTGGAAGCCTTTCACAAAGTTCTCGTTGTGTTGAAGCATCTGCCCCTTCTTCGAGCCATAAGCGAAAATCCTTTAACTGTTCATTTTTTTCTCTACCATCCTGATCAGTGCAAGGGTGCTCAGAGAGCCACATCTCAATTGTGGAAAGCAAATCTTCAATCTCTACCTGAGAAAGAACAACTTCGTTAGGGGTAAAGGGCGCTCCATTAAACCGATCACGATCTTCGTCTCCTAAATTCTCTCCTATCGGGTAAAGGACGGCAAGAATATTAGCGCGTCTATCAAACATGCTCGCTGCGGCATGGTCGGCCCAACCCTGAATTTCTGAAGTATCAAATCCTGTTAAATTAAGTACTTCAAAAACAACTGGAGATAGTATCTCAGAGTTATCTTTATCCGAACTCGTAGGTGAGTCTCCTGCATCTGTATCTGGGTTTCCGCACGTTGAGACAATGAAGAGTAAAGCTATCGCAATACAAAAGAATCTTTTCATGTTTAAGAATATATTTGACTTACGCTGAAAACCTTGTCTGCGATCCTATCAATTCAGAAAAGTAAAAAATCTCCTACTGTAGACTTAGCGCACTAATAAAATTGACTACGTGTATGAATCCATTGAGTCTTGTTTAAGAAAATATTTTAGTTAAAGGTTGTCCGTGAAGAAATCACTGATGTACTCAATCAGTTTATTTGTTGGTATTGGGATCATCGGCGCGGTTGTCAGTGCTTGCTCTGGTGATAATAATGAATCTAAAGAGTCAGAAGCTACAACTGAAGAAGTCGAAGGTAGCTCTCAACCTGAATCTAGCGCTATACCTGAAGATAAGGAGACAGAAACTGTCGCAGAAGAAGAACCTGCGGGACTAAACAAACAGGGGACAAGCAAAGATGAGGAAACTCCTTCACCTTCACCCACACTCACACCTTCACCTTCACCTTCACCTTCACCTTCACCTTCACCTTCACCCACA
>JAKMEQ010000050.1 GCA_022425805.1 Acidimicrobiales bacterium
TCGGCGGCGGAGGCGGAGTTGGAGGTGGAGGTGGGCTCGGAGCTGGGGCCGGAGTTGAGGTCGGAGTTGGGGGGGAGGGTACCTCTGGGACGTTTTCGGTGCGCAACCCGCGCTCTTGAAGTTCCGCGATATGGGCACTTAGCGTATCCGAGCCGTAATAACCATCAACTGACAATGCAAGTACTTGTTGCAATATTCGTGTTTTTTGGCTTTGGCCCCATGTATACGCATCCAGCAGGATTGACTCAATAGCGCTCTCTGGTATTTCTGTGGGAGTGGGCACTTCTTCTGGAGTTGGCTCGGGTATGGGCGTAGGCGAAGGCATGGGAGTAGACACAGGTGGTGGAGATGAGTTGCCTTCCTCTAATTTCTCTACAGCACTTTCCTCCTGATCTGCTTCTTGCTCTTCTGATTGTCTACGTTCTTCCTGATCTACTGGCTGTTCACCTTCTTCTTGCTCATCTGGTTGTTCATCTTCTTGGCCAACGCTTTGTTCAGCAATGACAACGTCGCTTGTCTTAAGGTCCGTGTCTAGTGTCGGCTCATCGATGCAGGCATCTCCATCTCCCCCGCATGCGGTAAGCACGACGAGAATAAAAATTATTAGGATAGACAACGCACGATTTTTTTGAACTTTTTGCACAAAATATACTTTAGATCATGAATGTATCCACAAGAGTGCAGGCCCTCTGTTTGTAACAAAACATGCAAAGAGCAAAACAGATATTTGAGCAATGGATTGAATTGACCGAGTATTTGGTTAGTTATACACTCACGCAAATAAATGTTAGTCGATTTGAGGTAGAACCATGGGTGTAGAGGGATTACGTTTCGTTATTACAGGTGCCGCTACTGGTATTGGGGAGTCAACAGCCCGCGTAGCGGCAGCTAAGGGTGCGAGTGTCATGCTTGCCGACATTACTGATGAAGTAGGTGAAGGTGTCGCTGCTTCTATTCGGGCGAGCGGTGGCAAAGCCGCGTATGCGCATTGTGATGTTACGTCTCCAAGCGATGTTGAAGCATTGATGCGAGCAGGCGCTGAAGAGCTTGGAGGGATAGATGTACTTCATAACAATGCTGGAATTCATGAAACGGGAATAGCTGACCCTTCTATGTGTGATCTCGAGAACATGACAGTTGAGACTTTTCGCAAAGTTCTAGAAGTCAATGCTGTTGGCCCATGGCTGTGTTCGAAATATGCGTTGCCGTATCTGAAAGAAAGCGATCTTCCTTCTATCATTAATGCTGCGTCAGTAGGCTCGGTTTCCGCTTATCCCCTTTGTATCGCCTATGGGACTTCGAAAGGTGGTATCCGCCTTCAGACACAGAACTTAGCTGTGGACCTTGCGAAACATGGCATACGAGTGAATTGTTACGGGCCGACAGCTATAGCAACTTCGATGGTGACCGAATTCGTAAAACAAGCGGATGACCCTGTTGCTTTTGAAAAAAGTATGACTGGCAAAGGGCTGATTCCTCGTTTGGGACTTCCAGAAGAAGTAGCAGAGCTTGTCTGTTTTTTAGCGAGCCCCGAAGCTGGGTTTATCAACGGAACGTACATCCCCATTGACGGCGGACAGCTAGCTTGGCATGGACACATCGACGAACTTGACCTATAAACAATAAGATCGCGATAAAGGAAATTCTTTGGATAGAGATATCTACGTCCACGGGCATCATGAATCTGTCTTACGGTCTCACACGTGGCGGACTATTGAGAATTCTGCCAAGTACCTTGAGAGCTACCTCGACGATAACGTGTCCCTTCTAGACGTGGGCTGCGGCCCAGGGACTATCACTGTAGACCTCGCAACACGAGCTCCAAAAGGGCGCGTCGTGGGCATTGACTTATCTGAAGAGATAATCATAAAAGCCAGAACCGCTAATGCTTCCTCATTGCAACAAAATTGTTCATTCGAGGTAGGTGATGTTTACAACTTAGACTTCCCTGAAAATAGTTTTGATATCGTTCACGCCCATCAACTGCTTCAGCATCTCACGAAACCCGTAGAGGCGATTAAGGAAATGCATCGCGTTGTTCGACCTGGTGGAATTGTTGCACTGAGGGACGCTGATTATGGAGGGATGATATGGTCTCCGCAGGATCCGAGGCTTGATGAATGGATGGATCTTTACCAACGAATGACCGGTAAAAATCAGGTTGAAGCTAACGCTGGGAGATATTTGTTTAGCTGGGTCTCGCAAATATCATTCAGCAACATCGATGTTTCAACTTCCACCTGGACATTCGCTACCCCTGAAAGTAGGGAATGGTGGGGCCGCCTGTGGGCGGATCGTATTCAGAAGTCCACTTTCGCTGAACAGGTATTAACCCATGGTTTGGCTAAGAAAGAAACTCTAAATGAACTCTCCGATGCCTTTGCAAATTGGGCAGCACAACCAGATGGGTTTTTCCTCGTTCCGCACGGGGAAATAATTGCAGTGAAATAGCTAGGCTTTTCTCTGTTGATGCTTCGCTACAAGAACTTTGTTTCGAATCTGTCTGACAGATTCAGCTCGTTGCTCTAAATTAAAGAAGACATTAGGGGGACATATGGGGGTCGGTTGGTTTATTGATGACACACCATCAGAATCCTTTCCTATTTACACCCGAGGAAATGTTGGTGAGGTCTTTCCGGACCCTGTTTCACCTCTAACTGCCGACCACACATGGCATGGTGCGGGAGATGTGGGAATCAGAGATTTCATGTTCCGATTTACCATCGACCCTGATGAAGTGGATCCCGAGAATAAATTAATGTTTGAAATTTTTGGCGGATATATGTACCTGAACTTAAGTGTGGCCAGACTCATGGGATCTCGCTCATCTGGAATGACTCCGGAGATGGTCGATATGGGATTTTTTGGAAGCTCCTCTACACTTCCCCCTTATCAACCGAATTCAAAAGATGAAGATCCTGCAGTAATAGCAAGAGTCGACGCTCTAATGTTTTCGTGGATGACGACTTCTGAATTTCCGAAAGTCACAGAACATGCGGTAAAGATTGAACAAGTTGTCAAAGACAGGCCGGACCTGTCGTCGGTAGAAGACAACGACCTCGTCCAGCGAATGCGCGACATGATGCCTCTTTTCGCAGAAATCTTTTCCACACATAGTGAAGTTAGCGCTGCTGCTTCTGTAACCATGGGGGCTATCACCGGTCTAGCTTTAGGATTAGGTAAACCCGGTTTAGATTTACGTATCGCCGGTGGCCTAGGAGGAGTTGCATCGGCGGAACCTAGCTTTGCTATGTGGGACCTAAGTCGTATCGTTCGAAATTCTTCTTCGCTTACTGCTGTTTTCGAAAAAGGCACAGGAAGTATTTTAGAGAACATTAAAGCAGCCAGAGATGACGAATTTAATACTGCTTTTGAGGCTCTTCTGAATAATTACGGAAGTCGGGGGCACAATGAATGGGAATTACGTTCACGAACGTGGCAAACACACCCCGAACTTGCCCTGACCATGATTGATCGTATGCGGCTAGTTTCTGAAAAACAGGACCCTCGTCTCCGGCATAATGAGGCTCGAAGACGGTCATCAGAGGCACTGGAAAAACTCCGTGGTCTTGTTGCCGAGGATCAAATCTCTGCTGGAACTCTCGAGATTGCTGTCACGTCAAGTTCGGTTTTCATCCCTGCGAGAGAAGCAGCGAAAACAACCATAGTCAAGGTGGTTCATGAAGTGCGTCTCGCAGCTCTTGAGCTAGGAAGGCGCCTTGCAAACGATGGAAGGCTCAAAAGCCCCGAACACGTATTCATGCTTCAGGATCAAGACCTTGAAGCAGCAATTGCTGGAGAAATGAAACGTGAAGCGGAAGATCGAGAACAGCAGTATTTGGCACTCTTTGATCTCGCTCCCCCATTTTGGTTCTCTGGAGAAATCCCTTCTGACGAAATGTGGCATGATCAGGAAACCCAGTTTCCCGACCGTAAAGTCGTTCAGGGAATGGGAGGAAGTGCCGGTATCGTTACCGGACGAGCCCGTGTGATCCTTGATCCGACCAATCCTCAGGCCCTTGAACCCGGAGATATCCTTGTCGCTCCTATAACTGACCCAGCGTGGACACCGTTGTTTGTTCCTGCGGCTGCTGTTGTCGTCGATGTTGGGGCGACAATGAGCCATGCAGTTATAGTAAGCAGGGAATTAGGAATTCCTTGTGTGGTCTCAGCCACTGGAGCTACAAGCCGAATCCCCGATGGTGCCGAAATTCGCGTAAATGGTGATACCGGAACTGTAACAATTCTGCCCTAAATGTTAACAGCAGTTTGGTGCCCACTCTTCTTCAAGGTGCCCATGTTTAATTAGCCATGCAACCGTGTCATGGAGCGTTTCCTCTACCGGCCGCCAAGTACCCAAACCACTATCTTTGAGCAGACCTGCGTCATCTCCTGGGACTATACCAAGCATTATCTCTACAGCTTCAGGATCGACCATTTGTTCCAAAGCTTCGCGAGGAGTAGGCAGTAATGCTCTGTCTCGGCCTGTAACTTCAGTGATAATTGCATGAAACTCTCCCCAATCCATAAACGTCCCACCGGCAACGTACCGTTGAGGGCCAGAACCTGGCGATAACAGTCCTGTAATAGCAGTTGCTAAGTCCCTGACGTCGACCAGACACCAACCGCCACTTGCTAAACTCATCATGATTTCGCTCTGTAAAGTTGGTGCAAGGTTTGCCGCCAAAACATTTAACCCCAGATCAATCGGGCCCGTGACGCCAGCAGGGTAAACAATCTTTACTGGCGCCCCAGCGGCCTGCATTGTTCTTGCGTGTTCTTCGGCTATAGCTTTTGATGCATTGTACGGATTGCCACCGCCTTGTACAGGGTCAGAACCAGATAGCGTGTCTCCGGTAGGAGGGAAAATCACTGACATCGTCGAAACATGAATCACTGGATCACAACCCATATCGACCGCAGTGTCTAAAATCAGTTCAGCTCCAGGACCGTTTACTGCAAGAGCTTGATCCATTACTGCTGGATCGAGGCTCGTGAATGCAGCGGCATGTATACAAGCATCGCACCCAGCAAGAGCTTCTGAAACCGATGATGGGTTTGTCATATCACCAACGACGTAATCCAAATCTACGCCAATATTCTGGATTATTTTCATTTCTTCAAGTTTCGCTTGGTTCCGGACCAGAAGCCGTACATCATGCCCTGCTGTAAGGACTGCTTTCAGCAGGTGGCCACCTATAAAACCGGTCCCCCCTGTTAGCATCACTTTCATTACTCCCCCGATCTTTCCCTCGAGAGTAGCCGGTTCGAACCGGCAATGTCTTCTCTCTTCCGATTCAACGACGGTGACCAAAAATTTTCTATCATGGTGTGATGGAAGAATTTGATAAGTTCAAAAAAGATTTTTACAGAGATTCGATTGCTCCAGAAGATTATTGGCCACGTTGGCGATCAGTATGGGATAACAGTCACCAGTTCACAGCTTATTTTGACGGCGATCTTGAAATTTGCAATGAAGTACTCGGGAATTTCTTCTCGCAGCACCTAAAATTCCGATCTTTTTTTATGACCGGGAGCGAGAACAATAAACTCAATTCTTTACAGAATCAGGTAGATATTTTTCGTGGTGGTCAGCAAGCGAACATTGCGGGGTGGTCTTGGACTCTCGATCGAGATCACGCCGAACATTTCGCCCGTTCAGGGGCAACAGATGACCGTCCCTTAATCACCATTGCTCGAAATCTACCATCATCAGCTATCTTGGCATACTTAGAGAAGGACGGATTTTCTGAACTGATTGTTGACCCGCTAACAGTCACGATTGAAACAGCAAGTTTTGGTGGGATAGAATTTGAACGACTGTATTGAGATTTAGAAACAGCGATTCTTAAATTAGCTAAGTAAAAAAAATTTAGCTAGTTCCATGCTATAAATTAGATACATGGACTCTCGAAACAAAAATCATTTTTTCAAACTACTCTTACCACCCGTTCTCATTCTGCTCTTAGGCTCCGGTTGCATGAAAGTCGATATGGCTATTGTCGTGGAAACTGACGGAACCGGTTTCTACACAGGCGATATTGCAATGTCTAAAGCAATGACAGAAATATTCGATGAAGGTGGCGAAGGGAATGACACCGAGATATGTGAGGGATTACTGAATGCTGATGACGACAATTCTTTCTTACCGGACGTTGGCGCTGAAGCGAAGGTAGAGAATTATGAAGACGACGAGTGGTGCGGCGTTAACTTTTCCGTTAATTTCACTGATTTCGGTAAAAGTCTAGCGGAGCAAGATCCTGATGATGATGAATTCCCTCTATCCATTGTTGGGAATACACTCACTTTCTTCCTAGCTACAGACGAGCTCTTAGGTGATGACTCGCCATTATCCGGCGATGACGCAGGCCTGGATGATGGCATGAACCTAGAGTTGATCTTGGAAGCTTTCGATATTCCTGAACCGGAATTCAAGATTCGTGTTACTCTGCCTGGAAAAATTCTTGAACACAACGCTACATCGCAGGATGGATCTACTTTGACTTGGGAGATCGATGTTTTCGAGAGTGCTGAGACGCCTGTGAACTCTTTTGCAATTGCAGATATCTCAAAATCGGCAGAAGGTGGGTCCTCAAGGATTGGCATTATTGTGGGGATCGCTGTCGTAGCTGGAATCATTATGCTTGCTGGTCTTAATTTCGTTAAAAAACGTCAGGAAATATCTGTTCAAGATTCTGTCCTTTAGGGTCTAACCAAATTTACGTTGTACTATTTTCCCATCGGCTATGGGGATCAATACCACCAATATGGATTTTTCCCGTAATGCCTTTAGTGTCATCATAGAAGTACATTCTGGGAGCTAAACCACCACTGAATTTTAAATGCGCCTCCATAAAAACACGTCCTGAGTCATCAACTTCAGATGAGACTGGTAGGACTCTCTGCTTATAGAGCCGTTCATGATTTAGTACATTATCTGATTCTTTCATAGCGGTCCCTTGGGAGTACCAGGCGAAATCGCTACCCACGCTGCACCATTGTAGGAAATTACCGTTAAACCCTGACCGTGCGAAAGCTTCAAAAGCGAGCAAAGCCTTCCAAATAGCTCTACCCCAAGTCCTTGAGCGTTGATGGGTATCAAGATCCTCTAGTCTGGTGGAAACCCCTTGAGGAATGACAACGTATTCAAGGGATTTACGACCGCGAAACAAGGCTTCTTCCACCGAAGCGATCGATTCAGTTAATTGATCTCGCATATTTTGTAAATCTTCGTTAATAAGAAACTCTACGGACCTTCGTTCGATCTCTAGGCGTTTTTTCTCAGCGGCGGCTTGACTTGCCTCAAGAGCATTCGCTCGTTCAATCCACCATTCTTCGGCTTCTCGACGCTGTGTATCTTTTACTCGTAACTGGTTCTCTAACGTAGCGATTTCCTCTATAGATTCTTCCAACTCGGCATGTAGATTTGCGAAACGCCTCTGCAGCTGTTGGTGCGACAATTGAAGATTCTCAAAGTCAATGTTACTTCCGTGGAGCTCTTCTTCGCTGGGGGGCTCTCGAGATGAACGAAGAGAACGAGCAGCTTCATCGCATACTGATGGTAAAGACATCGCCAGCATGAAAGGTTGTATGGTCTGTAGGACTCGTTGCGTGATATTTACAAATGACAGTCTCCGAACATCTGTAGCAGTGATCGCTGGTGCTGCTACAACTGTCCGGAATTCGACCTCCGAAGGGGGATAAATTCTTATTTCACCTGGCTCTAGAGACAAATTTCTTCCGACGAGATTCTGAAATTTCGCCAGATCACCAGGAGGGAGGTAGAGGACCTGTGCGACACCTGCAAATTGTTTTTGTAACGAATGCGCCATTTCAATCGTCTGACCTTTATCACGAATGGGGTCATGGGCGACGCAGATTACGGCGACAGGACGATCGGACCGGAAAATCTGTTCCACGTGATAAACGATGTTCTGGTACGTAGGGGGAGGTAACAAGAGATGGAATTCGGCATGACCTCTCCTAGGCCTGCCTCCTTGTCTCTCAGATTCTCCAATTAACCATTGAATCAATTCACTAGTTTCGTCAATAAATCTGAGGTCTTCTACATTGCTCGTAGATTCAAAATCGATCCAGACATACTGCTCTGAAGCCCCTGCAAGCACGCGAAGAGTTGTTGTGAACTCACCCCGACCTTCAGCTCTCACCTCTGCAATATCGATGTCTGGTGAAGGAATTATAGTTATATCCTCATCCCTTAATGATTTTGCCCATGATGCAAAGGGTTTTTTTATGCGTTCGAAAAGCTCTGGACGATTATCAATCCAAAGGACCCTGTAAACCAATTCCATCTAACACCAGCGCTTTCAAAAAATACACATTGGACTCACAACCATGGAGAGTGCCGTTGCATGTAAATAAGCTACTACGAGCTTACTGTTGCTGCGGTAAATTCCTTCTGCGCTGCTTCGATAGTCCCCTTATCAGCCCAGAGATCAACGATTGTCATAGCAAGAATTTTTGCACCATCTATAACGCCTTGATCACCTGTCTCACTTTTTGCGTACGACGCAAAATCAGGCGTGTGAATGGGAACGCCATGGGGTGCAACACTGATCATGGGGTGTATGGAAGGAACAAGGTAACTGACATTACCCATGTCGGTACTACCAACTACCTTATTTTCCGAATCTGGCTCAAGTAGGTGACGGCCGACTTTAGCTGCGTTCGCCTCATAGAGGGAGCAAATGATTTCATTATCGATCATGTCAGCGTAGAACGGGTCAACCCAGTTATGAGTCATCGTACAGGATGAAGCCATAGCCCCAGCTTCGAGACAATTCAAAACACGACTCTTCAACGGTTCGAGCGTGCGAGCATTCTTTGAACGCACATACCATTCCATAGCTGAATATTCAGGAACGATGTTAGGTTTTCTCCCTCCGTCTGTAAAAATTCCGTGTATTCGTTCATCAGGTTTAATATGTTGCCGGAGTGCCCCAACGTTCTGATAACCCAACACAGCCGCATCCAACGCGTTTCGACCCCGGTGAGGTGAAGCAGCTGCGTGGGCAGCTTGACCCTCAAATTCAACCTGTAGTCGTTGAATCGCTATAGTATTCATCCTTACCAAATCTCCAGATGCAGGGTGAACCATCAACGCTGCATCGACATTCTCAAATGCACCCCTGTCGCCCATAAACACCTTCCCGCCACCGCCTTCTTCAGCCGGTGTTCCAAGGATTCGTAACGTTCCGCCAATACGTTCAGCAACAGCGGCAGCAGCGAGTCCAGCTCCAAGCCCTGCGGTTGCAATAATATTATGTCCGCACGCATGGCCGATATCAGGCAACGCATCATATTCGCATAGGACTGCCACAGTAGATCCAGAAGAACCAACTGACGCCTCAAACGCAGTGTCAAGGTCGTAGGCCTGTCGTGTTGGCGCTAGACCTTCATCTTCTAATATTCCAGTCAGGAGATCGTGGGCGAAATGCTCCTCAAAGTTGAGTTCTGGATTTTCGTGAATTGCGTGCGAAGTTTCGATCAACAATGAGGCTCGGTCGTCAACTTCATTGCAGACCAATTCCTTGAGTTCTTCAATTGTTTCTTGCGTAATATCACTGCCCATCGACGTCACCTTATGGCTTTCGTTCATTTCGGTTCTGAACCTTTACAGTAGCGCTTCCAATCTTTTTTCGGAAGTATGACCAAAAGAGATTCTCCGCTAATCGCCTTGCCTACTTGTGTCTTTATTGATTACATCGTAATTTGTATTCAATATCAGGAAGGCACATATGACTCACACTATGTATATTGAATTTAACTGCAATGACGGAAAGGGAAACGAGTTTCTTCAAGTTCTCCTACCTGCCCTCGAAGATACAAGATCCTTTGATGGATGTGAACGGGTTGAAACTTTCGTCAATATTGATGAGACGGATCGGGTTTTCCTTTGGGAAAAATGGCGGGACCGTAGCAGCCAAGAAGCTTACTTACAATGGCGAATGGAGACAGGGTTTCTTGATTTGATCGGCCCATATATGAGTTCTCTACCATCAATCGCCCATTTAGAGCCACAAGATTAAAATCAACCAAGAAGTTTTTTTCGAAATTTCTGCACGGCATTCATTACAGAAGCTGGGGTCAATTCCCAATTATCATTGACAGGTGCCTGTTGCTGTTGTTGCGGCTTTACCGGTTCTGACGACTGAATCGGACCGGCGTTCAGCATACGCATTGCTATACGAAGATCATCAGCGTTTCGTTCTGCGGCTTCTCTTAATCTCTTCTCTGAATGTAATTCCATTCGTGCTCTGGCTAAGTCAGCTTCAAGTTCAGTTACCCGGTTTGTATTGTCAGATTCTGGCATCTCCTCTGGGGCAGTTACTGCATCCCACGCTCCGGAGGCCACCAGGGATGGAACTGGAATTTCCCAACCTGAGTCGGTTTTTCGAGCGCCAACGATCTTCCCATCCGCTAGCCAACCGCGAATGGTGCCTCTGGATTTATTCGAACGGCGTGCTGCCTCTGCTAAGGTCACCATCGGAGCATTAGCGAAAGCAGGGTCAACGAGTTCTCGAAGCTCCTCATTAGAGGCCTCTTCTAGTTGGGGGGTTTTAATTGGGTTTTCTTCAACTGCCTTCGATAAGGCTTCCGAAGGTGGCCAAAGGATCTCTTCCGTCATAGATAATCCGTTCTTTAAATATCTCCAATTAAGCGAGCAGCCCGTGCTGCCTTAAACGACTGGATGGCCATTATCATGAATCCTCCACAGATAACGATCGTTCCAAGTTGAGCGAACAGAGCCCAACCTGTACTTCCACGTCCGACGAGTGACCCGATGCTACCAATAATCGCTATCAACGATAGTGCGGCAGCAGCGTGCATGAAATGGTGGCTTAGGTCTGGTTTTTTACGTGCACCGAAACCTAGTAGTTCAAAAATTACTCCCACAAAGGTTGGTATCAACGACGTCACGCTGTTCGAATCTGACGCTACAGTAATTACGAGCCCGAGGACGACCAGCAATCCACCGGTTATAAAAGCTTTGTTGGCCATAGTTTCTCCTTATTTAGTCGATTTTCCCGACCATTTTTTCCGGATTGACGATTTCGTCAAATGCTTCAGGGTCTAAGTAACCCAATGCCGCTGCTTCTTCCCGCAACGTGGTTCCGTTTGCATGCGCTGTTTGGGCAATCTCCGCTGCTTTGTAATAGCCGATATGAGAGTTTAAGGCAGTGACAAGCATCAGACTTTGACTCAGTAAATCATCTATCCGTTCCATATTAGGTTCAATCCCAACAACACAGTTATCATTGAAGCTCTTACAGGCATCGCCAATAAGCTGGGCGCTTTCTAGGACATTATGTGCTATCACAGGTTTAAAAACATTTAGCTGAAAATGGCCATGACTGCCCGCAACAGCTACAGATGTGTCATTTCCTATCACTTGGGCACTTACCATAGTTAATGCTTCGCATTGGGTTGGGTTTACTTTGCCAGGCATAATAGAGCTACCAGGTTCATTCGCAGGCAAAGTAATTTCACCTATGCTGCAACGTGGTCCACTCGCAAGTAGTCGAATATTATTAGCTATGTGCATCAGACTCACCGCAAGGCGTTTCAAACTTCCACTAATTTCGACCATGGCATCATGGGCGCTCAAGGCTTCAAATTTGTTTTCCGCTGTCACATACGGGTGTTCAGTTAGTTCTGCGATCTTTTCTGCTACAGCTACGTCATAACCTTCGGGAGTGTTAAGCCCTGTCCCCACTGCTGTTCCACCTAGCGCTAGCTCTCGAACTCGTTTAAGGCTGTCACGGGTAGCTTCGATTCCCCGTTGGAGTTGCATTGCGTACCCGCTGAACTCTTGACCAAGCGTTATCGGCGTAGCATCCATCAAATGGGTTCGCCCTGTTTTCGTCACCTTCATGAATTCCTTGCTCTTTTTTGCAAACGTGTCATGAAGGAGTTGAACATTGGGCAATGTTTCGTTGACGAGAATCTCATATGTCGCCATGTGCATTGCTGTGGGAAAAGTGTCATTCGAGGACTGGCTTTTATTTACGTCATCGTTTGCGCTCACGAGCTTTTCAGACCTAAAGTCTCCACCCAAGATTTCAGTTGCGCGATTGGCGATAACCTCATTTAGGTTCATATTGCTTTGGGTCCCTGACCCTGTCTGCCAAACAACGAGAGGAAATTGGTCTTCATGTATCCCAGCAAGGATTTCATCACATGCTGCAGCTATTGCATCAGCTTTTTCTTCTGGAAAATCAGTTAACTCTTTATTTACGAGTGCAGAAGCCTTCTTGAGTTGAGCAAAAGCTCGAATAATACCTTGAGGCATTTGGTGACCACCGATTGCAAAATTTTCGATACTCCGTTGGGTTTGCGCACCCCAATATTTATCGTCGGGTACCTGAATTTCCCCTAAGGTGTCTTTCTCAATCCGGAATTCAGCCATGCAAACACTTTAGCCTGATCGCTCAAGCCGGTTGCAACTACTCGCGATTGAACCTGAAGGGCGTAGTAAAATCTTATTTCTCCCATTGTGACAATACGTAATTTGTTCGCTGTTCTGTGGTCTCAATCGAGTCGCGTGGAAAGTAGTCTATAGCTCAGTTGGAAGGCCAATAGTTTACCCACGACTACCACCTTGGATTGCTTCGGTATCTGGCATCATTTTATTGAGCACAGAATACACGGGGGAAAACGAGTAAAGGGGCTGATAATTTACAACGCTGCTATGACTTCGCTTCAAAATCCATTGCGTTGATACTGTAATCGCAAGGATAACGCTGACCATGTAAGCGACTCGCAAATCCCGTCGTGTATGCAAACTTTTTTCCCATATTAACCTTCCCATATCTTTATCGATACGGACATTAGGTGTGTTGGGTTTGGAAGCCAGCCAAAAGATTTAACGTTGTGTCGAAGGGGGGACTTGAACCCCCACGCCCGTAAAGGGCACTAGCCCCTCAAGCTAGCGCGTCTGCCAATTCCGCCACTCCGACAAGTAACACTTAAACAT
>JAKMEQ010000073.1 GCA_022425805.1 Acidimicrobiales bacterium
TTCGTGCACTCTTATCGATCAGTTTCCTCCAGAAAATGTTGGAACGAACACGTACACTTACAGAGTTTTTGCCACAAATAGTGTGGGAGATGGGCCTGCGTCTTCACCTATAACCCATCTTGAAGAAACCGAAGCTGGTGTTCCCGGTGCTCCAACAGGCTTAACAAAAACATCTATAGGTAACGGGCAAGTAACAGTTACGTGGGATGCTCCGACGGATACGGGTTCATCTCCTATTGTTTCCTACACAGTCGTAAGGACTCTTAATGGTGGTGCAGATGGAACTTGTGTTCCAACTACTACTTCGTGCACTCTTATCGATCAGTTTCCTCCAGAAAATGTTGGAACGAACACGTACACATACACAGTTTATGCCACAAATAGTGTGGGAGATGGGCCTGAGTCGGCAGCCATAACTCACCTTGAAGAAACTGTTGCCACTATTCCTGGTACACCAACATGGGTAAGCGCCACGGGACCTGATATTGCCAGTTTTACCGTCCAGTGGGCTGCTCCTACAGATACTGGTGGATCTCCTATTATCTCCTACACAGTCGCAAGAACCCTTAATGGTGATGCAGATGGAACTTGTGTTCCAACTACTACTTCCTGCACTCTCACCGGACATTCACTTCCAGGTGGTTTTGGAACGAACACCTACACTTACACAGTTTTTGCCACAAATAGTGTGGGCGATGGCCCTCCTTCAGCCTCTATAATCCGTGAATGCTTTCGAGGGCCGGATTTCTTGGATGAGAACAATAATATGTCACCAGGGCCTATGGGCTGCAATGGTGACTTCTAGTTACATGCCACAAGAGCATTTCAGAAAAAATGGAAGAGTCATGGTCATTTCTAACTGGTTAAAAACCTCCTCTTTACCTTCTGACCTCTGACCTGAAAGGGAAACAGCGAAGCCCAGTGACACTCTCATCGATTAGATAACGAGTGCGTTATAAGATTGCTCTACGAACTGGGTTCCAATGTTTAACAAGAGTATTTGCCAAAGACTGGTGTCGTATCTGTCGCATAGGGATTTCGAGAGCAACCGCAATCTGTCCCTAACGCATCATGGTCATATACCATGGCCTGCCCTTCAGAACTCATGTTTTCAAGGAACCCGATTGTTTCTTCAAGCGTACGTTTACGTGACCTGACAGACCGCATTCTCTTAACTTTCTCTAGCTCCGAAGGGTTTTCAAGACGTACCCATTCATCATGATGATGAACAGCCCGCATCTTCTGTAGTTCAGGTTTTTTATGTGGCGAAATACCAAGCGCTTTTCGCCGTTCACCAACTAACGACCTTCTCGCTTCTTCTTCAGCCGTGAACCGTAATTTGTCCATTAGTTGAGTATATAAGGCTCGAATTATCGAGTCGAAACAGATTCAAAGCGTGTTTGGGTTAATGGAACCAGAGCCACCAGAAAATCGTTGCCCTCTCACCATACGAACGCCGAGAGGCTTAACAGAACTGAGATGTTTTGCCTATGAAAGTCTCCGAGGTTGTGTATTAACAGGGGGTTGTCTGGGTGGTGTGTGGTCAGATAGTTTTGAGTATGACATTTACTGTGAAGGGCTATATGAAGGTTCCATTGGAGGAACTTGAAACTATAGAAGAACAGTTAAACGAACATATACAGAACACGAGAAACGAAGTTGGCTGTATCGAATTTAGAGTTGAGCAAAGTAGCAAGAACAAATGTATCTTCAATGTTTTCGAGATGTTTGTGGATAAAGATGCATTTGTTTTACATCAAGACAGAGTAAAGACCAGCAGTTGGGGCTCGTTAACAGAAAATGTGAAAAGGGTTTATAAGGTTGAAGAATTGGGAACTAATTAGGCCCTTTCTAAAACTATTCACTTAGGACCTTCATCTAAACGCTCGTAGTAAGCCTTATGCAAGCAAAGGGTTCTAACACCCCAATCCCTAAAGAACCTTATTTGAGGGTTGGTCGTTATATTTTCCACAGCTCTGGCATTTCAACTTTTTCTTGGTCATGAGAGCTGATGGACCAAGTAAAAGCCATATCCATCTGGGACGGCTAACGGTGAAACCCTCTGCACCACAGCTCCAACATCTTTGTTCTCCGTACTCATCAATACGAACATCATTCATAAATACCTCAAAGCTTTAGAACCGCTTAGCAGCAACCGCCGTTAAGTTCACCAGGCAGAACGTAGACCCATATAAATAAAACAAACCAAGTGTTCCCTAAATTCATAATCGTAAGCAGTGTCAAGTAAAGGGTATTGAATTTATTGCCTTTTAAATCGGGATCTCGCTTTACTCTTCTACGCCCGATAACTCCAGTCACGAGGCTTACAAGATAACAAAGTGAAGTAGCCAAACCCACAAGAATTATTCCGTCTGTACCATCGTCACTAACGAAACTGCCCACTAGAAAAAATACGATTAGTGTTAGCACAGCAAAGAACAGCGAAATCAGACAAGTAAGGCACATTGGACCTTTCGGTAACCAAGCTGAGCCGTCAGCCACATACAATTGTTGCTGCTGTTTAGATGGCGGTGGCGGCTGATTGCTACTAGCTTCCATATTTCAAGAGTAAGAGTAAATAATTTTTGTTGCAATTGTTGCAGGTCTAGGGCAGAACTGAGTTGTGCCTTATTCGGAGGTTAGAAAAGTTGCATTTCCTCAATTGGCTAATGTTCTTAACAATAAGAAACAAATGAAAATTCACCCCGAAAGGTGACGGTAGACATCTCCGGATACTTAATTTTCGTGGATAGAAGTAAATCACAAAGATCTCTTTCAAAGGTTTCTAGCTCTAATGTGTTGGGCTCAACACCTCTCGCAATATGATCAGCCCAGTCCCATACATTGAAGGTGTTTAGCGAAAGCCCGAGGGCGAGTGACGTGAGGTATGGGTCGCAAAGATTTGTCGCTGAGATATCGTCCGATGCTCTACCTAACGATGAAATTGTCATTCTAAAGCTTTGATCTATGCCGGATAATCTATAGCTATCAAGTGTTCCAAGGCGCATCTCATAAAGTGCATAATCAAGTTCCCATTTAAGAGTTCTAAGATACCGTTCAGAATTGTTGATTGCTGAAACCATCAAGGACAAAGTTGGTACGCATATTTGAACTGAGCTTTGAGTTTCTATCACCGGTGAAGAGGTCTGTCCTGCAG
>JAKMEQ010000048.1 GCA_022425805.1 Acidimicrobiales bacterium
GGCTACAGGGATCCTTCGTCGATTTTTACCCCAGGACCCATTGTCGAACTTACAACTACCTTCTTTATATATTTTCCTTTTGCGCTCGAAGGTTTTGCTCGGTGAATTTCTTCCATCACAGCTTCGAAATTTTCTAGAAGCGCAGAATCTTCAAAGCTTGCCTTACCAATAGGGATCTGGACATTACCAAATTTATCAGTCCGATATTCAATCATGCCTCCTTTGAATTCTTCTACCGCTTTAGCCACGTTGTCAGTAACCGTTCCCGTCTTAGGGTTCGGCATCAGACCTCTTGGCCCAAGTGTGCGACCGAGCTTCCCGACGACCGGCATCATATCCGGAGTAGCGATGACGATATCAAAATCGAACATACCCTTTTCGATTTCTGCCGCTAAGTCAGTGTCCCCAACTAGATCCGCTCCCGCTTCTCGCGCAATAGACGCTGCTTCTCCTTGAGCAAAAACAGCGACACGAACATCTCTTCCAGTTCCAGATGGAAGGGCAACGGTACCGCGAACCATTTCTTCTGCCTTACGTGGATCTATTCCTAGGCGAAGGACCAGTTCTATCGTCTCATCGAATTTGGCTTTAGCCATTTGTTTCGACATCAATACTGCTTCGACAGCACCATATAACTTTTCAGAGTCATACGAACTCGCCGCTTCTTTATACCTTTTACCGCTATTCATACGAACCAATCCTTTCCCTCCATGTAATGAAATTCATTGCATGGATTCTGGCTCTCCCTCTTCTTAGCCGTGTTGACTTGGCGAGGTTACCAAATCCGACTTTCTTAGCTATCTCTGAAAATCCACTACTTAACTTCAAGTCCCATACTACGAGCAGTGCCAGCAATCTGTAACTTTGCTTGCTCAATGTCATCGGTATTAAGGTCTGGGAGTTTAGTTTCTGCTATCTCTGCGACTTGGGCAGAGGTAACGGAACCGACTACTTCTCTTCCAGGGTTTTGACTTGCCTTATCCAACCCAGCGGCTTTGCGAAGCAGGAAAGAACTCGGTGGTGTTTTCGTTATGAAAGAGAATGAACGATCTTCGAATATTGTTATTTCAACTGGCACTACCTGTCCACGTTTATCTTCGGTCTTTGCATTGTACTCTTTGCAAAAATCCATTATCGCTACGCCATGGGGGCCCAATGCGGTTCCTACTGGTGGAGCAGGAGATGCCTGGCCAGCCGTAATTTGGATTTTTACCACTGCGGCTATTTGTTTTTGTGCCATTCTTCTTTCTCCCGAACTACCTGATGAGTAGTCCATAGTTTAATTATCTATCTGATAAATCAAGATCCTAGTATGAATCTTGGTGGGTCGATCTAAAATAAATACGTTGCCACCGACGCCTAGTTTGCCGCGGTCATCGTCAGAGAACAACCTATAAGGCGAACTTTGAGAAAAGTTACTATTCGCTTCCTTGAATAAGAACTTCTTGAAACTTATTTAGCGGCACAGAACTTTCAACGCTAAATGGTTTTTCAGCTGTTCTTACTTCCAAGTCGACAGATAGTCTCCGGATCGTATCACTTGCGGTCCTTGAAAAAACTGCTGGGAAAAATGCATGACATATACAGGCAAGAGCCCCTTTGGAGAGTAAGCAAAAAACTTTAGTGGCAAAATAGAAATGTTCCCGATATGTCTCTCCTACGGATGCCGGATGCGAGGTGAAGTACTTGGAGAGAACCATAGGCTCAATCTAACCCAACACGAATGCAACCTTCACCTAAATAATTGCATACTAACTAGCTGATTTAAGAATATTATTGTTTAATTATTAGAATTTATAAACTATTATTGTGAAATGGACCATATCGATAAAACAATCATTGACTTATTACAACATAATGCTGGGCTCTCAGCCAGAGAAATCGCCGCTGAAGTCAATCTAACTCCAACTCCGTGTTGGAGACGGATACAGAGGCTAGAGAATGAAGGGATAATCGTCGGAAAAGTTGCTCTGATTAACCCGAAGGACGTCAATCTATCTGTTTCTGCACTAGTACAAATTCGAACCAATAGACATAGTGCAGATTGGATGGATCAATTTACGAAAGCTCTGAAAAAATTTCCTGAAATAATTGAAGCCTACCGAACTAGCGGCGAGGTCGACTACATGTTACGAGTCTTCGTTCCTGACATGGAGGCCTATGACATCTTCTACAAGCGCCTCATAGAGGAGGTCGATCTATACGATGTCAGCACAAACTTCATCATGGAAGAAATGAAAAAAACAACTGCTCTTCCGCTCAATTATTGCTAAAAACCCGGAACAACCCAGAGCATTGTTACAGCTTTGCTACCTGGGCGAATTCCAGCTCAACCGGGGTTTCACGTCCGAAAATATTGACCAGAACCTTAAGTTTCAACTGATCTTCGTTAATCTCTATTATCTCACCAGAGAAATCAGCGAATGGCCCTTCTTTAACTCGAACTGTTTCGCCTTCTTCGTATCCCATCCTAGGTTTTGCACGCTTTAATGGTTGGCCTTCTCCATCAACACTTACCCCTAGAAAGCTCTCAACCTCTTTTCTAGGTAAAGATGTTGGTTTGTTACCGGCACCAACAAAACCGGTTATCCCCGGAGTATTGCGGATCACAGACCAGACGTCATCATTCATCCGAGCGCGAACAAGGATATAACCTGGGAACATTTTTTTCTGGACTTCAACGCGCTTTCCTTGTTTGAATTCGACAACATTTTCTAGTGGGATCACGACTTCATGAATAAAGTCTTCCTTGTTCATAGCTTTTTTTCTTTGATCTAAATTCCCTTGGACTTTGTTTTCATACCCTGACTGAGTATGCACGACATACCACTTACCGGGGCGGTCATATGGACTAACTGACTTCGCAGGCTCTTCATCTTTTTCATAAATGAGGTCATCTTCAAAAACAATTTCTTCTCGTTGCTCGGTAGTAGACTCATCTGTACTGACATGCTTTTCTGTTTGAGCTTCGCCTCCAGCGAAGAAAGGTACATCTGGCGCAGTTGAGCTATCATCAGATTCGGCTTCATGGCCAGCCTCACCCAAAGAGGGGTCGCTTAGGACTTCATCTTTTGGTAGTTCAATTGGATTCTCTTGTTCAATCTCATTCATAATTTTCTCACTAGGGGTTTAATTACCGTTCGAACAGTCTAAGTAGCGCTTCACCTAAACCCCAGTCTGAAAGGGCAATAAGTGTCGTTAGGATAACGAGAGTTATCAAAACCACGATTGAGTAGTTCACAACTTCAGCACGGGTCGGCCAAGCCACCTTTCGTAGCTCTGCTCTAACCTCGCCAATATAACGACGAAACCCAATCCGTTCCTCTGTCTGCGAACGGGGAGCAGGTTGACGGCGCGTCGAGACGGGAGTTCCATCTTCTCCGAGCTCACCCCGTTTTTGTAGGGCTCGCTTCTGTTCACGATTCATGGACATAACTTAGTTCCTTGGTGGACTATTAAAATCTAGCCGGTTTAATGCTTATTCTGACATTTTTATTGGTGCAAGCTAGCAGGGCAGGAGGGACTCGAACCCCCAACCGCCGGTTTTGGAGACCGGTGCTCTACCAATTGAGCCACTGCCCTAATGGACGACTTCACGAGGATACCACCGGATCGACCATTTAATCTTCTCCTATCAAACTCGACATGTAATTTCAGGAAAATCATTACTGGGTCAGATGCGAGGGATCTAATTCTCTTGTCGCAAAACGAACCGTTGCATAATTACGACATCAAGCCACCTCCCAAATTTTCTTCCTATTTCGCGCTCTTTGCCTACATCTTCAAAACCAGCTTTTCGATGGAGGGCTATCGATCCTTCCGACTCACTACCAATCCGGGCAATAATCGTGTGAAATCCATGTTCCGATGCCCGCTCAATGAGTCTAGCTAGGATTGCTTCGCCAATGCCTTGTCCTTGGTCCTCTGGTCTGACATAAATAGAATCTTCAACGGTCGTACTATAGGCTGGCCGTTGCATGTAGCGAGAAAGAGCACCGAATCCGACAATCACCCCATCTACTTCTGCAACGAGCACTATATGGGCACCGGACCGCTCCGTCAGCCAATCGCGCTGCTGTTCAAGCGTCCTCGGCGTAAGGTCGAAAGTAGCCGTTCCTGAAGCTACTTCATTATTGTAAATGACCCTTATAGCTTCAGCGTCATCAATCTGTGCAAGGCGCAATTCCAACAGGTTTCTCCATTCTCTACAAAACCTTTGTACTCGTTTCTTTCAGTAATCCCGTTTTTAGTAGCGGCGGACAGATTTGAACTGTCGACCTCTCGATTATGAGTCGAGCGCTCTTACCTAACTGAGCTACGCCGCCATGCGTTGGTCCATGGACCTAATTAAATTACCAGAGCTCCCTGAGAGAATCGAACTCTCGACCTTCTCCTTACCATGGAGACGCTCTACCGACTGAGCTAAGGGAGCAGACCTAAGTTTCCAGATAGCCACTTGGCCATGATGCCACGATGTCGGTAAGGTCCCAACCTCAAACGTATTTAAATATGTGCGCTCTTCATCTAGGCATTTAGAAGTAGCCACAACCCAAGAACGCTGTAAATAACCATGACAAGAAACATCACATATTGACTACGCACAGCCTCTCTCTCCGGAAATGCACCGACAGCTCTATCATGAGCCACAACTACGCCGGCTATATGGCCTATGACAACTCCAATCGCTTGCACCCAGGCGATAGCATTTGGATTGAAAAGGTTAAAATTGATTCGGCCATCGCTACCTCCGAAGAGGTTCCATCCTTTGCCAAATGGGTCCGACAATTGAAAGATAAAGGTTTGACTTTCATCTATAGCTAATTGCAGATAGTGAGCGAGGGTGTACCCAAAAACTATTGGGACTAGTAAAGGGGCAAATATCTTAACTAGATCATTCGGTTTTTGACCTGTTAGGTTTGCCATAAATCTTACAGAAATAAGAAAAAGCAAAGTAATTACCGCTATCGAATCGACCAGACCAAACAAGCGAACAGCTGCATTAGCCCACCCCGCCTTTGGGCCAACAAAATCTCTCCACATTTCTGATTCACCGAAGCCGTCAAAAGTAACACCTCCCAACACGATAAAAAGTGTCGCAACCTCCGCACTTGTAAAACGGCTAGATGAAAGGCCGCTGAGAGGGACACGAAGATGAACCGATTTCTTTACGCTGTGTATCGGTGCCATTTGGGACAGTAACCGAAAATGAACTGCGAAAGTGTCGCCTACCTGAAGCCATTCCCGGCCCCAGAATATAACTCCTGCAATCAAGCAAACAGAATAAACCACCATTCCTATCGAAAGAAAAAATGGAGAGTCGCCACTTGGATGGATCAGCTCAAAGAACAAGAAGCAGAAAGCTCCGACCGGAGCTAACCAATGGCTCCAGCCTGGAATCTCATTAGAGTTTGTTAGATTCCTTCGTTCTAGAAGTAGTGCGATTGTGTCAAAAGGGCTCAAGATTCTCCAGATATCTCCAAAAAAACAAACAAGAATTTGCAGCACAACCCAAAAAATCACATAAACCGTTACAGGATTTAAGTTCTGTCCTGAGTCGTTCGTTCCGAAGATTCCAGCTACTAGAACTAGAAGGAATAATCCCATTGAAAGCGTTCGAAATATCGGCTCACAAACTTTAACAATTCTAGTTAGAAAAAGCGATGACTGTCCTTTTTCTAGATACGTGAGTTTAGGTTGTCGCCAAGAGGCTCCTAACGCAAGAAAGGAAATCACTAATGCAGCTGTCCCCGCCCAGGCGAATTGCCATAAGGGAATTGGTAAATCACCTCGAGAACCTAAGCCGTGCCCTAGAGCATCAAGGATCATTAACTCACCAAGATCTCGGTGACGAAGGTTCCAGAATTTTCAAATTCGACTTCAAAGATCCCCGAAGCTGTAATCGTAAATCCAAAATAGTTTTTAGAGTCACCTGACAAGATTTCTCCTACAAGGTCTACCCCATGAATGTGAATAACTTCAT
>JAKMEQ010000079.1 GCA_022425805.1 Acidimicrobiales bacterium
CGCTAAAGAAGTCTTAGATGGGCGGGCAGATCAGATTCCATTGGGGGCGATTGATATGACAGTTCGCCGGAATGCCTATGGGAGACAGATTGATTCATTTGAAATTGACTTAGATATCGAGGGATTAGAACATCCATTTCCTTCGGTTTTTATCCGCGCTCCCATAGTTGAAAGAGTTGGGCCAGGTGTAGAGGTGCATGCGGAAATCGATGGGAGTATTGTTTTGTGTGGCACAAGTAAAGTTTTGGTGGCATCATTTCACCCAGAGCTCTCTAACGATGGAAGGATTCATGAAATGTTTTTGTCAATGACTCCAGTCGGACCTGAAGGGTAGGGGTTGCATGTCTGGTCATTCAAAATGGGCAACCATCAAGCACAAGAAAGGCGCCGCTGATAAAAAGCGAGGCAAGTTATTCGCAAAATTAATTAAACAAGTCGAAGTCGCTGCTCGGCATGGGGGAGGCGAGGTCGATGCAAACCCTACTCTCCGAACGATGTATCAAAAGGCACGCGATAATTCTGTCCCCCTTGACAAGATAGAACGGGCGATTAAGAGGGGGACCGGTGAGCTGGACGGCGTCAATTATGAGGATGTGACCTATGAAGGATACGCACCCAATGGGGTGGCTCTTTTCATTGAAACACTTACCGATAATAAGAATAGGACGGGTTCGGAAGTCAGATCAACCCTTTCCAAGCATGGAGGTTCCTTAGCTGAACCGGGAGCAGTCGCGTGGCAATTTGAACGAAAAGGAGTAATCATCTTAGATCGAGAAACCAGCGAAGATGATTTAATGACTATTGCGTTGGATAATGGAGCTGAAGATTTAGTAGATGAAGGTGACACATGGAGATTAACGAGTGACCCCTCTGCACTAAACGATTTACGAGATGCTTTGGAGCAGAATGAAATTCCATTTATCTCTGCAGATTTAACCTTTTTGCCTACTCAAGTCGTACCACTCATCGAATCTTTTGCAGCGAAACAAGTTCTTAATTTGATTGACCAACTAGACGACCTTGATGACGTGGATGCAGTCCATGCAAATTTTGATATTCCTGACTCTGTATTACAGGAGATAGCCGGATGACATGCAGATAATCACCAAGTATAGAGCTAAGTAATTATTAAATCGTGATCACCCACAATCCAGCAGGCTTTGGAGCATTCTTCATATTATTATTAACATTCCACCGGTAAGCAGAAGAAAACGCTATTATCGTACATATGTTCGTATTAGGGATTGATCCCGGCTTATCGCGTTGCGGGTATGGGGTAGTGCATCGCAGCGAAGGCAGGGAGAAAGCAATCGCAGCTGGAGTCATACAAACATCTCCCGAAGCACAGACGCCCTTTCGTCTAACTCAACTTCGAGATGAAATTCGGGAACTAATATCTGATTACCATCCAGATGCAATCTCTATTGAACGTGTCTTATTCCAACATAATGCGTCAACTGCCATTGCGGTTGGACAAGCTATCGGCATAGTGATGGTGGAAGGAGTTTCCGCCGGATGTGAAGTCGTCGAGTACTCACCAAACGAGGTTAAACAAGCAGTAGCCGGTCATGGGGCCGCTGATAAAAAAGAGATGGAGGTAATGGTCCGTACCCTTTTGAACATTTCAATTTCATTGCAGCCAGTCGATGCTGCTGATGCACTGGCGTTAGCTCTCTGTTACCTTGCCCATCAACGTGTGGAGGCCAGGTGACGATCGGGAGCCTTCGAGGCACCTTGCTACTCACGGAAGATCATGAGATCATCGTTGAAGTAGGAGGCGTGGGATATCGGGTTTCAATATCACCATCAACCCAGCAAAGGTTCGGAGAAATAGGATCGGAAACCTTGATCTACACCCACCATCGTATAAGAGAAGATACCCAGACCCTGTATGGATTCCCAAGTCGTGATGAGTGCCTATTCTTTGAAGCGCTAATTTCAACACATGGGGTCGGGCCTTCACTGGGCCTTTCGATTCTATCTACACACGACCCCAGTCAACTAACGCAAATTCTGGTAATTGAAGATACGGATGCCTTATGCATGGTTCCCGGAATAGGTAAGAAAACAGCAGCACGACTTATCATAGAGTTGAAATCAAAGATCGAACTTTCATCATTTAGAGTCGTCGAGAACGGTACTTCTGGTGAAATCGTGGCAACTTCTGAGCTTCAAGATGTCCGAGAAGGACTTACCGGTCTCGGGTATGGTCTCGACGAGATCCAATTGGCGATGAAAGGCTTACCATCGGATGCTGCAGCATCGACATTGCTTAAACTCGCATTACAAGAGTTGGCAAAAGTTTCATGAACACAGATTACCGATTGAGGTCTTAGCGTGAGAGAAGAGCTTCTTTCCCCAGAACATACAGTCGTAGATGAAGAGATTGACGATGAATTAGATTCCTTAGGTTTGCGTCCCACAAGCCTTAGAGATTTTATTGGGCAACCTGAATTGAAAGAACACCTCAAGATTATCCTTGGTGCAGCCAAAAAGAGAAACCAACCATCTGACCACCTTCTTTTCGCTGGACCGCCGGGGTTAGGCAAGACCACGTTAGCAAACATAGTCGCCCGTGAAATGGGCGTTGGCATGCATACTACATCGGGACCTGCTTTGGAAAGAGCGGGTGACCTTGCCGCTATTCTTACGAAATTAGAACCCGGAGACGTTCTCTTTATCGATGAAATTCACCGACTTTCGCGAGCTGTTGAAGAAGTTCTGTACCCTGCGATGGAAGATTTCCAGCTAGATATTGTCCTTGGAAAAGGGCCAGCTGCTCGTTCTGTTAGATTAACAATCGCTCCGTTCACTTTGGTCGGAGCAACAACTCGAACAGGTCTTATTACCGGACCGTTACGAGACCGTTTCGGTTTAGTGGCTCGAATGGATTATTACAACTCGGATGATTTGAATGAAATCGTGATGCGGTCCGCAGATATTTTTGAAATCGAGATTGATGAACAAGGGAGTAAAGAGATTGCTGTTCGTTCGCGAGGGACACCACGTATAGCTAACCGTCTTTTGCGCAGAGTACGTGATTATGCAGAAATGAAAGCAGATGGTGTTATCGATGAGAAAACAGCAATGAACGGTCTGCAATTGTTTGGGGTTGACGCTCGAGGGCTCGATAAAGTCGATCGTGCGATTCTAAGTGCGATCTGTGTGCGTTTCAGTGGTGGCCCAGTTGGACTTTCAACCCTTGCGATAAGTGTTTCTGAACCCACAGAGACGGTTGAAGACGTTTATGAACCTTTCCTGATTCAGCAAGGTTTTATTATGCGAACCCAAAGAGGACGAGTAGCTATGGATGCTTCATGGGAACACTTGGGCCTTACGCCACCTCAAACGAAATCATTATCTTCACCAAATCTACTCTCAGAGTTAAACGACTAATCGAACTGCTTATGCTGGTTGAATGCAAACGTCTCATTTTGATTACGATCTACCGAAGCATGCCATCGCACAAACCCCTAGTAACCCAAGAGATAGTTCACGTCTCCTTGTTGACAGCGAGATAGTTCAACATAAATTTGTCCGAGACTTGCCATCGCTTGTTCGACCTGGAGATACTCTCGTTGTAAATGACACCCGCGTAATGCAAGCTCGAGTGAAACTTTTCAAAGAAACTGGTGGAGTTGTTGAAATCTTAGTTTTGCATGAAATCACAAAGGGAGGTTGGTGGGAAGCTTTAATTAAGCCAAGTCGAAAAGTGCCAACTGGTTCTCATCTCTTTGATTCTTCTGGGAAGTCTCAGATTGAAGTCGGGAAAGTGCACCGAGATGGAATTCGGTTAGTCAAAGCAACGACCCACTCTATGGATGAAGTTCTAACAAAATATGGAACAGTTCCACTCCCGCCATACATCACGACGGAACTAACAGATGGAGAGAGGTATCAGACTGTATTTGCGAATAGAGAAACATCGGTAGCTGCACCTACTGCTGGCTTGCATCTGACGCAGTCAATCCTAGATAAATGTCAGGCAGCTGGAGCGAACATAACATCAGTCGACCTAAGTGTTGGTCTCGGAACATTTCGACCAATGGAAACAGCGCTGATAGATGACCACTCTATGCACGAAGAGAGATACCAAATCAGCCAAGAAACTTGGAACACTTGCCTAAAAGCTGACAGGGTAATAGCGATAGGGACAACTGTTGTCCGAGCGCTTGAGTCTGCAGCAGCAACAGGAGAACTAGTAGGGACAACAGATCTATTTATAACGCCTGGGTTTGAATTTCAAGTTGTGAACGGTCTACTAACGAACTTTCACTTACCTCGTTCGACGCTGCTAGTTATGATAGAAGCCTTTCTGGGAACGCGTTGGCGAGAACTCTATTCGATTGCCCTTAAAGAGGAATATAGGTTCCTTTCCTTCGGTGACGCAATGTTTCTACAAGGACCCTCAGGTTAAGAATGCCGAGGAACGTACAATAAAATATATGGAAACAGGGCCAATGCCATCCTTTGAAATAACAGCGACTTCGGGAAATGCTCGAGTTGGGAAACTATCCACTTCCAGGCACTCACTTCCTACCCCAACATTTATGCCAGTTGGGACACGAGGGTCAGTTCGAACCCTCACTTCTACCGATCTCGAAGAGCTAGGTGCCGATATCATCCTTGGAAATACATACCACCTAATGCTTCGACCGGGGGAGACTGTCATCGAGCAAAGCGGAGGGATACACGGTTTTGCAGACTGGAATCGATTGGTCTTGACCGATTCAGGTGGCTACCAGATTTTCTCTCTACAGCCGGACGTTGATGACGATGGTGTTACTTTCAAATCAACATATGACGGAAGTTTTCACCGGTTGACCCCACAGAATGCAGTGGACATCCAATGTGCACTTGGATCTGATATCCAAATGGCGCTAGATGTTTGCCCGCCGCTTCCGTCAGAAAAATCTGTTATAGAAGTTGCTGTTGAAAGAACGAAGATCTGGGCAGGAATAGCGAGAGAACACTTTATTCGACGAAGAGAAGCTGAAGGATTCGAACGTGCGCAATTCGGTATCGTCCAAGGCGGAGTGGATTTGTCCCTTCGCCGAATATCTGCAGAACAGATAGTGGATATAGGTTTTGATGGATATGCGATAGGTGGTCTTTCCGTCGGAGAAAGCCGTGAAGACATGATCGAGCCAATGGTCGAAAGTCTCCGAACTCTTCCAGTCGATCGGCCGCGTTATTTTATGGGGTTAGGCGACCCAGCTGGGCTAGTCGAAGCAGTGGGAGTTGGCGTCGACATGTTTGATTGTGTTTGGCCTACAAGGCTAGCTCGCCACGGGACAGCACTAACCGCTGCGGGCCGTATTAACTTAGGAGCTGCGCGCTATGCGAATAGCCAAGAGCCGATTGACCCAGACTTTCCCCAGAGCCCAGCAGCACGCTGGTCGAGAGGCTACCTCAGACACCTTCTATCAGTTGGAGAGCCGGCGGCAGCACGAATTCTCACACTTCACAATCTCGCTTGGCTATTTGACATGATGCATCGAATGCGTACAGCAATAGAGAATGACACTTTCCACAAGTTCCGCAAGGATATACTCGATGTTTGGGCTTAGAGGCACCATTAAATCTTATTCTATAAGAGCTCTGATCAAGGGATAAGCCCTTGGACACGGTACCATTTGCGAACCGACCGAATTATTTTCGCAGATAGGACAAAAGCTATGGGTGTGGCGTTTATTCCAATTTTACTTGTGATCATGTATTTCCTGATCCTTCGGCCCCAACAGAAAAGATTAAAAGAGCAACGGGCAATGCTGAACTTGATTGACGTCGGTGATGACGTTCGAACTGATTCAGGGATCTATGGAACAGTAAGTGATCTCGATGGCGACACCATTTTCTTGATGATTGCTGATGGTGTTGAGATAAAAATATCTAAAGCTTCCATCGCCGAATTAGTATCGTATGACGATTCTTACGACGAGGATTAACGAAGCTATCAGGTCACGTTATGAAACAACGGTTCCTTGTCCCGCTAATATCGATTGTCGTTATCGTCGCTAGCCTATTGGTCTGGTCCTTGATTAAGAACAATAATGTTCTTCTGGGATTAGACCTTAAAGGCGGAGCTGAAGTTGTTTTAGAGCCTTCCATAGATACAGAACTTGAAGGTGAAGACCTCCTAGAAGCTCTTGATCTTTCAGTGGAAATCATCAGAAACCGTGTTGATGCTCTGGGCGTAGCTGAACCTGACATCACACGGCAATCAAACCGTATTGTCGTTCAACTTTCTGGTGTGGAAGATCAACAACGAGCATTAGATGTTGTTGGTCAAACAGCTGAACTACGATTTCGGCCTGTTTGTGGAAATCTTCCTGCTGTGCCGATCAACCTTGAGACTGGGGTAGAAGCTGAGGCTTCGACAACTTCAGAAGAAGGTCAAGTCAGTAATAGTCCTGTAGGTATTAAGCCGTCGGATAGGAACGAATCTACTACCGAAAGTGATGTAGATAATTCCGAAACAGAAAGTGTTGGAGAAACTGCCGGAGCGACTCCTGCAGGTGCAGGATGTGAGAATCTCGGATTTCCCCTTAGCGATGCATTTAGCATGCCCACGACCACATCAGAAGAAGATGATTCAGAAATGCCTATCATACTTCCTGAAAAAAACGAAGCCGGCGAAATAACTAGTCGTCTCCTTCTTGGTCGGACCATGCTTACGGGAGCGGCTTTAGAAACAGCTGATGCAACGTTTGACGGGTTTGAGTGGTCCGTTCGACCAACTTTTCGATCTGGGGAAGATGGCATAGATCTTTTCAACGCTGCAGCAAATGTGTGTTTTAATATGACAGCGGTATGTGGAACTGGCCGATTGGCAATCGTTCTTGATGGAGTTATTGAATCAGCGCCAAATGTGAACACCCCTTACTTTGAGCGAGACTCTATTGTCATCAGTGGGAATTTTGATCAGGGTCGCGCTGAAGAAACAGCAGTTGCGCTGCGCTATGGTTCTCTTCCACTTGAATTTGAAACTCCATCAAGCCGAATAGTTTCTGCAACATTGGGACAAGATTCATTTGATGCCGGAGTTATTGCAGGGATTGTAGGGTTAATTTTAGTCGCACTTTTCATGTTCGCGTATTACCGACTCCTTGGTGTAGCAGCGATTCTCTCGCTGGCTCTTTCTGGGACAATGCTATGGGTTATCTTGGCGTGGCTGTCCACTACCCAGAGTTTGGCATTGACGCTTGCTGGTGTAGTCGGTCTTATAGTCTCTATCGGTACATCTCTCGATTCGAACGTTGTCTATTTTGAACACCTTAAGGAAGATATTGGGAACGGACGAACACTGCGATCAGCGGTTGATCGATCTTTTCCAGTTGCATTTAAAACAATCTTCTGGGCAAATCTAGCTTCGTTAATAGGCGCCGGAGTCCTTTATTTCCTTACAGTAGGTTCAGTCCGTGGTTTCGCGCTAATGCTTGGTCTCGCTTCAATCCTTGACTTGCTTGCTACCTATTTCTTCCTCCGGCCATTTGTTAAGTGGATAAGTTTCTCCAGTAATCTCAGTAGCCGGCATTGGCTTTATGGGCTTCCTGGGCCAGATGAGGATGAAGCACCATGAGTCGATTAAGCCGTATGTACAGAAATGATACGTCCGTGCCTTTCGCAAGGCTTTGGAAGAAAGTTCTCTATGTATCAGGGGCGATCCTTATCATTTCAGTAATTGGTCTTTTTGTAAGAAATCTTAATTTAGGACTTGAATTCGAAGGCGGAGGAGCATGGGAAGTGTCGGTCTCCGAAGACCTTGAAGCCGATGATGTCAGAGATGCTTTGCGGTCAGTAGGTCTCGCCGATGCACGAATACAAACAGGTGACGGTCTTCTTCGTGTTCGGACAGAACTCACAAAAGCAGTGCAAAATCAGATTGAAAAAGACCAAGAAGTTGACATGGTAGCGAATGTGACTCTGATTTTAGCTGAAATTGCAAATCCGGAGAACCCTGACACCAAATCTGTGAGTGTATCTACAGCGGGTCCTTCGTGGGGTGAAGAAATCACGAATAAGGCAGTGAAAGCACTCATCGTCTTCTTTATTATTATCGCATTCTATATAACGGTTCGGTTGCGTTGGGAAATGGCAGTAGGAGCGCTCGTAGCCGTAACGCACGACATTCTGATCACTGTTGGTATATATGCTCTCTTCCAGCTCGAAGTTACACCTGCAACAGTGATCGCTTTTCTAACGATCATGGGTTATTCGCTTTATGACACTCTGGTGGTTTTCGATAAAGTTCGAGACAATGAGCACCGTTTAGTGAATGCTAAACTCGAATATCGGCAGGTCGTAGATCAGGCTCTTAATCAGGTATTAATGCGATCTGTGAACACCAGTATCACCTCAGTTCTTCCCGTAATCTCTGTTCTGATTATCGGGTCAGGACTTATGGGAGCTGTGACGTTGCGTGAATTTGCTTTAGCTCTTCTGATCGGACTCTTAATTGGAACGTTTTCCTCTCTGTTTGTTGCTGCGCCGGTGGCGACTATGTTACGAGAAAAATTTGGTAATGAGGGATCTGACAATAACCGTTCCTACCGTCTGAGTGAAGCGGTTAAGAAACGAAAATCTGGGGTTGTAGCAACCACTACACAACCAGTCAACCCGTCGATTCCCCCTAGGCCTAGGAAGAACAAGCGGCGGTAAAAATTCAGAGGCACCCAAGGAGATATCAGATGGAACTTGCTAATTTCGTTGACACAATTCCTGACTTCCCAAAAGCAGGGATTGCTTTTAAAGACATTACTCCACTGCTGCGAAACCCAGAAGCTTACCGTTTCGCTCTTGATAAACTTGAAGAAAGTTTTTCCCACGATGATGTTCAATATGTTGCTGGAATAGAGTCACGCGGATTCCTCTTCGCATCGGCTCTTGCCGACCGACTCAAAAGTGGCCTTATTCCAATTAGAAAATCCGGACGTCTTCCTGGTGATGTTCTTATGAAAGAATACGAATTAGAATATGGTAAAGCAGAACTCGAAATACGCAGAGATTGCATTAGGCCCGGAGAAAGGGTCTTGATAGTAGATGATGTCTTGGCTACTGGAGGTACGGCTACTTGCGCTGCTAGTCTCTTCAATGCTTTGGATGTACAAATTGTAGGCTTCGCCTTTCTCCTTTCCCTTTCGTTTCTTAAAGGGGAGGAAGAATTACTGAAATATAAAACCGTTAGTCTTGTGAGATACGAATAACTGCAGAAATGGAGTTAACTTAAGAAGATGAGCAGCGTTGTAAATAAGATCAGTCTTTGGGACAGAATTGAAACTGACCATTCCACTGAAATGAGCCAGGTGCTCGAGCTGTTTAGTGAACATCATCCAAATGATTCTGATGTTCTCATTCGGGAAGCATATGAGTCAGCTTGTCAAGCGCATACCGGGCAAATGCGTAAATCGGGGGATGCGTATATTACCCATCCGGTGGCTGTTGCAGAGATTATTGCTTCCCTTGGACTTGACGAAGCGACCGTGGTGTCTGCTTTGCTTCATGACACAGTTGAAGATACTGGTGCAGGGTTGAACGATATTGAAAAGAAGTTCGGGACCGAGGTCGCTTCAATTGTTGATGGTGTTACGAAATTGGATCGGATCAAATTCGATACCAAAGAAGCACAACAAGCTGCGTCAATGAGAAAAATGTTGGTTGCAGTAGCAAAGGACCTGAGGGTGCTTATTATCAAATTAGGTGACCGGTTACACAATATGCGTACCATTGCGTCTTTACCTCAATGGAAGCAACACCGTATCGCTACAGAAACTTTGGATATCTACGCGCCGCTAGCACATCGGCTTGGCATGCAAGAATTAAAAAATGAGCTAGAAGATCTTGCCTTCGCTACTATCCACCCCAAAAGGTACGCCGAGATTGATCAGATGGTGGCAATGAGGTCTCCGGAACGGGATATATATCTGACACAAGTACTTACTGACGTACAAGCTCGGCTTGATGAGCTTGCTATTGGAGCTGAAGTACGTGGCCGTCCAAAGCACTTCTGGAGTATCTATGAGAAAATGGTTCTCAAAGGAAGAGAATTCGATGAAATCTATGATCTGGTTGGGATTCGCGTCATAGTCGATTCCGTCAAAGATTGCTATGGGGCTTTGGGTTCGATCCATGCTACGTGGCACCCTGTGCAAGGTCGGTTTAAAGACTACATAGCGATGCCGAAGTTTAATCTGTATCAGTCGTTACATACGACAGTTATTGGACCTCAAGGAAAGCCTTTAGAAGTACAAATTCGAACCAAAGATATGCATCATCGAGCAGAACACGGGGTTGCAGCTCATTTTGATTACAAGGGCAACGATGAAGGTAAGGACATGACATGGTTTACTCGAATTGTTGACTGGCAGCAAGAGACTGAAGACCCCAGTAAGTTTATGTCAAATTTGAAACTAGATTTAGACCACGATGAAGTTTTTGTCTTCACTCCTAATGGCGAGGTCGTGACATTAGAATCTCAAGCGACTCCAGTAGATTTTGCGTACACCATTCATACTGAGGTTGGACATTCTTGTCGGGGTGCTCGCGTCAATAAACGTCTGGTCCCTCTCGACACGGTACTTGAGTCGGGCGACACTGTTGAGATCCTCACTAGTAAAGCGGAGGGGTCTGGTCCGTCTCAAGACTGGGTTCGTTTCGTGAAAACTCAAAGAGCTGCTTCTAAAATTAAACAGTGGTTTTCAAGAGAGAGAAGAGAAGATGCCATAGATGCTGGTAGAGAGGCTCTAGTAGCAGTTCTCCGAAAAGAAGGACTTCCTGCCTACAAGCTTCTCAATAGCGCATTGATTACTGAAATTAGTGAACTTTTGAATTATCAGGATCCTGATTCCCTGTTTGCTGCTATTGGAGAAGATCATGTGAGCGCGAAAAGTGTGGTTGGGAGATTGCTTAACCACTTTGAAGAATCTGAGGAAACGGATGACCTCGCAGCGGTACTACCTACACATCGAGAACGACAAGTAGGTCGAGCTAAACGACGGCGCGAAAATAATAAAGTGGGGGTTATCGTCGAAGGGGTAGATGACATCATGGTTCGTTTAGCAAAATGCTGTACTCCTGTTCCGCCGGACGAAATAATGGGATTCGTAACCCGAGGGCGAGGAGTCTCAATACATCGAAGTGACTGTGCAAATGGCGTCTCATTAGCGACGGGTCATGCGAATCGACTCATAGACGTGGAATGGGATGATGATAGCGATGGAACGTTTGTTGTTTCTATCGAGGTAAAAGCCTTTGACCGTACGAGGCTACTTGGCGATGTTTCCAACATTTTGTCGGAAGCAAGAGTAAATATCCATCGGTGTACTACTCGAACTGGAGCGGACCGTATAAGCGTAATGAATTTTGAATTCGAAATTGGAGATAGCAGGCATCTTGACTGGCTCTTAAGCCTGATTCGCCAGATCGACGGCGTCTATGATGCATATAGGATTATGACCGGCCATGGTAGCCAGTCACGATAGTTCGAATCATGCATAAAAAAATTTAAATTAAGCTCAAGGTATTACCCCTAATTGAAGTTAGACCAAAGGCGCCGAAGATGACATCTAGTGACAGTTACCCAAAAAAATTCGACAAAGTGCAACGACGAGGATATAAAATTTCAGAAGTCAATCAGTTCATGGAAAAAATCGCTGCTCAAAATCTGACTGAAACTCCGCTTGTTTTAAAGAATGAAGTAGAAATTATTAGCTTCTCCTTAACGAAGCGAAAAGGGTATAGCCCAAAGCAGGTTGATGATTATCTCGATTCCTTAGGAAGTGATTTAGCAAGCGGGATTCCAAAATCTGATTTAGAAGCTAGTAGTAGCCAGCAGAAGCGTTCATCGAACCGTTCACCTTACGCACGTGGTGGACAAGCATCTGTGCAAGGAGACCCATCTGTGATCCACAGTGAAAAACTACGCACATTGGTTCCACCTATCGTAAGTAGCGTGGGGTACAAGACAGAAGAAGTAGACCATTTTTTGAGTCTTGTTGCTGACACCCTTGAGAGATTTGAAAATGTGGAAGGAAAGCAGTTGGATGCATTGCGTGCAGATCAGTATTTACAAAAACACTTGGATAAACCTTTGTTGTCCGGAGATCAAATTCGGTCTGCACTTTTCGATGTCTCCGAGAATGGGGGATATGGCATGCTCGGAGTGGATGCAGCGGTTAATCGTTTAGCGGCTGCACTGGACTATCACTGGAGCAGGACATCATGAGGTATTCGCTGCGATACTACTGCGCCGTTGCAGGCCTATCCTTTGCTGGATATCACATGCGGTTATATGTCACTCCTGTATTCTTTTCGCATGAGTAAATCCCTTTTTCAAGCCCCTCGGGGTACGCGTGATATCCTTCCGGAGGAAGCTGGGAAATGGCGTTCTGTCCTTGATGCCTTCGCTGATTTAGCTGAAGGCTATGGATATGGACAAGTGATTTCACCCATATTCGAAGATGTCGGGGTCTTTCAGCGCCTTGGTGAAAACACCGAAATAGTTTCCAAGGAGATGTTTATATTTCATGATAAAGATCTAAAGTCTCCGCAGGAGCTCGCTTTACGACCGGAACTCACAGCAAGTATTTGCCGTGCATATGCTCAACATCGTCCCGTGACACCTTGGAAAGTCTGGTATTCGGGACCTCAATTCCGTTATGAAAAACCGCAGGCAGGAAGATTCAGGCAATTTGTTCAAGTCGGAGCAGAGGTTATCGGAGAAGAAGACCCAGCGACAGATGTAGAAGTTATTTCGTTAGCTTGGCGGTTTTACGAGTCAATCGGGTTAAAAGATGTTGCACTCTTACTCAACACGCTGGGTGACCCCGCCACAAGAACAGCGTTCAACCATGAGCTGAAATCATATCTTTCCAGCAGGATCAATGAACTCAGTCCACAGTCGCAAATAACCATGGAGAAGAACCCCTTACGAGTCTTAGACTCAAAAAGAGAAAATGACCTGGAAGTGCTGGGTGATGCGCCCACAATAGAAGAATTTCTTAATCAAGCCGACAAAGAACATTTCGATTCTGTTCGTGATGGACTTAACTCTTTGAATATTCCTTTTGAGATAACGCCGCGTTTAGTAAGAGGGCTCGACTATTACACGCGTACGACCTTTGAATTTATCTCTACCGGTCTTCAAACAGCACAAAATGCGATCGGGGGAGGAGGCCGGTATGACGGTCTTATCGAAGAGATGGGCGGCCCTCCGACACAAGGAATTGGATTTGCTCTTGGGGTCGACCGGATTCTACTAGCATGTGAAGCAGAAAAATTAGAGATTGAAGGTACGAAGCCTCTTGAAGTGTTCGTGGTTGATATGACGGGTGGTTCTCATGCTACGCAAATCGCAGATGAATTACGAAAATCAGGATTTGGAGTTGATCGCAGTTTTGGAGGCCGATCGATGAAAGCGCAGATGAAAGTGGCTGACCGATCGGGAGCTTTGTATGCAATCATTGTCGGTGATGATGAACTTGAGAAAAATGAAGTTACCCTTCGAGACTTGCGCGGAGACGGTTCTCAAGTGCGAGTATCCCGAAGCAGCATCGAAAAAGCCCTGAACGAAACAATTGAAGGTAGGAATCCCCAATGACCATACGAACACATTATTGTGGGGAGTTACGCCCAACTGACGTTGGCTCTCAAGTGACGGTTTGTGGCTGGGTTGACACACGTCGTGTTCATAGCGAGCATCTTGCTTTCATCGACTTACGTGACCATACCGGAATTATCCAATGTGTAGTTGATGAGAAACTCGATCTTCGATCCGAGTACGTCGTTGCCATTTCTGGAACAGTTCGAACTCGGTTTAAAGGGAAAAGCAATGAAAAGCTCGACACTGGTGAAATAGAGATCGGCGACTGTGACGTACAAGTATTATCTGTAGCTGAACCTCCACCATTTCCAATGCATGAACGAACGGAAGTTGACGAAAATATTCGTCTTCGCCATCGTTATGTTGATTTACGGAAACCTCGTATGCAGAAGAACCTCCGAACTAGAGCGAAAGTTAATAGTTCGATTCGGGCATCGATGGAGAAGCAGGGGTTTATAGAAATCGAAACTCCTATGCTCATAGCATCGACTCCCGAAGGAGCGCGAGACTTTGTGGTGCCTTCCCGCCTTCACCCTACGAATTTTTATGCCCTTCCACAAAGCCCCCAAATCTTTAAGCAATTATGCATGGTTGGAGGCCTTGATCGGTATTACCAAATTGCCAGGTGTCTTCGGGATGAGGACTTACGGGCAGATCGTCAATTCGAATTCATGCAGCTAGATATGGAGGCAAGCTTTGTTTCACAGGAAGATATCATCAACTTTGTTACAGAAGCCGTAAAGGACGCAACCGAAACAGTCAGTGGTTCTCGGCCAAGCGATATTCCCCGAATGACATGGTTAGAAGCAATGGAGCGCTACGGCTCTGATAAGCCCGATGTTCGCTTCGGTATGGAATTGATAGATATGACAGGCATCTTTGAAGGGACAGAGGCAAATGTGTTCAAAGTCTCCTGCGTTAAAGGGATACTGTATAAGGGTGGTTCAGATGTTCTCGCACGGAATGCAATAGATGCGTTAACCGAAAAGTGTCAGAACTGGGGGGCTAAAGGACTGGCATGGTTCAGAGTTGGGGAAGGAGGCGGACTTGAAGGAGCTTTAACGAAGTTTATGTCAGAGGAAGAGATATCAGAAGTTCAAAATTGTCTCTCAGCTGAAAGTGGAGACATGGTATTGATGATCGCTGATGAGAGAAAAGTCGTCAACCATGTTCTCGGCCTTCTTCGTCTGGAAATTGGTAGGCCGCCAGTGCATTCTGGTGAGTTAGAATTTCTCTGGATCACTGAATTCCCATTATTTGGAGATGTAGGAGAGAACGGCCAGCCAATTCCAGCTCATCACCCATTTACGATGCCTCTAGAAGAAGATTTGGAAAAACTTGACTCAGCCGAGGGCGATGAATATCTCGCAATCCGTTCCCAAGCCTATGACTTAGTCCTCAACGGATGGGAATTGGGTTCTGGAAGTGTACGGATACATTCGCCGGAAATTCAATCTCAAATTTTTGCGATTCTAGGAATAGAAAAAGATGAGGCACAAGAAAAATTTGGGTTCCTTCTAGATGCCTTCCGTTATGGAGCACCCCCACATGCAGGGTTCGCTTTTGGTATTGATCGACTGACTGCAATCCTCTCCGGAGAAGAAAACATTCGTGAAGTAATCGCATTTCCAAAGACACAGTCGGGTTCCGACCCGCTTACGAATGCGCCTACTCTCCTAGACGCTGGACATCTTGAAGAACTGGGGCTTCGACTCACTCCACCTAGTACATAGGAAACTGGTCGAATGAGATTACTCATACTTGTACTTAAACCAGTCAGAACCCACTTCGACTAGCGCCATCGGGAACAAGAAGGTAAATACCTTCAGCGACTTTTTCGAAACTTCCATTTGTCCCATACGCTAATCCTGAAAAAAAATCTACTATCCTGCGCCCAACTTCTTTCTCCTCAGGATTCAGATGAATGATTGTGGCAATACCATTTTTATAGCTAACAGATGGTTCAAGAACATCCTCAAAAGTCGAAACCTCATGTCGGGTAGGGTCACTCAGGTTCATACCAGAATCCTAGCCCTTTTTCGTTTGCTAGTTGTGAAAGCAGTTTTTTCTTGAAGTCTGTGGCTCATAGACACTTCGACTCATTTTCAACTAGGTTTTAGTTGTGAATGTCCCAGAGAATTTGTTTACTTCCTCTGTCAGGGGTGAATTGAACCAACGAGCGCCCCTTGCTGATAGGTTGCGCCCAATAACCCTCGAGGACGTTGTGGGTCAGGAGCACCTTTTAGGGCCGCAAAGTCCTCTGCGTGCATTAATTGAAGCGGATAGAATGTCGTCCGTAATTTTCTGGGGTCCGCCCGGTACCGGAAAAACATCAGTTGCTCGACTAATTGCAAAATTCACATCCAAAACCTTTGAGCAACTCTCAGCTGTTTCTGCAACAGTAAAAGACGTCCGAGAAGTTATTGCTCAGGCTGAACAACGCCTTGGAGAATATGGTCAGGGAACTATTCTTTTCCTTGATGAAGTTCACCGTTTCAACAAGGCGCAACAGGATACGTTATTATCCGCAGTTGAAACTGGACTTGTAACACTTATTGGTGCCACAACGGAGAATCCATACTTCGAGGTTAACGCACCCTTGCTTAGTCGAAGCACCTTATTTCGACTGGAACCTTTGAGCTTTGAAAATCTCTTCGAGCTATTACATCGAGGGCTTATCCATGAAGGGGCGACTGCTACAGATGAGGCTCTTAACCATTTAGCAAGCACAGCAGAAGGTGATGGTAGACAATGTCTCACAAGTCTTGAAGTAGCGATTACGATAATCAAGGCAAAAGCAGGTGACGGTCCGCCTGTCGTGACTCTAGAAGACGCTGAATCTGCCATCGGTACTCAGGCTCTTCAATACGGGCGTGGTGAACACTACGATACAATATCCGCTTTTATTAAAAGTATCCGTGGGTCCGATCCCGATGCTGGCCTCTACTGGTTGTCAAGAATGATAGACGCAGGGGAGGATGCTAGGTTTATCGCTAGGCGCCTTGTGATACTCGCATCTGAAGATGTAGGTATGGCTGACTCTCGCGCTCTCCTTGTTGCTGATGCGGCAGCTAGGGCAGTTGAGTTCGTTGGATTCCCAGAGGCGCAATTGAATCTTGCTCACGCGGTGATTTATCTCGCTAATGCTCCGAAGTCGAATAGTGTAACGAAAGCCATTTTTGCAGCGCTTGATGATGCAAGATCTACAAGAGGAGATGTCCCTAAACACTTACGGGATAGCCACTATTCCGGAGCTAGCGGTCTCGGCCATGGTGAGGGGTATAAATATCCTCATGAATTTCCCAACGGATGGACGGAGCAACAATATCGACCTGACAAAATCGAAGCTCACCGATATTATGAGCCGACAGACCATGGAGAAGAAGCTTTAGTGGAACTACATATAAAAAATAATGATAAACCTGAGCCTAAAAGGCAAAAAAAATGACCGCATGGGAACTCGCTACTATTCTTGTTGCTATTGCTGCACTTCTTGTAATCGCAGCGCTGACGAATCTTGTGATCAAACTTCGGATTGTTATACGTGATATTAACGAAATAGCTGCAAAGGTTCAAAGTGTTGTTGATGACGTCAGTACTCGCCTGGCTGGCCAGGCAAATGAGATCGAAAATGAGTACCGCAGAGTCGATGGCCTTATCGACACGGCTGAAAAGATAACTGAAAGAGCAAATTTCCTTTCTCAATTAACCTTTGGAGTTATTACAAAACCCATTAGCAGAGTTGGCTCATTCCTGAGAGGAACATTTCGCGCTGCGAAAATTCTTAAAGGTCGATAACTGAAGTCGAACAAGGACCAAAGGTCGAATTAGAGTTACACGAAGCCGAAAAACAAATTACTTACGATGGTTTAGGTTTGACTCTAGTCAGTAAAGGTTAAAGTTTTGTCGAAGTGAATTTGATTAAGAAACAAGCCAGAGGTTTCTGCGCGGTAGAATCATGAAGAATGAAAGCTAAACAGCTCCGAGAAACGTTTACAGAGTTTTTTGAGGCGCGTGAACATGCATTGATCCCGTCCTCAAGCTTAATACCGCATGATGATTCACTGTTGTTTACTAATTCTGGAATGGTTCCTTTCAAAAGTTTTTTCCTAGGAAATGAAACTTCACCGTTCAAGCGGGCGACAACAGTTCAGAAATGTGTTCGAGCCGGAGGGAAGCATAATGACCTAGACGAAGTGGGTCGTACAAGTCGGCACTTGACCTTTTTCGAGATGCTAGGAAATTTTAGTTTCGGAGATTATTTCAAAGATGAAGCAATCCCGATGGCCTGGGAGTTCTTTACAGAAATCCTAGGTTTAGATAGTGAACGTCTTTGGGTGACCGTTCACGAGACTGACGACGAAGCCGCAGACATATGGGAAACAATTGTTGGCGTCTCACCTGACAGGATTCAACGTCTCGATGCTGACAATTGGTGGAGAATGGCCGATACCGGTCCAAATGGGCCATGTTCAGAAATATTTTGGGATATGGGGCCCGAGTACGGTCCAAGTGGAGGTCCTGCTAATGCTTTAGCTGAAGATAGGTATATAGAAATATGGAATTTAGTTTTCATGCAATTCGACCAACAAACTGATGGTACTCAAATTCCTCTCCCTAACCCGTCTATCGATACCGGAGCAGGACTTGAGAGAGTTTTGTTAGTACTCCAAGGAGTCGACAGTGTCTGGTTAACTGATGAATTTCAAATTTTGCTTTCACGAGTTAAAGAAATCTGCAATATCGTGGACAAAGATCACGAGAACTTTATTTCTCTTCAAATTCTTGCAGATCATGCGCGGTCAACAACATTTTTGACAAATGACGGCGTTGTTCCCAGTAACGAAGACAGAGGCTATGTCTTGCGAAGGATTATCCGGAGGGCAGTGCGGCATGCCTATCTTCTAGGAGTTAATGAACCGGTTATGGGAAGGTTGGCAGAAGCAGTTGTGGACTTGATGGGTGATGCCTACCCAGAGCTGGTCGAGAATAGTTCCCATATTAAAAAAATTCTCGAACGCGAAGAAATTGGATTTCGACAAACTCTCACGACAGGAATGGCAATACTAGATGGTCATCTTCTGCAACTGGAAAGCGGAGACAGTTTGAACGGTGAAGTCGCTTTCCAACTACATGACACATATGGTTTTCCTATCGAGTTAACGCAGGAAATTACAGCAGAAAAAGGGATTACTGTAGATCAGAAAAGTTTCGAGGCTGCAATGGCTGAACAGCGAGACCGAGCGCGGAAAGACTTCTCTAACAAAGAAAAAAACCAGAATGACAATTCTCACTTTCAGCGAATACTTGAAGAGCATGGACCTTCTGACTTCGTTGGTTATGAAAAAGTGAGAATCGAATCAAGAATCTTATTTGTAGATTCTAACTCGGTGATCTTAGACCAGACCCCATTCTATGCAGAAGCCGGAGGACAGGTAGGAGATCGCGGAATCATCGAGGGGGAACACGGGAAAGCAGAAATTATCGACACAGTCTATGGAGCTGTAGGGCAGCATCGCCATATAATTGGATCACTTGTTGGAGAATTTCAAATAGGTGAGAAAGTTGTTGCAAAGATCGATGAGGTGCATCGTCTGGCAGTTCAACGACATCACACTGGGACCCATCTATTGCACTGGGCTCTTCGAGAGGTCCTTGGAGACCATGTCAAACAACAAGGTTCATGGGTTGGAGCTGAAAGACTCCGGTTCGACTTTAGCCATTTTGAATCGATGACTCAAGAGCAAATTCGGGAAGTAGAAGATCTTGCTAATGAGGAAATATTTTCAGGAGCAGGTGTGGCGATGCTTGAAACCGGTATGACAGAAGCAAAAAAAATGGGCGCTATTGCCTTCTTCGGTGAAAAATATGGAGAAAGGGTAAGAGTTCTTAAAGCGGGCAATAACTCTGTAGAGCTATGCGGAGGTACGCATGTCAAACATCTGAGTGACGTGGGGCCAGTGAAGATTGTTACGGAAGGTTCTATCGGATCGAATATCCGTCGGATCGAAGCAGTTGCTGGTTCAGCATCACTTAACTTACTTCGTGACACCGAATCAATCCTTGGAGAATCTGCTGACCTTCTCGGTGTTCCTTCTACCAACATGGTAGAAGCGCTGATAAAGAGACTTCGCGAAATGGATGAACTGCAGGGTGAAATCAATACTCTGCGAGCAGCAGCTACGCAGGGATATGCGAATGACCTCATCGAAAATGCTGTTGATGGCGTCATAGTCCAAAAAATTTCCGGTTTACGCCGCGATGAACTTCGCGACCTGGTGATGAATTTGCGTTCAAAAGAAGAAGTGAAGGTTGTAGTTCTCGGGACGGTAACAGAGAATGGGGGAGTCTCTATAGCTGCTGGGGTTTCAGATACTGAAATATCTGATGCAGGTGAACTACTTTCCGGCGCGTCAAAAATTATCAAAGGCGGTGGCGGTAAGGGTAAAGACTTCGCCATGATCGGGGGAAAAAACGCTGAAGCCCTCCCCAATGCGCTAGAAGCGATCCGTGATTTACTGGATAAAGCTTAGGAACCGTTTTGAGAGTACTTGGGATAGACCTCGGATCAAAGAGAATCGGAGTGGCAGTGAGCAATACGGAAAGGACAGTCGCTACCCCTTATTCAGTGATTAAT
>JAKMEQ010000100.1 GCA_022425805.1 Acidimicrobiales bacterium
TCAAAACCAGAAATTATGGTGATCGCAGATATTTCTGGTTCAGTTGCCGCTTTTGCACGGTTCACTTTGCATCTGGTCTACGCGTTGAACAGCCAATTCTCTAAGGTCCGCTCGTTCGTCTTCATCGATGGGATTGATGAAGTCACTAGCTACTTCGAGGGTGTTGATGATATTACAGCTGCGATCCATCGAGTGAATACGGAAGCTGATGTTATATGGGTGGATGGGCATTCAGATTACGGGCACGCATTTGAGGTTTTTAACGAAAGATACGGGAAGGATGTAGGCCCGAAAACAACAGTAATGATTCTTGGTGACGCGAGAAATAACTACCATGCTTCCCAGTCATGGGTGGTCAAAGAGATTGAATCGAAAGCACGAAAGGTTTTTTGGTTAAACCCTGAACCACGCAGCTATTGGGACACAGGGGATTCGATAGTTAGCGAATATAGCGACTATTGCGAGGGCACTTTTGAAGTCCGGAACCTTCGTCAGCTTGGGGCATTCGTAGACAACTTAGTTTAGAACTAATCTCGACGTAATTGTTCTGCAACTAGAAATGCAAGTTCTAAACTTTGTGAAGCATTCAACCTAGGGTCGCACATCGTTTCATACCTGAGGTGAAGGTCATCATCAGATAACATGTCGGCGCCTCCCAAACATTCAGTAACGTTGCCTCCGGTCAATTCGATATGGATACCACCCGCCCAAGTTCCCAAAGAGCGATGTATTGAAAAAAATTGGGTTAACTCTGTCAGGATGTCGTCCAAGTGCCTTGTTTTGTGACCAGTGGAGCTTGTGAAAGTATTTCCATGCATTGGGTCGCAGGCCCAGACAACTGGATGGCCAGATTTGACAATAGCTTCGACAATGGGAGAGAGGCAGGATTCAACATTATCTGCTCCGAAACGTGTAATAAGGGTTAAACGTCCGGGTATGGCAGCCGGGTTAAGCTTTTCACAGAGTTCCACGACCTCCTGTGGGGTAGCTGATGGTCCGACTTTGCAACCAAGCGGATTCTGTACTCCGCGAAGGAATTCGATATGGGCGCTATCAATCTGACGTGTTCGTTCGCCTATCCATAGCATGTGTGCCGAACAGTCATACCACTCTCCACTTGTTGAGTCTGTTCGAGTTAATGCCTCTTCGTATCCAAGTAATAAGGCTTCATGACTGGTGTAGAAGTCAACTTCGTTCAACGCTGAATTATCGTGGGAGGCGACGCCGCATGCTTTCATGAATGCTAAAGCGTCAGTAATGCCGTCAGCGATCTCTCGGTACTGTTCACCAGCTGGACTATTAGCGACAAATTCTTGGTTCCATGCATGTACTTGAGCTAGGTTCGCAAAACCCCCTCGCGTGAACGCCCGAAGGAGATTCAATGTTGAAGAGCTTTGATGGTACGCCTGAAGTAGGCGTTGTGGGTTAGCAGTGCGTGATCCGGCATTGAAATCAGGGCCGTTTACAATATGCCCACGAAATGAAGGGAGTTCGACGTTGTCTTTGGTCTCGGTGGGACTTGAACGGGGTTTAGCAAACTGGCCAGCTATTCTGCCGACCTTTACGACTGGTAGTCCTGTCGAATATGTCAAGGCAACCGCCATTTGTAAAATGACCTTCAAATTATCCCGAATCGCATCAGCAGTTAACCCATCGAAAGATTCCGCACAATCTCCAGCTTGTAATAAGAGGGCATTACCGTCACAAACACTTCCTAGTTGCTCTTGGAGTGTTCGTGCTTCACCAGCAAAAACGAGAGGTGGTAACTTGGAGATTTCTGTGAGGACAGAATCGACCTCGTTATCGCTAGGCCATTCCGGCTGTTGCTCCGCAGGGAATTTATGCCAAGAGTCTGGGGACCATTTAGTTACCACAGTATTATCCTCGCTTCTTATTGGGAAGAAGGCAATCTATTTTCCGCTAGTTAGCGTAGAATCCCGATTGCGTATTAAGCAGCGTCAATATCGACCTGGTTGGGAGCATTTTCGCGAACCATATTCACGGCACGTTTAACGAGTCTTCGGGCAGCTTCGGCAGTGACACCGAGTTCTTCGCCAACTTCACGGTAGCTTCGTTTGCGTCCATCTTGTAGGCCAAATCGTTGTTCGACAGCGTATCGAGCACGATCATCAAGAACATTGAGGAGGTCGTAGACCATGGTTTCGCGTGCTTCTTCCATAACCGATTGTTCAGGCCCGGGGTTCGAATCCGGAAGTAGATCCACTAGTTCGTTACTATCATCGTCGCCTATTGTCCGATCGAGGGATGTTGGTGTGGTTAGTCTATGGAGCCGCGCATGTTCTTCATCGAGGTCATCGCCATCACCGGAAACTTGCCGGAGGGCAGCACGTAGGCTTGCTGAACGATCACCGGGAAGTCGAACGAGGCTCGCTTTTTGGTCAAGGGCCCGTCCGATAGCTTGTCGGATCCAGAAAGTAGCGTAGGTGGAGAATTTGAAACCCTTTCTCCAGTCGAATTTATCGACAGCATGCTCAAGTCCAAGGTTTCCTTCTTGGATAAGATCTAGTAACTCCATACCTGCGGGGAGCGGGTAACGGCGAGCCACGCTAACGACTAAGCGAAGATTTGCACGGATAAAACGATCTTTCGCTTCTGCAGCCTTCCGATCGGCACGTTTGAGCTCAATGCCCTTTTCGCCCGCTTCTAGGCGTTCACGGGCTTCAACGCCTTTTTCTATAAGCTGGGAAAGCTCGCGCTCTTCTGCAGCTGTTAATAAGGGGACAAGCCCTATTTCGTTTAAGTATTGACCTACTGAATCACTCATTTTTTCTCACATTCATGGGGGTGGGGGGTTTTGCTATTATGTCGATTATTTAAACACAGTGAACTACTCGAAAAACGAGGTGTCACCTTTTTCTGTGCCACAACGCATGGATCGGGGGGATCTGCGCTTCGTGAATTTGTATTTTATTTACTCAACAAATGTCTTGCAGCAAGGGCCGCGAGACAGGCCGACCCCAAAAAGGTCGACCTAGTTAAAAAGCACATTAACACTAATTGATTACTTCTCTAAAGTCCAGTATTTCGATAGACTTTTTTTAACAATCGGCGATTACCCCACTAAAACAAGGAATTCTAGAAAGAATAAAGAAGAATTATCTCACTAATATCATGACTATGTAGTATGAAATTATGACTTATAAACGAAAAGTCGGTGTTCTAGGCGGCAGCTTTGATCCGCCTCATTTCGGGCATCTTGGGATAGCAGAGCATGTCGCTAATTCTCGTCAATTAGATGAAATCCTTTTTGTCGTGTCGCATATTCAATGGCAGAAGACAGCGGTGAGGGCAATGGTGGATTCCTATCACCGTTTGGCGATGGTTGATTTAATGGTAAGTGATGATAAACGTTTTTTGGCCTCGAGTATAGAAATCGAGCATGGTGGGGATTCTGTTACGGTAGAGACGCTTGAGAGTCTTCGGACTCTCGACCCAACAGCTGATTATGAATTAATCATCGGGAGTGATATTGCGAGTAGGCTATCGACATGGCGCCGTTCAGAAGATTTGGAAAAGTTTGCCGAAATTGTCGTAGTTGCCAGACCGGGCTTCAAGATAGAACGCAGTCACGAATCATTCAATTTCGTGACTGTTGGTGGACCTAACTTGGATATTTCATCAGAGAAAATAAGAATGGCTGTAAATCAGGGCGTACCCATTGGTCATTTAGTTCCTAAAAAAGTCGAGGAATACATACGCCAAGAAGGCTTGTATAGGTGATCTAGACTTGATGAAACTTTTTCACGGACGACCTTGGTGGATGTGGGCTTTGCCCACCTTTGGACTTGTTCTACTCGGTTTGATTCCATTGTTTCTAGTGAGCGGGGGACGAGCAATTTTTAATTCTGCAGATGGGGATTACATAGAAGTAATCCTTGACCCCGCAGAGCCTGGCTATGAAAGCTTTGTCTTGCCGACCCCTTCACATCTAACTCTAGGTATCGACGATGAAGGCAACCTTTCTATGGTCGCAATTATGAGTTTGGGTCCTAACGATACTGGCGGGGCATTATTGCTACTCCCGCCGAAAACCGGTGTGAGCGATGGTCGGACAATCGCAGATGCTTATGAGGATGGTGGCATAAAAGCAGTTGAGTTTGCTTTAGGAGAAATATTAGCTATTGGCTTTACCACAACTAATGAGATGACTAGTGGAACGTGGCGATCGTATATTGGCCCTGTCGCTCCGGTGGATGTTGTACTTGGAGATCCACTTCACGAAGAATCCGGAATTGGTCAAATGATGGTTATCGAATCGTCATGTTGCCCTTATAAGGGAAACATTGCGATTGATGTAGAGGAAGTAGGAGAATTTATAAACTGGGGAACTCGAGAAGACTCTGGCTATTTACGTGTTACTCGACAACAAGACTTTTTGAAGGCATGGATTGCTGAACTCGCTACCGTTAATGATGCGTTGGCTGTTCCTGGCGAAATAGATAAAGGCTTCGGCAGGATGGTTTGGGGGTTATCACGTGGTGAAGTCGTGCTAGTTAATGTGCCGTATGTGCCCACTCCTGAGGCAGAGACTGTAGATCTTGAAGTCCTTCGTGAAGTTATAGTAGAGATGGTACCATTCCCTACATCTGGCTTCTCCGAAGAACGTTCGAAAGTTCGGCTACTTGATGGCGTGGGTGGCTTAGATTTGGCAGGAGAATATTCACAAGGCCTTGTCAAGGCCGGGGGTCAAATAGTTGTTATAGGTAATGCGCTGGAATATGGTGTGGAAACCCAAATTATTTATCATGTAGCTACTGATTCGGGAATCGCTGAAAAATTCAAGGAAGCTCTTGGTGGTGGTGTAGTTATATTTGAACCTCTTACAGATACGGCGTTTGATCTAACAGCAGTAATCGGTACAGACTTGGATGATGGGAGCAAAATTGGAAAATAATATTGAATCATCGTTAGACGAGATTCTCGCTTGGGAATGGGTGAAGACCGCGATAGGGGCCATTGAGGAGAAGCTTGGAATAGACACTGTTGTAGTTGATGTTGGTGACGTATTTGTTCTTAGCGAGGCATTCCTGATCACGAGTGGGCGAACGAGCCGTCAGGTTAAAGCAATCGTGGAAGGTATTGAAGACGCAATTAAAAAGTCTGAAGGCCCCCCACCAATAAGGGTAGAAGGCGACGATGACTACAAATGGGTTCTAATGGACTACGGAGACTTCCTCGTACATGTTTTCGAAACTAAAGAACGGTCATACTATCAACTGGAACGACTTTGGGGCGACCGCCCAGTGATCGCTATCCCATCTGATCAAGCCTTAAACGTTAGCTGAAGTGCACAAATTATTGGATACAGTACCCTCGCAAGGGGCTATAGCTCAGTTGGTAGAGCGCTTCCATGGCATGGAAGAGGTCAGGGGTTCAATTCCCCTTAGCTCCACGGAAAGATATTTCACTGAGAACAAACTATACAAAGGATTACGCTTTGCTATCAATAAATATTTGGATGTATAACGATGATTGACGTAACAGATGCTTCTTTTCAAACTGATGTTATCGAGCGGTCAAATACTGTTCCAGTTGTTGTAGATTTATGGGCCCCCTGGTGTGAACCTTGCAAAACACTGGGACCTATCCTTGAAAAAGTCATCGCCGCTACTGGTGGGAAAGTAGAGCTAGTTAAGGTCGATGTGGATACCAATCCCCAAATTGCCCAGAGCTTTCAAATTCAAGGTATACCAGCGGTTTATGCCATTAAGGACGGCGAAGTAGCTGATGGATTTGTCGGCGCTAAGGGAGAAAGTGAGATAACCGCTTTCGTCGATAATCTTTTACCTGATGCACAAGAAGAGATAGTGCAGAAACTTTTAGATGAGGGAACAGAGTCGAGTCTCGAAGAGGTACTAGAAGCTATTCCAGATCACCCCGAAGCGATAGTCCTATTGGCAGCTATCTATGTTGATAATGAAAATAGTGAAGAAGCTTTAGACCTTTTGAAGCGAATCCCAGAGTCACAAGAAACACGCCATATTGCTGCTCGGGCTCGAACAGGGAGTTTGCCAGAAACTCAGATTCTTGAGAAATTGGATGAGCTCCTCCCACATGTAAAGGCAGATGAGGATGCACGCACGGAATTCGTTGATTTGCTTGACGTTCTAGGTCCTAAGAATGTCGAAGTTAAGAATTACCGGCAGAAACTATCCAGGGCGCTTTACTAATCTTCCATTGATGCCTGTTGCCTTTCTCTGATGTATGTTTGGGAATGACTAAAATAGCTAGTGCGTTCTTGTTACGAGGAGATGATCCAACGCTCCTTGGAAATGCATTAAGGGCCCTGACGGATCAACTACTCGAAGATGAAGATAGATCCATAGCACTTGAAGAAGTTACCGATGATGGCCATAGAAATGAAGAAGGCGAATACTCACTGGATACCCTTCTGGCCTCAGCACAGACGGTTCCCTTCTTATCTGACAAGCGGGTAGTAGTCGGGAGAGATCTAGGTCGATTCTCGAAAAAGGACACTATCGAACCGTTACTAACTTATTTAGAAAATCCGTTATCAACTACACGCCTTGTACTCGTTTGGGAAAAAGGCCCGACCTTGCAGAGATTAGGACAGATTCCAAAAGTACTGCTCGAAGCAGTAGAGAAAAGCGGTGAGATAATAGATACGCGGGTTAAGGGTAAATCTTGGGAATGGATACGTGAACAGGTGGACCTAAGCGGTGTCCAATTAGATAGGGGAGCGCTGCAGGCTTTAAAAGAGAATATCGGAGATGACTTAGCGAGCCTTTCGAGTATTTTAGAGACTCTGACTTCGGTCTATGGCGTTAGTACCGCTTTGGGGTGTGAAGAGATAGAGCCGTACTTAGGAGCATCTGGTGATATCCCGCCGTGGGAGTTATCTGATGCCATCGCAAGTGGAAACGCGACGCTTGCAATTGAGAAACTCCAAAGGCTGCAGAAAGCAGGAGGGCGCCACGAAATACAAATCCTAGCGATTCTACATGGGCATTTTAGTCGCATACTTCGACTAGCAGGACTCAATTTAAGTTCCGACAAAGAAGCGGCAATTTTGCTTGGCGATAAGGGGTCAACTTTTCGTGCCCGTAAATCGCAGCAAGAAGCTCAGCGATTGGGAAACTTGCGATCACGAGAGGCTATTACTCTTTTGTCTGAGGCAGACCTTGCAATACGTGGTCACTCTGCGCTGGCTGGAGGGACAATTCTTGAAGTGCTCGTAGCCCGATTAGCGTATTTGTATCGAGGCTAGAAGTTATTTTGTTAGCTCATTAAACCGACGAACTAGGCGGCTTTTTCTCCGGGCAGCTGTGTTTTTGTGGATTATGTTTTTTGCTGCTGCTTTATCAATTCTCTTTAGCGCGATACGTAAGGTTTCAT
>JAKMEQ010000008.1 GCA_022425805.1 Acidimicrobiales bacterium
GTCGGAGTCAGACCATTCGGAATCAGACCAGTCGGAGTCAGAAGAAAGTGAAGAGGGGGCAAATTGTGTTGACGGTATGTCCGGGCCAACCTCGAAAGCATAAGAAGCAAAGTAGTATTCCTCAGAGTAAGTGACATCATCGGCAGTGAGAATTTTAGACTGACGGAAAGCATCCTTCCATCTCTCCACTTCTCCTAGAGAGACAGCCCATGCAGTGTATTCTCGTAACATGCCTTTCTCTGCGGCGGCTTCGACATGCCGTGCCTCAGATTCACTAAGAAATCTTCGAAATCCTTCTACCTGAATCCAGAGTCCAGTTCCTTCAGGTGTACGAACTGCTAGTTCCCAAGCACGGAAATAAACAGTGACAGCTACTCCAAGGAGAATCGCAGACAGAATCGTCCATAGGTCAAATGTTCCAAGTGAAGCATTGATGGTGTTATACCCGAGCCAAATACCGCATAAGGCACTTAGTGGGATTGAAACCAGAGAGACTATCTTAGTTTTAGTATTTGACCAAAGGCTGCTTTGTTCCATCCACCTATTCAGCTCATCTTCTAGGTCATTCCAGCCAGATGCAAATGCTTTGTCGTGTCTTCCCAATTCTATTTTTTCCCTTCCTCGAAAAATTGTAGTCAGGACCCCATGGCTTCGTTTCGGGAATTTATCTATTAGAACTCGACTGCGAACTGGGCGTCTCCCAGACCGTGTCATGATCGTCCGACCGGCACTCTCTTTTTGAGTCAGCTCTATTTCACCACTTATAGCGCGCTCGAGAAGCCACGAGGTCTTGTGGCGCTCGGTTACTGCTTCTTCCAAGAGGATGCCACCTTGATGTGCGCTGATCCCATCTGGCGGGCTGAAACTTAAAGTGATTAGTTTGGAAAGTTTGCCTGTATCTGCTCGGAAAGTCACACCTTCGCCTTCATCAAATGCTGCATCAACTGCGCTCCCAGAACGCACTTTGTCTCGCCCTAAAAAGCGGAGCGCCCATACGCTGATAAGTCCACCAATTAGTACTGAAGCTAGGGCGACAATCCCAACAAAAATAAATGTTAGATCCCTGCCTGACCGAGGAGCTCTAGGAGGTCCGATAGAAATAGGAGTGTTCCCGATTTCTTGACCTAATTTCGCCTGAATATTTACTCCTGATGAAGCTTCAAGCCCATCTATACGAACAAGAACATGGCCTGGAGTAATCTGCTCTGCTTTACAATCGCTCGGCCCATACGGGCCTGCGACGCTGCAGCTCGGGTCTTCAAGGTTGAAGGGGGCTATGAGCTGAATCTGCACCCTATCTATTGGGTGGCCCCACCCTGTCCCTACAGCGTTCCAGTTGACTGTTGACTGACCGAGATTGGTAAGAGTATCGAGGGAATAGATAATTTCATACCTATGATTTCCAGAGATTTTTTTATCAGGGTTCCCGATTCGAATCTGTCGTTGCGTGTCACTGCATAATTCAGTTTTATATCCACAATAAATTATCCATTGATCGGGAGCAGACGGAGATTCAATTTTAATGACCTCTTCCTTGTAGAGATCTGGAACATCGCGATAGATTCCGTGACTGCTTTCATGTCCGAAATCGTAATCTATGACTTCACTGATTACCGCTGTTCTCCCTATGCTAATTTCTGCGACCGTCCAATAACTATCGATTTTCTCTGCAGGCTTTGTATAAGCAATGCAACCAACTACAAGACCAACGAAGAGAGCAGATCCGATAATCAAAGGCCATGTCCCGGTTCTACGTTTCTCTGCGTATGTAGTCATTGTTCGTTTGTTTCTATATTGAAGGATTCAGGTATCTCATAATTTGTGAAATACTCACGTTTGTGGAAGTCAAAACCTCCTGCAAAAACGTTATATGGAAATGTTTGTAGAAAGTTATTGAATTTCAGCGCTACGTCGTTGTAGTACTGTCGAGAATAAGCAATAAGATTTTCTGTCTCTGATAGTTCTTCCTGAAGATCTAAAAAATTCTCATTTGCATTCAAATCAGGGTAAGACTCAGAGATAGCAAAGACCCGTTCCAAACAAGAAGTGACGTAATCGTTGGATTCTGCAAGCTTGGCTCTTCCTTCCGTTGTGACTGCAGCTGTCCTAGCTGATGTCACCTCTACGAAGGCCACCTTCTCATGCTCTGCATAACCCTGAACTATCTTCACAAGTATCGGTATAAGGTCGTATCGTCGATGAAGCTGAACATTAATAGCTGCCCATGCATTTTCAGTTTTATTGCGTAAGCGGATTAGTTTGTTGTAGATAAGAGTAATAGCAAATAAAACGGTAGATACTACAATAAGTACGATCCAAACTGCCATTAGACTCCTCTGTAAAGGGCAACAGCCTTGATGTTAGACCTAATGGCGAACACGCGAAAGCGCAAACATATCAATTGAACGTTCTACTCAATCACCAAAATCAAAATAACCAGACCAATGCTTCTGTGCCTCCATTGCATATACGATGGCTCGGTAAGGTGCGTTATCGCGACGCACTAGCTGTCCAAGAAAGTCTCTTTACAAACGCGCAGGATAATTACCTACTCCTTATGGAGCACCCCCACATTTTTACTTTGGGGGTAAACGGTGACGAAGCAAACATTCTTACTGATCCAAAGTCCATTGGGGCAGAGGTCGTTCGCATCAAGCGAGGCGGAGATGTTACCTATCACGGTCCTGGACAATTAGTCGGGTACCCCATTCTGACTGTTCCGGGAAAGCGGGGAGGGGGGATGGCCGATACCGCAGCGTATGTGGCTTCGGTTGAGCAACTCATCATCGATGCGTTGAAAGAACTCGGTCTATCGAACTGTGGACGAATTTCCGAATACCCCGGCGTCTGGATTGACCCTCAAGGCCCATCTCCCAAAAAGATAGCAGCTATTGGAGTCCGACTATCAAGAGGACGTTCAATGCATGGCTTCGCCATAAACGTTAATACGGATATGTCATATTTTGATGCCATTGTCCCATGTGGGATAGAAGGCAAAAAAGTGACATCCCTAGAACAGGAAGGGCTCAAAATATCTCTACGGGCCGTAACAGATGTAATTTCAAATTTAGCCATATCGAACTGGGCGGGGGAGAGCTCCGATCGCGCTGACGTAGCTTGGAAAGTCCGACCGAATGATTTAAGTGCTTTCACAAGAGGAGAAGGGCCAGGTAGCCTACCTCGCTATGTCGGAACAAGTGAACCAAATCCTGAGCTAGAAAGCTTAGAGTCAGATCTGCAGCTGCCATTAAAGCGTAAACCTCAATGGATGAAGGTAAAAGCAAATTTTGGTCCAGAATACAGAAAAGTAAAACAAACAATGCGCAGTAATCAGCTCGTGACTGTCTGTGAAGAAGCAGGTTGTCCGAATATTTTCGAATGCTGGAACGAGGGAACAGCGACTTTTATGGTGCTAGGTGAACGTTGCACCAGAGCGTGCGGCTTCTGCCTTATCAACACACAAAAACCATTACCCCCTGATCTAGATGAACCCAGTCGCGTGGCAGATGCAGTCAACAGTATGGGGTTGGAATATGCCGTAGTCACTATGGTTGCCCGAGATGACTTAAACGATGGCGGAGCTCAACACGTTGCTGATACCGTTGACGCGATCCGGAGCTCAAACCCCTTCACAAAGGTCGAAATTTTGATATCAGACCTTAAAGGTGACCCTCAAAATCTACAGAAAGTATTCTCGAGTGAACCAGATGTTCTAAATCATAATGTTGAGACGGTCCCTAGCCTCCAAAGGCAGGTCAGGCCATCCGCTAGCTACGGACGAAGCCTTGCAGTTCTCAGTCGTGCAAAACAATACGGACTCACTACGAAGACATCCATCATGGTCGGACTTGGAGAAACTAAAAGCGAAGTTCTTTCTGTCTTGAGGGATCTAAGCCAAATCGGTGTCGATATTGTAACTATTGGCCAATACCTCTCCCCGACCTCTAACCACCTTCCTGTCCACCGCTGGTGGGCCCCAGAAGAGTTCAAAGAACTAAAAACCCTCGGGGAGTCAATGGGAATTACCCATATCGAGTCCAGTCCACTCACCCGAAGTAGCTACCATGCGAAACAGTCCCAAGTGTCCGCTGTCACGATCCAGACGAAAGTATAATCTGTTAACATCTGCCTGCTAGTTTCCCACGGGAAAAAATAGCCGTAGCCTGAATCTATGTTCTCTGATAGATTAACCAAAGCTCGTAATGCAATGGATGAAAACAATATTGATGCTCTTCTATTGTCGGTGGGGGCAGACCTTCCATACTTCACAGGGTATGAAGCTATGCCTCTCGAACGACTAACGATGCTTGTTGTACCAAAAGAAAGCCAGGCTAAACTCATTGTCCCAGCGCTAGAAGCCCCTAGGGTTGTTGAACATTCGGAAATCTTCACCCTTCACGCTTGGACGGAATCTCAAGACCCTATTGACTTAGTAGCAGACCAATTAGGAGCAGCAAGATCTGTGGCTATTGGGGACACAACATGGACTCGTTTCACAATTGAACTCCTCAATCAAATACCCGACCTCGACCTTCACCGAGCGAATAACATAACTAGCCCTATACGGTCAATAAAATCTCTGGAAGAGCTCGAACGCCTTAAGACAGCGGCATCTGCTGTTGATAGGATTGCTGCTCGTCTCCAAAATGGTGAAATTGATCTAATCGGACAAACCGAAAGTCAGGTTTCAAAGGAACTCGGACGTCAGATTATTGAAGAAGGTCATCACCGAGTAAATTTTGCTATTGTCGCGGCAGGTGCGAATGCTGCAAGCCCTCATCATGAACCTGGATCAAGAGTAATACAGGAGAATGAAGTAGTTCTCTGCGATTTTGGCGGAACATGGGTTGGGGAAGATGGGGTGGGGTATTGCTCAGATATCACTAGGTGTGTATGGACAGGAAGTCCTCCAGAGGAATTCCTCCACCTGTATAACGTTCTTCAGCGGGCACAATCCGAACAGGTAAAGGCTGCAATGCCCGGCACACCTGCGGAAGAAATCGATCGCGTAGGGAGAAATATTATAAACGAGGAAGGGTTCGGCCCTTACTTTATCCATCGCACAGGCCATGGAATAGGAGTCGAAGCGCATGAAGATCCTTACATCGTCGAAGGTAACGCTGCTCCGGTTGCTTCTGGGAATGTATTTAGTATCGAACCTGGAATATATATCCCAGGCGAGTGGGGTGCAAGGCTCGAAGATATCGTTGCGGTAACTGATCAAGGCCCCGAAGCACTAAATACTATTGAACATGATTTAGCCGTTCTATCCTAGGGTCGAATGATGAAATTTGAGGCATCGACCTTTTTCCTTCAGTGGGCTGTAGGGGGACTATTTTTTCTTTGGATTACCTCCCGCCAACGTATGGTAGGTCTCGGATATGGATGGACAACCCGAATTGTTTACATATTTATAGCAACGATTGGCCTAGTTATTGGTCTCACATCAAATACAGTTTGGTTACGAGAATCTTCATCGATCCTTCTCCTTGTAGCGACGTCGGTAGCTATGGCGGTATCTATTGGCCGTCGGAGGGCAGGAGTGTCAGGGCAAAAAGATATAGCTCAAAAACGAACTTTGCGTGTTGCTTTGATGCTCAAAAATCCTGAGTCTAGAGTCGAAGACTCACATGAACCTAAAGAATTCCCTCCATTTCTCGATCTTCTCGCTCCAGCATGTGGAACAATCGGTCTGGTCGCAGGATCTATTGAAGCTGGTGGACCCACTTGGCTTGCTATTTGCCGGACACTTACCGGAGCGGTATTTCTTGGGGCCGTTTCTAATTCGATGCTTTTAGGACATTGGTACCTTGTCCAACCGGGGCTTTCACGCCAACCTATACACACACTTATCAATTGGACAGGTTTCCTTTGGGTCCCAGAATTAATCTTTCTTCTCGTCCCAACCGGCATGTTTTCCGTCCTCAATGGAACAATCGATGATAACTACAATGGTCTTTTGGGTTGGTTCTGGCTTGCATGTGTTGTCGCTACGATAATCCTAGTTTGTGTCACTAAACTAGCTCTTCGAGAAAGACAGTATGCAGCAGTCATGGCAGCAACGGGTCTCATGTATCTAGCAATTTTAACTGGCTTTGGCATGGACCTCGTAGCTAGGATCCTTCTTGATGTCTAAGCCAAGGTCATCTCTAACTTGTCAATTTTAAGGATAGAATCTTCCAAGTCAACTAGAACAAGAAGGTCAGATGGAAGTAGAAAAAAACTCCAATAAAAAAAGTTCAGCAGCGAAATGGTTCGCCCGATTCTTGTTGTTGACATTGGTCGTCGTGCCACTGGTTTGGTATTTCATTTTTCGAGATACTTCTCCAGCAGATGTAAATAGTCAAGCTGCTAAAGAAGCTAGAGAGGAGGCCTTAACTGAGGTGGAAATATCTCAAGTTGAGTCATTGAACGGTATCTGGGTTATAGATACCGAAATTGGAGTCTTCGATGATGCATGCTTAACCGAAGTTTGTGGTTCATCATTTGTTGGATTTCGGATAGATGAAGAGCTTGTAGGTATTGGGGGAAAAACTGTCGTAGGGCGGACTCCTGGGGTAAATGGGCAGTTCACGATCGAAGGTACACGTATTCTTCCTAGCGGTGATCAAAATACCGAAGGGGAAACTCCAATCATCATTGCCGATATGACCAGACTTATAACTGATGATGCTGGGAGAAACAGTGCGATCAAGAGACAAGCTATTGAGACGGATAAATATCCTGAGGCTTCTTTCGTGATTACTGAGCCGATAGATTTCAGTTCAGAAACGGCACTGGACATTGGATTCGAAACTGAGGTAGTTGGGGATCTGACTATCCATGGGGTTACTCGACAGGAACAGATAGTTCTAAAAGTATCGTTTGATGGGAGTCGTATCCTCGTCTATGGGGAGTTAGCACCCATACGTCTTGCAGACTACGGAATAGAGAAACCCCGATCAGTTGTCGTTCTTTCTGTCGAAGATGTAGCGGTAATGGAATTACAGTTGTATTTCAAAAAAGAAAACTAATCACCGCTAATTCTGTGATTGTGAATAAAAGCAAATACAACAGTCTTGCTTAAAATGAAATGATGCTCGGAGACTTCCGATATCGTCAAAAGTATGAAAATCTACACACGTCAAGGCGATGATGGCACTACAGGACTGCTATATGGTGGAAGGGTTCGAAAAGATTCGGACCAGCCTATTGCATATGGAGATGTTGATGAAGCGCAAGCGGCTATAGGTTGGGCGCGAGCACAGGCAGGAACTGGTAGTGATCTCGACCGAATCCTGATTCACATTTTGAGGGACCTATGGGTTCTAAT
>JAKMEQ010000046.1 GCA_022425805.1 Acidimicrobiales bacterium
AGAAAATATCGAAGCTTCGCGATGGCTCTCCGGTTCCTCCAGAAAAGTTAGAGAGAGTTTGGTCCAGCCAGGAGGAGATCTCAAAGTGGAAGAAGCATTAGAGCTTTTTCCGGAGATTCAAGAACGATGGAATGAACCAGCTGCTAATCTCTCTGGTGGGCAACAGCAGATGTTAGGGCTTGCTATGGCCCTCCACAGCTCGCCAAAGGTATTAATGATCGATGAGCTCTCATTGGGTTTGGCGCCAGCGGTTGTTGAACGTTTACTACCAGTGATTAAACGAATCGCAAATAATGGGACCGCTGTAATCGTGGTTGAACAATCCGTGAACCTTGCTTTAACAATCGCAGAACGGGCATATTTTATGGAGAAGGGACAAATCCGTTTCAGTGGTTCAACAAAAGAACTCCTTGAACGCCCTGATCTGCTTCGGTCAGTTTTCCTAAGTGATGTCCAGCAAACGTTGATCGAGCCAATGCAGGCGAATGTGTCTTCCGGCCAGACCGTTCTCCAAGCTGACGGGCTAACTAGACATTTTGGAGGTATCCGTGCAGTAGATTCGGTGTCATTGGCAGTCGAAGAAAAAACTATCCTAGGCGTTATGGGACCGAATGGAGCTGGAAAAACAACCTTGTTCGACCTACTCAGTGGTTTCGTTCCCCTTGATAACGGAACCGTATACCTCCAAGGACGCGATGTCACTAGTTTCGGATCTGCTCAACGAGCCAGATCGGGGCTTGGACGGTCATTTCAAGATGCCCACCTGTTTCCGTCCCTTACGGTTGCAGAAACAATAGCAGTGTCTTTGGAACGGTTTACCTCGGCACGCGACCCTGTCTCTGCGGCATTACACCTGCCCCGAGTCTACGAAAGCGAAAGAAAAGTCGTTCTCCAAGTAGCCGAACTTGTCGAGATTATGGGTTTGGGCGCATATGAGAATAAATTCATTAGCGAACTTTCGACTGGAACTAGACGGATGGTCGACCTTGCCTGTGTGATCGCTCATTGCCCACTCGTCGTTCTTCTAGACGAACCCTCAAGTGGAATAGCGCAAAAAGAAGCTGAAGCCCTTGTCCCTGTTTTACAGCGGATTCGAGATGAGATGGGATCTTCACTTGTCGTTATCGAACATGATATCGGACTTCTGTCGGAGATATCTGACCAGTTCATAGCCTTAGATCAAGGCTCAGTAATTGCCAGAGGTGTACCCTCAGACGTCTTAAACGACCCCCTCGTTATTTCTTCTTATCTCGGCTCATCTAAAGAAACGATTCAAAGAAGTGGGACTATCTAGTTTCGCTCCCGTTAAATACGTACTAGTGTCCTCAGCAATATGGCAAAGATGAAGGGGGATCATGGAATCAGCTCAAGGAGAACCGGAAGATAATAACAGATCAGGTACATCAGCGACGCTAAGAAAGTGGGGGCCTTTAGGGTTACTCATCGCCATTGTTGCTGTGATCATAATTGTAATAGCGACAAGTAGCGGCGGTAATGACGATACTGAAGACCAACCTACTGTGCCAGATTCTTCTTCCTCAGAGTCAACAGATTCTTCTTCGGAGTCAACAGATTCTTCTTCCTCGTCTGATGATACTGATGGAATTGAAACCACAGAAAAATCAGGAGCGCCAGTTGAAGAATGCCCAACCGTTTCTGACGCTAGAGATAATCTTCTGTCTGGGGTGATGTTTTACTCTGAAGCCGTAACACGTTGCATCGTTGATGACATCGAATGGGGAGAGCGTTGCGACGAAGAAATTGGTCGTCTCAAACTCCCAACACCTCTCCCTCCTGAGTGTTTTGCCCCCTTCGAAGGAGACAATGGGGGAGCAACAGCTCCAGGTGTTACAGAAGACTCTATAAATATCGTCTATTGGCGCTGGATGGAGAATGATTTCATCTTGAAGTACATTACCGGACCTATAGCAAACGATGACACAAACGCTGATGCTGAAGCAAGCCTACGCGGCATGATCGAATATTATGAAACCTACTACGAGACCTATGGAAGGTCCATCAATCTGATCTTCTATGAAGGAACAGGTCTTATCAGTGATGAAGTTTCAGCTCGCGCCGACGCAGTAAAGATCGCTGAAGAGTACGACCCTTTCATGGTATGGAATGGCCCCACACTAACAAATGCTTTTGAAAATGAACTTACATCTCGGGGTATTGCCTGCTTGAGCTGTGGACCAGCGCAACAGATCGACTACTACCGAGAAGTTGATCCATTGAGTTGGGCTTTCGGGATGAGTGCAGCACAGGGCACCATGCTCGCTTCCGAGTACATAGGAAAGCAACTAGCAGGGCGTAATGCCGTCTATGCAGGCGATGTGGACTACCAGACCCAGCCAAGGGTCTTTGGCCGGCTTTGGATCGAAACCGGCGAAGCATCAGCCGATCAAAATATTGAGTTTGAAGAAGCGCTTGCAGAATACAATGTAGGAATTGCCGAATCTGTAGCTTACGCCCTCGACCCAGCGACGTTACAGGAAACCGCGGCATCAGCTATTGCCAAGTTTAAGTCTGCTGGAGTAACGACAATCTTGTTATCCGGTGACCCTATCTCACCACGGGACTTCACTCAAGAAGCGACTGCGCAAGGCTATTACCCCGAATGGGTGCATATAAGTAGCGTTCTCGCAGATACGAATATCTTTGCCCGCACTTATGATCAAGAACAATGGTCCAACGCCTTTGGTATTACCGCGTTAGCTGCTCGGGTCGACCCAACGGTGAGCGGTGCGCCCTTCCTCTACAAATGGTTTTTCGGAGAAGCCGCACCGGCCGATGATTCTCTAGCAGTCATTGACCCATGGCCAGCTACGTTTTATCCCATCATTCAAGGTATTGGACCTGAACTAACGCATCAGAACTGGCGGTATGCCCTTAACGAAGCTGACCCAACACGCCGATCAGTCATTGGGTCTTCATTCTCATGGGGAGAGAAAGGTCGTTGGCCTGAATCCATGGAATACGATTTTTTCGGTAATGATGAAATCACTGTCTTCTGGTGGGACAGCACAAAAGAAGGGATTGATGAAACTGATGTTGTCGGCGAAGGTATGTATCAATTTGCCGATGGGGGTAAACGGTATTTGCCAGGAGAGATCCCAGAAGATGACATCAGCCTCTTTGATCGAACTACCTCCATTGATATCTATATGGAATGGCCAGAAGGCGAACAACCCGCCTTCTATGACCCGCTACCTTCCGGTGGATGAACGAATCGAACCTTCACCCCTGGAATGATAAATTCAGATGGACTGATGCGTTGGCGCGTACCGGGTTTCTGAGTCAAGTACAGGTGGATAGCTACAATGCTGATGGGTACATACTGCTTGAAAATACTATTGGTATAGATCAATTGGAAAGCCTCATAGAAGTTTTGGACCAGTTAGCACTAGAAACTGATACTTTCCTCAAATCCCTCGAAAAAGAGCGCCTTTCTATAGCTGAATCAGGTGCAATTCTTTTTGGTATTCATCCGTGCCTGCAGTCAGTTGAGGTAAAAACTTTCGTATCTCAACAAATCTTTGCCAATATTTGCCATGATCTCATTGGGCCGAATGTTCGACTCTACTGGGACCAGCTTGTTTACAAAGAAACAGAAAAACCACGAAGGTTCCCATGGCATCAGGACAACGGCTACGGGTTTGTGAAACCCCAACAATATCTAACCTGTTGGATTCCGCTTATTGATGTACATCAAGGAAACGGATGCCCATGGGTGGTCCCTAAAGTACATCGACTCGGAACGCTCTCTCACGAATACATTGAACCTCTCGGTTACGAATGCTTCGCACAGCACCCAGATGCGATACCAGTTGAAGCTGAGGCTGGAAGTATCATAATTTTTTCATCGTTGACACCCCATATGACTGGACCGAACCTAAGCGGTGAAACACGAAAAGCTTATATTATTCAGTACGCTCCGGAAGGAGCGGAGTTGTTGCAAGGACAACCAGAAATAGGCCCTCCAAGCTCACGGCAGGATGCAAGCGATCCCAAACGCCAATTTCCCATACTGGTTGATGGATTATTGGTTCCCTGATCCTGCTGTATAAATGGGGTCAGAGCGATCTCGACTGCTGGTTGGCCACGTACCCGCCATTTCTTCACTAATATCTTCCGTCTTTGACCAATCTTTCCTCAAAGTCCGTTGATGCATTTTCCACTCATTATTGCGAAGAGAGTATTCATCAATATAACGACCATTGAACGTATGCAATCTATTACCCGCATCAGTTTCTTCTACGTGGTATGCAAGCACATATGATTCGACTAGTGCTGTTACATCAGAGATTTCGATACGAATATTGGACACACGGTGCTGAGTGGCTATAAACCGCTTGCGAAGACTTGGTAGAGCGTGGGAGGCAAAGTCCTCGATAGTGATCGGGCTCGGACCATAATCGCACATTACAGCACCAGGGTGAAAGGCAGAAAGAAGAGAATCTTTGTCCAAACGGTCGATACCGCGCGTGTAAGCGAGAAGTCGGTCATGGATCTCAGCGCGAGCCGCAATAGTATCAGTTCCATTCATTATTCATGCCCACCAGAAGACCGAATAGCACTCCAAACCCGTTCCGCCGTCAAAGGCATATCAATGTGTTTTACCCCAAGATGAGAAACAGCATCAATGACAGCGTTCTGAATAGCTGGCGTCGACCCGATTGTTCCTGATTCGCCGATTCCCTTCGCTCCCAAGGGATTACGTGGGCTAGGGGTTTCTGTGTTGAATGTTTCAAAGTATGGCAGCTCAGCTGCGGAGGGAATAGCGTAATCCATCAAATTTCCAGTCAAGGGATTTCCATCACTATCATAAAAGACCCCTTCGTAGAGAGCCTGAGCTGCTCCCTGAGCGATACCTCCATGCTGCTGGCCAGTAACAAGAAGAGGGTTCAGGATACGTCCGCAATCATCCACGGCTACGTGGCGGATAAGTTCAACACCACCAGTTTCGGTATCGACTTCAACGACAGCGATGTGGGCTCCAAAGGGGAAGGTAGAATCCGTGCCATCAAAATCAAGTTCATGAGCCAAACCAGAATCCATAGCTTCTGGGCGTTGTGAATCGTCATTTGCTGCCGAAACTAGTTCAGCCCAAGAAAGAGCATTAGCAGGGACACCAGCTACATGGAGACCACCACCACCGACGGTGATATCTTCAGTGCTAGCTTCTAAGAGGTGGGCAGCTAATTTTTTAGCCTTATCAAGGACTGTTTCACTAGCAACATGAATAGCTGAACCAGCTGTTTGGAGGGACCGCGATCCCATAGTTCCTTGACCGCGAGGAATCTGGTCACTATCAGATTGTAAGATAACGATCTTGTCCATTTCTATTCCTAACATTTCAGAAATAATCATTGAAAAAGCAGTAATATGCCCCTGACCATGGGCGCTTGTCCCCACCTTTGCTGTCACAGATCCGTCATCGTTTATTTCCACTGCTCCGTATTCAATATGAAGCCCAGCAGGAGCGGTAACTTCAACATACGCTGAGACGCCAATTCCTAGTTGTTTCGAAGTGTCTGACGCTCTCCGTTGTTTTTGTTCTTCGAGGAGATTCACGTAATCTGCTTCCGTGTGGGCTTTCTCGAGGGCTAAGGCGTAATCACCGGAATCATAGTTAGCTCCGCCGTGAGTGGTTAATGGAAAGTCTTCAGGGTCAAGAAAATTCTTATTCCTAATTTCTACAGGGTCAAGACCCAGTTCATCTGCAGCAACATCCATTAGGCGCTCAAGCAGCTGAGTAGCCTCTGGTCTCCCAGCGCCACGATATGCGCCAGTCGGTGTCGTATTCGTTGCAGCGCTTCGGGCATGGAATCGGACCTTAGGGATTTTGTACACACCCTGGATCATGGTTTGAGTGAAAAATGTTAAAAATCCTCCGATTGCCGGATAGGCGCCGGCATCAGCAATGACGCTGGCATTGAAGCCAACGATTGTTCCATCGTTAGAGAACCCCATCTCTCCATACATGGTCATTGCCCGTCCATGCAGAAGAGAGAGCATATTCTCACTTCGTAGTTCAGTCCATTTTAATGGTCGCCCAAGTTTGCGAGCTAATTGAGCGGTCAGGATATGTTCGACATAAACACCAGATTTGGGACCAAACCCACCGCCGACCATGGGAGCGACCACGCGAAGGTTGCCTGGCTCTAAGCCAAGTTCTGCAGCGAGAGCTTCGCGTACAGACATAGGGTTCTGGCTAGGTATCCATACAGTCAGATGGTCATCGGCATCTGGAACAACGATGATGCCATTGGATTCGATCGGGACACCTGCAAGTCGTTGGCTTACGATACGAACCTTGGCGATATGGTCCGCTCCTTCATTGGGGTCTCCGTCCTCAAGGCCGATGCCTGTTTCGAAACAAAGATTTGAACCGTTCTCCTCAAAAAGTACCGGAGCATCATCTTCTAGCGCTACTTCAGGGTCAGTTACTGCAGGCAAAGGGTCAAAATCCATCCAGATTGCGGACGCGGCATCAGCTGCCGCACTTAGGGAATCAGCTACTACCACTGCAATAATATCTCCGACTAATCGAACCTTTCCTTGAGCTAAAAGGGGTCGTGCAAATAAGGGAGGAAACATAGCGAAACCTAGTAATGGTGGGAGTTCAAGGTCATCAGCGGTCCAGACACCAACAACTCCAGCTATAGTTTTTGCGTCAGATGTGTCAATAGAGTTGATCGTTGCATGGGCTACCGGAGAACGGGCGAAATAGACAAATCCAAGGCCATCGATTTCCATATCATCAAAGTACTCATCTTCACCGGTGAGAAGTGTTGGGTCTTCTCTGCGCAGCACAGCATTCCCGAGAATGGATCCTTGAACAGCGGTCATATTTTTTTTCCCCTATCTTTTCTACTATTTAGAAGTCTTGCATTTTTCTTTGCAGAGCACGAGTCAAAAGGCAATGTTATTTTCATCTGCGAGAAAGAAACCTTAGTAAAAGCTATTTTGATAATTCGTTTTCCCAAACAGGTTGATGTACAATTTCCTATTATCTTATCACTAAGCCCGCACAGGAGGAAAAGTGGCAATTGAACGCGAAGTAAAAGAAAGGTCACCTGGGATTACTTACCAGCAGCTTCTAGAGGGTGATACGCATCCAGTTCCCGATGTCCTTCGTATGGAATCTACAGCCAGTTTTGGACCTGACGAGTTCCCGATCACTCGGTATACAACACGTGAATGGCATGAAGTCGAAAAAGAAAAGTTGTGGTCAAAGGTTTGGCAATACACATGTAGGGCCGATGAAATTCCAGAAGTTGGCGACTACTACGTCTATGAAATCGTCGGCCGAAGCTATATTGTCATGCGGAGTAGCGAAACTGAGATCAAGGCATACCCCAACGCATGCTTGCATCGTGGCCGGAGATTGAAAGATTACGATGGACGATGCTCGGAAATACGTTGCCCGTTTCACGGATTCGGATGGGAGTTAGATGGAAAGTTAAAGGATGTGCCTGCAAAGTGGGATTTCCCTCATGTCGAAGCAGAGTCTTATCAACTTCCAGAAGTCCTAGTGGGGGTTTGGGCTGGGTTCGTATTCATTAATCCGGATCTAGACGCAGAGTCCTTAGAAGACTTCATAGGGGATCTCGATAACCATTTTCAGGTGTGGAACCTCGAACAGCGATATAAAGAAGCTCATGTTGCTAAAGTCATCTACGCCAATTGGAAGATAGCTCAAGAAGCTTTCTGCGAAGCATTCCATGTAAATGCGACCCATCCGCAAATCATGCCGTTTCTTGGAGATACAAACTCGCAGGTTGATGTTTGGGAAAATTTTTCTCGCGTCATCAGTTCGGGCGGATCTCCAAGTCCCTTGCTCGACTATGAGGTTTCAGAAGAAGACCAATTCCGCGCCATGATAGATGTAAGTCATGACGAGGAACTGCCAGTAGTTATACCGGATGGGTCTACCACGCGCGCTTTTGCAGCTGAACAATCTCGTGAGAAATGGCGTCCAATGGCAGGTGACCATGTGGACTCTATGTCGGATGCAGAAATGATGGATAGTATCGACTACACCTTGTTCCCAAATTTTCATCCATGGGGAGCCTTCAACCGGATTGTCTACCGTTTCCGTCCTAATGGTGATGACCATCGAAGCTCGATAATGGAATGCATTTTCTTGTCCCCCTATCCTGAGGGAGAAAAACCAGACAATGTTCCAGTGCATTGGCTTAGTGATGACGAGAACTTCAGTGATGCCAAAGAGCTGGCTAGCCTCGGGAATGTCTTCGACCAGGATGTGTTTAATATGGGCAAGGTTCAACTTGGGCTAGAGACAACTCATAAATCTGGGATCGTGCTTAGCAACTATCAGGAATCTAAAATTCGGTGGCTTCATAAGAAGTTCACCGAATGGTGTGGGGAGGAAGAATAATGGGAAGGAGTTTAATTCACCCATTGTCCAAAGCGCTCTATGAGAAAACACCTGAAGGAAATGTTCAGGTTACGAATGGGGATCTACAAGGAACCTTCCGCAGAGATGGATCTTGGATAGAGGGGGAGCTTCGTGAATGTGACCCGCAACTATGTAATTGGGTTAGCGGCCCTCCGGTTATACATCACCGAATGCGGAACTTTAAAGACTGATCAATTCAAATCGTTATGCTCACAGCCCGCATTTGGTTGTGAAGGAGGAGATCCAATATGGGAATCCCTAAAGGCATAAGCGTAGTCGAAACCATGATTGGTACCCGTGCTGGGAAAGTCGCAAAATTAAATTACACAAACCTCACTGGCGTGAAGGACTCAGAGGCCCAAGGGTTCAATTTCCCCGCCCAGTACATGTTCAAAGATGTTCCATGGAGCAATCAGGCACGAAACTTTGAGGAAGAATCCGAGCCGCCTGAAGGCGCTGACCTTCTCCTCCCGTATATGGAAAAGCACAATATCGAGATTGCTATGATCGGAGTCGGGCTAGGAGAAGAACGTTCTCGGGCCCGCGAAGCCATTGATAACTACCCAGACCGATTCATCGGGTGCCACGAACCAGACCCGAATAATGTGATGGGGTCGATACAGGACATACGAACGCTCCATGCGGATGGGTACATACGAGCAATCTCGGCGTTCCCAGCAGGTCGAACACCGCAAGTGCCTATTAACGACCCCAAAATGTATGCCTTATACGCAACATGCGTCGAATTAGACATCCCGATCTTCTGTTGCGCAGGTATCCCAGGACCACGTGTCCCTTTCGAAGCACAACACGTGAAACTGATCGACGAAGTTATGTACGATTTCCCCGATCTACGTTTTGTTACTCGACACGGTTGTGAGCCATGGGAAAACCTAGCGATCAAATTAATGCTCAAATGGCCGAACCTGTATTACTCAACATCTGCATTCGCTCCCAAATATTACCCAGATGCAGTCATCGATTATGCAAATACCAGAGGGGCTGACAAAATCATTTACGCTGGGTATTTCCCAATGGGGCTTCACATCGATACTATTTTCGCACAGCTCCCTGAGGTTCCATTCCGCGACCATGTCTGGCCAAAGTTTCTTCGAGAAAACGCAGTCAGAGTTCTCAAGTTGGACATATAAGGAACTTCGATGCTGACTCTTCGCTTCGACTTCCGACTCAAACCGGACTCCCCGACAAGCATGGAGAACCTTTACGAAACAGCGTTACAGATGTGTGAATGGGGGGAACGCAATGGGGCTATTACTGCCATGTTCTCGGAACACCATAGCTCACCAGACGGCTACCTTCCCTCCCCACTTATACTTGCTGCTGCTGCTGCCTCACGAACAGAAACATTAACTTTTAATGTCGGCGCCCTGCTTCTTCTCATGTACGACCCCATCAAACTTGCGGAAGATATTGCCGTATTAGACCACCTCAGTAGAGGGAGGGTCGGGTACACAATTGGACTCGGGTACAGAGCAGAAGAATATGCCATGTTCGGAGTTGACACTATTAGAAGAGGGAAGGACTTAGAGGAGCGGATATTGATTCTTCGCCGAGCATTGTCCGGTGAGTCATTTGAATGGCAGGGAAGGAGGATACATGTTAAGCCAAAACCCAAAACACCCAACGGCCCTATGATCGCGTACGGAGGGGGTAGCAAGGCAGCTGCTGAACGTGCTGCCAGGTTAGGTATGTTGTTTCTCCCACAAACTTCCGACCCAATGATGAGTCAGCTTTATGATGCTGAAGCAGAACGTGTGGGCAATCCCCCGGGAATGACCATGGGTCCAGAAGTAGGGGCTCCAACAACCGTGTTCGTCGCAGACGACCTTGACAAAGGGTGGGAAGAGTATGGCCCGTACCTTCTTCATGACGCAACTATGTACCGAGAATGGATGGGTCAAGACAACAATTCGGCCAGCCTTAGCCATGCAACCTCAATCAAGGATCTCCGTGAAGAGAATGGTCCATATCGGGTCGTTACTCCCGAAGAAGCTATTCTGCTCATTGACCGCCAATCTCGGCTATCACTTCAGCCTCTATGCGGCGGATTGCCAGACGAACTCGCTTGGCAATCACTGCACCTTATAGAAAAAAAAGTTTTACCAAATCTGTAAGCAGTCCTATGGAATCTTTTCACTGTCCCACCCATTAGATTTTGCTAATTTTGGTCTAAGCATTCTTGACTCAGAAACCTAATAGCCATAAAGTAATGCCTTAATACTAAGTTATTAAGTATTAAGGCATTGCGGTTAATGTACTGAAAAGCAGGGGGAAGATAGTGGATTCGAATTTCACAAAAGATGAATTTTCCGAACATGTTCAGCGTCATGGTGCGAAAGAACTCGACTGGGAACCATTTGAATCGCAGGCCTTACTCGATGAGAAGTATCGACGAGGTCATGTAAGAATGGTTGGCGCTAGTATCACCGGTAAACATTACGAGCCCGGCACCATTCCCGCTGATAACTTTACCCTGTCGGTTATGACGATGCCGTCAGGTGCTGTGGCACCATCGCACGCTCATGAAGTCGAAGAAGTTTTTTTTGTGCTCAAAGGTGAGATAACGGCATGGTGGGAAAGAGAAGACGGCTCCAAGGAGGAAACTATTCTTCACGAGAAACAGATGATTTATTCTCCTGCTGGAATCATGCATGGGTTATACAACCATACGGATCACGATGTGGATGTGCAGGTGATAATAGGTGTCGGTAAACCACAAAAACCAACCTACCTAGACGACACGTTATCGGAGACCTAGATCGAGTTCGGAGAATCAATTGGGAAAAAAACACCTGGGAGAAATGACCTCAAAGCAGATTGTAGACCTCTTACGATCTCAAGAAATTGACCTCATTTTGCCCTTGGGGGCCTGCGAACAACACGGACACCACTTGCCTTTATCTACAGACCAAATCATTGCTGAAGAGTTAGCTGTTAGGGTCGCTGATGAAGTCGGAGACGCCGTGATTGCTCCTAGTATTCCAGTTGGAGTTTCCGGACATCACCTTCGCTTTGGTGGGACTGCAACTATTGCACCGTCAACATATATAGATCACATTACCGACATCATTTCTTCGTTTGCTCTTCATGGATTTCGAACTACTTATTTAGTTACTGGTCATGCAGGAAATTGTGGTTCCATGCAAACCATTACTGAAAAATATACCGACGATGAAGTCGTCTCTTTTGATGATTGGCCTATACAGCGAGCAATCAT
>JAKMEQ010000053.1 GCA_022425805.1 Acidimicrobiales bacterium
ATTGAAGGTGGGTCAATAGTTGATGCATATTTACACACAGACCAAGAAGGAAGAGGTATCAATGGCGTTGTAGTGCAGGGTAAAGATGTTTCATCCGAAATCTTGCATGAAGTTGCCTTACACATTGCCTTCGCAAAACCTTCAGCACTTTCACGTGATGAAGTTCCAAGTGAAGAGATAGAGAAAGAACGCGAAAGTGCGTTGGGTGTAACGAAGGCAGAAGGAAAACCCGAAGCTGCATGGGAAAAGATTGTAGATGGGAGAGTCTCTAAGTGGTTAAGTGAAAGAGTTCTGCTGGAACAAGGTATGTTCGGAGAGAAAGAGACTGTTTCGCAGAAGCTTGGAAGCGGATCAATAATTAATTTCGTGCAAGCGTACATTGGTGATTAAAGCAAAAATAAACCTTCAAAGATTTGGAATCTTGCGAATGACATGCGCAGGGAGTCTAAACAGGGCATTATACAGAAGTGGATGATTCAGAGAAAAACCTTTCAAAAGGCCGATGGGACCGAATAGTTCTTAAAGTCTCTGGAGAAGCTTTTGCAGGCGATGTCGGATATGGGATAGATGGCCATGTAGTGCAGGAAATTGCGCGACAAATTGTAAAAGTCCGATCAGAATTTGAAGTCCAATTAGCCATTGTTGTCGGTGGAGGAAATATATGGCGTGGAATGGCAGGCTCTGGAGCAGGGATGGATCGTGCTCAAGCAGATTACATGGGAATGTTAGCAACTGTTATGAATGGCCTTGCTCTTCAAGACACACTTGAACAACTTGGTCAACCTACACGAGTCCAAACAGCAATTCATATGAGCCAAGTGGCTGAACCCTATATTCGCCGCCGAGCGCTTCGTCATTTAGAAAAAGGCAGAGTTGTTATCTTCGCAGGAGGAACTGGAAATCCATTCTTCACGACAGATACAACTGCAGCTCTTCGAGCTGTAGAAATTGAAGCCGGGGCTATTCTTAAAGGTACGCATTCTGGTATCCAAGGGGTTTATGATGCAGATCCAAGAACTAACAAAAACGCTAATCTCCTGAAAGAAATTGACTATTTAGAAGTTCTTAGCAAAGGTTTAAAAGTCATGGATTCCACCGCAATCTCTCTATGCATGGATAACAGTCTTCCGATTGTCGTTTTTGATCTCATGGGTGACGGGAATGTAGGTCAAATTCTAGCCGGTAAGCCAATAGGAACTGTCGTAAGTTAGGTGATAGATGAGCGGTGAACTCATAGATCTAGTTCTCTCTGAAACAGAAGAGAAGATGGAAAAGGCTGTCTCACGAGCGAGGAGTGAATTCTCAGCAATTCGAACAGGGCGGCCAAGTCCAGCATTAGTAGAACGTATTATTGTCGATTATTATGGAAGCGAAGTTCCCCTTCAGCAACTTGCAAGTTTCTCTGTTCCTGAAGCTCAGCTATTAGTCATCTCGCCGTTTGATAAAGGGGCTATTGAAGCTATAGAGAAAGCAATCCTATTAGCTGACCTTGGTCTAAGCCCATCAAACGATGGATCTGTGCTTCGTCTAAATTTTCCGCCGCTGACGGAAGAGAGAAGAAAGCAGCTGGTTAAAGTCGTGAAGACGCTTGCTGAAGAAGGAAGAATAGCAATTCGCGGGGTAAGACGATCTGCTCGACAGGATCTCGATTCGCTAGAAAAGGACGGCGATGTTTCCTCAGATGAGACAAAAAGAGCATCTGAAAAGGTTGATACACTAACACGCCAATACGAAGATCAAATTAATTCAGCGCTATCGCAGAAAGAAACCGAGCTGCTAGAGGTCTAAGCTAAGCTAGTTCATAGATTGTGGAGGCACCATGGACAAATCAGAAGAAGATTCTGAAAGACAGAAAGAAGAGCAAACTGGAAGCCATGGCTTACCTCATTGGACTGAGTCGGGGACTGGGCAAATGCCTGCTGTTTCTAACAATGATCCTGAACCATCAGATACATGGTCTTCGCTAAGCGATGGACCCCAATGGGCTGATGATCCCGTGGCAGTAGAGAAAAATCCAGTCATTCAGGAATCTCCCCGCGTTGATTTAACCATTGGTGATGATTCAAAGTCAGAAGACTTCTTTTCTTATGAGCGAACTCCGGATTTGGCAGAAACCACTGAATCAATTATTTCTGAAGGGAAAAAATCACGGAGATCAGGAATGGGATCAAGAGAAACAATCACACGAATTTTTACTGGAGTCGTGCTGGCTGGAATAGTCATACTCTGCCTTGCTATAAGCAAGCTTGTAACCGTGATTCTCATTTCC
>JAKMEQ010000059.1 GCA_022425805.1 Acidimicrobiales bacterium
GCTCAGGAGTCGGTGTCGGTTCAGGAATAGGGGTAGATATACGCCCAGAGGTTGCTACTGATGCGTCAGAAGCAACACAAGATGCTAGGGCGCAAAGGAGGCAAAGAAAAAGGAGAGAAGGGATTAGATTATTCTTCATAATGGTATTTCACTACCTTTTAACAGAGGAACATTCATTAAGTCCCTTTCACATATTTCATCGAGGGTGCAGTATGTGTGCCCTTAAACTATTATCGTCTTGTGCCTAGTAATTTAGCGATGAAACTTAGCAATATTCTACACCGTGGATTAATCAAAACGACGGCGGGTAGACGCGGTTGGGACCTGATTAACATGCCTGTATTAAAGCTAACCACCACGGGGAGAAAAACCGGTCTTGCGCGTACCGTGATGCTGACCTCTCCCCATCAAATTGGAAGTAATTTAGTGATCGTTGCCTCTAAAGGCGGTGCAGACCAACATCCGGAATGGTTTTTGAACCTCGAATCTGACCCACACGTCCATGTCGAAACACGAAATAGTTCGCAGGAAATGACGGCACGTATCATCAACACAGATGAACGAGAAGCGCTATGGGAAATCATCACAGCGAAATACGGAAACTACTTGAATTATCAAAGAAAAACTAAACGAGAGATACCCCTTGTCGTCTTAGAGTAGATTCCGTTTATTGAACAAACATTCTTACCGCATTGAAAGCAGAACTAGATATGGACGTGAACGGGAAAACAGTAATAGTGACTGGGGCTTCAAGGGGCATTGGGGCTGAGATAGCTAGAGAATTTGCTTCCGCAGGTGCGAATGTGGTCCTGTCAGCGAGATCAGAGCATGCAATTACCCGACTAGCACAAGAGATCCACGGGATTTCGATTCCATTTGACGCAAATAACCCTGAGGAAGCCCGATGCTACATCGACAAGGTAGAAGGAGAAGTTGGGAAGATCGATATTCTGATCAATAACGCAGGGATAGAAATAAGTAATTTGGTTGAAGATGTAACTGAAAATGAAATTGAAAACACCATACGGGTTAACCTCATAACACCCCAGATTCTGACCGCTTCCCTACTTCCTAAAATGATCGCCCAAGGTAAAGGGCACTTTGTTTTCACATCTTCGATCGCCGCTACTTCCGGAAACCCGGGGATGTCTGTATATTCCGCATCTAAGGGCGGATTAACACGATTTGCCGAGTCGCTTCGTATGGAGCTTCGTTACACACCACTGAACGTGACCATTCTCCATCTTGGCCCTGTAGACACCGGCATGTGGGATGCAATTGATGATGACCCACTTCTAAAGCGAGGAGTTCATCGATTGACCAAACTTGGGTTTTTGTCAGTGGCCGATTCTCAAAAGGTTGCAAAGAAAACTCTCAAGGCGGTGCAGAAGAACAAGCGAGAAGTTCGATTACCTCGACGCATGGCTTCCAATGCGATACTCAATGGGATAGGGACACGACTCTTTGAATCACTCTTGACCGGCATCAACCATCGTGAAGAAGTTGGAAAGCCGCCTTTAGCCTAGGCAAAAAATATTGATCTGCGGATCCATTGTTGACTCATTTGCACCCCCATAATTTACGCTTAAGCGCAGGCAGTGAAGTTGTGGGCCTGGTGGGGATCGAACCCACGACCAAGGGATTATGAGTCCCCTGCTCTAACCACTGAGCTACAGGCCCGAATGGATACTACCCCTCAATGAGCAAGTTTTAAACATAAATGAAGAAAGCCCCCATATTTGGGGGCTTTCTTTGCTCCGGGGGTGGGGCTCGAACCCACGACCTGCGGATTAACAGTCCGACGCTCTGCCAACTGAGCTACCCCGGAAGGTGACCGTGAGGATACCAGTTCAAAAGACTAGTACAGCATGATGCTGGTGCAATAACCAAATTTCAATCTTTCTGCCATACCCCTATTCGTCTTCGAGATAAACACGGTAGTTATCTCGAAGACCTGAGCGTTGAAGCTTAAACTTCGCTTTGCTTTCAATCTGGCGGACTCGCTCGCGAGTAAGCCCGATTTTTTGGCCTACTTCTTCAAGCGTAAGAGGTCGCTCTCCAGCTAGCCCAAACCTCATTTGGAGAATTTTTTTTTCTCGATCACCTAGCTCATCGAGGAGAAGGTCCATATCTTCTACAAGCATTGCATTGGAGGTCTCGCTTTCAGGTGTCTTCCCGTCCTTATCTTTAATGAAGTCCCCAAAAAAGGCATCTTCATTACCGACCGGCATGTCTAAAGAGACAGTCTTCGTGTCTAGCCGAAGAACCTCTTTAACTTTGCTGATATCTATATGGCATTGCGCAGCAATTTCTTCTGGGAGCGGTTCACGACCGAATTTTTGAACGAGTTCAAATCTAGTGACTTTAATTTTATTCATTGTTTCACGCATATGAACCGGAACGCGTATATTCTCCGATTGGTCGGCTATACAGCGCGACACTGATTGACGTATCCACCACGTCGCATAAGTTGAGAATTTAAATCCTTTCGTGTGGTCAAATTTTTCAACAGCCCTCATAAGGCCAAAGCTTCCTTCTTGTATCAAGTCGCTAATATCCATACCAAAACCTGCTTTTCGTTTAGCTATGGAAACGACAAGCCGAAGATTCGCTTCAGTAAGGTGTTCCTTTGCTTTCTCTCCTTCTCGAACTATTCTGGTTTGTTCTTGCATCTCTCTACTGTCTGTCTGAATGCCAGATCTGTTCTCCATAAGTCGAAGTCTGACAAGCTCTTTTGATGCCACCAAGCCTTCGTGGATTTTTTCCGCAAGATGTACTTCTTCCCCAGCGGTAAGTAGATCAACCTGTCCGATCTCTTGCAAGTAGAGAGTCGTTGAGTCAGTTACTGAAGCTGACTGTTTTCGGAGGAACTTCCGATTCTTTAGTCGAGTTTTTCGCTGGCGGGCAATTGTTGATTTTTCATCGTATTCTAAGGGCTCTCCTTCGTCGAGATAGATTCCGCTTTCTGCAAGACCATTGCTTATTGCTTGGATAAGGTCTTCGTTTAATTCAACATTTCGAAGTCGACGCACAACATCGTCGACAGTTAATGAACCTTGCGCAGTACCTCGTTTAATTAGTGATTCCCACTCTCGATCCAGAACGGAGGGCAAGGGAGATGGATTAGTATTTTCGGAGGGCATTAGCCTTCCTCAGGTTCTATTGAATCGAGCCATTCAATGAGGTAATCAGCGGATTCCGATAAAGGATCGAGGGAGTCTATGAGCCTAGTCAGGTGATTGTGTACTGGACCAAGGTCCCGGACAGCTTCGATGTTATCGCTTTTCGTAGCGTTGTTATGTCTATCGTCGTAGTGATGTTTTGCTGTCCAGTAGAGTACTTCAGCAACCGTCGCAGAAGCTCTTGCATCATCAAGGTCCTGTAATGGTCCATTCTGATGGAGTTCCTGAAGGAGGGTCAGAGCACTTTCATCGTCACCTAGTCGACTTTTTACTTCTTCATATGCCGTGCTCCCATTCAATCCGTTAAAGATTTTACGGTAGATGCCTTCGTAGAAGAAATGTTCAGCGAGTCGCTTTGGCCAGAGTTGGAGATTCTCGAGCATTTGCCGGTTATGAAGCATGAGCGATAGAACTCTGCACTCAGCGCTATCCAGACTTTGATGGCTATTTCTACTTCTCATTTCTTCAGAGATTCCACTTCGGCCCAGCGGTTCCTCGGGTGGGCTATCGTCAAAGGCGCTTGGGTAATGGTCTTCAGGCGGCTCTTGCGGCGGTGGGAGTGTCGTTTGACGTTTCGGTGTTCGTTCCATCCCATCAAACGTATTCCTGAGATCCCCATAGGATATGCCAGTGATTTCTCCGACGTATTTGACATAATCGTCGTGGTACATATCTTCAGGGTGGTCTTTTACAAGCTGCAACATGGCCTTCGCCACCTTGACACGACCTTCAATATCTTCAAGATCAGCCGATGCTAGCAGTCGATTTACCCGCCATCGAAGAAATGGGATCGCTTCTTCTATGAGACTGACGAGTTCCTCATATTTGTTATTGGAGTGGTAATCGCCTGGATCTTGCCCTGCGGGAAGTTCAACCACAGTTAGATTCAAGCTGTGATCTTCTTCCCATTGGGTGAATCGTTCGGTTGCTTTCTGGCCTGCCGAATCAGAATCAAAACATAGTGAGAAGTTTGTTGTGTATCTGGCAAGTTTTTTCACTTGTGTTTCGGTCATAGATGTTCCGCAAGGTGCGACAGCGGTAGGGAGCCCGCATTCGTGCAGAGCGATGACGTCTAGGCACCCTTCGCTGACGATAGCCAAATCATTGTTAGCCAGATTTTTTCTAGCCCAGTTCAACCCGTATAGCACTTCTTCTTTTCTGTAAATTTTTGAATTCGGCGAATTCCGGTACTTTGGCTCACGGCCACTTGGAAGCTGGCGGCCACTAAACCCAATAGGTTTATCAGAAGCGTCAAAGATAGTGAACATAATCCGTTCATCGAAAAAGAAATCAGTTAATTGCCCTTGGTATTCTTTTGCTAGCCCCGCATCTACGAGTGTTTCGTCAAGCCACTGATCGAATTCACTATCGGCCCTATCTACCTCTTTTCTAAAGTATGCAGACATTCGTGGTTTGAGGTCACGGATTAAACTATCAGAGGGACCTTGCCCCCTCGGATAGGAGTAGCCGATTATGTATTTTTCGGACTGCTCGGAGCCTATTCTCCGGCTTTTTAGGAATTTGCGCGCCTGTTGGGCAGGCCTGTTTTCCATATCTAGTAGACGCTGATGGAAGATTTCCGCTGCTTGGGCGACAGCAAAGAAGAGATCCTTTCTGCCATCCTCTCCGCTGCTACTACTGCCAGTCCAATCGGGTGGATTTGGATATGACGACCCAACCCCTGCTCTTTTTGCTAAACGTTCAACGTTTTCATTGAAGTCAACATTCTCTACCATTTCTATAAATTTAAAGCAGTCACCACCTTCACCGCAGCCGAAACATTTAAAAAACTCTTTTTGGAAATAGCAAGATGGTGTTTTTTCTGAGTGGTTCGGGAGCGGACAGTTCATTTTGACTTTTCCGGGGCCGGCGTTTTTCGCCTCTCCGTAATCACCCGCTACATCGGTCAGGTCTGTCGCTTCCCTAACCCGCTCAATGAATTCTCTGCTCCACCCCATGGGAAGAACCTACACGAACATTGAGACAGCTATCTCATTAATTGGAGTTTCATGATGTTCTATTAGTTCGCCTGTTACCTTTGAGCACCAACGAGACGGGCTATGGGAATCCGAGGCGGTGAGCAACTCACATAATCAACCCCAGCTGCTATGAGAAAGTTTATTGAGTCTGGGTCTCCCCCATGTTCACCGCATATACCGATTTTAATGTTCGGATTCTTTAGACGACTGCGTTCAATCGCTATCGATACAAGTTCACCTACGCCTCGGATATCAATTGTTTCAAATGGGCTGCGCTGCAGAAGGTCCTTTTTGATATAACGACCTATCACACTCGCTTCGACGTCATCTCGGCTAAACCCGAAGGTCATTTGCGTTAAGTCATTGGTTCCAAAGCTGATGAAATCGATGTGCTGAGCCAGATCACCGGCGATAAGAGCAGCTCGCGGAGTTTCAATCATGGTGCCAATAGGTATGGGCACTGGTGAGGCAGCTATTTCTTCTTTGATCCACCCAACTACGAGGGTAAGTTCTTCTTCCAGAGAAACTAGCGGTAACATAATTTCGACTTTGGGATCGCCACCCTGATTGATGCGTTCTTTAATTGCTGCAACAAGTGCACGTGTTTGCGCCCGGTATAGATTTTCTGTAGTGATCGCTAAGCGTATGCCACGCAAACCGAGCATTGGGTTCTGTTCTTGTGCGTCTTCTAAAAATTCGTGCAAGGGCGCATCAAGAAGCCGGACGGTGACGGGAAGTCCATCCATGGGTTCGAGGACAGCTACAAAATCTATTTCTTGGACTTTTTCTAATTGTGTGAGAGCGGTTTGTTGATCATTTGGGTTGGTTGCTGTCAATAGTTGACGTATCACAGGGAGTCGATCCCCAAGAAACATGTGTTCAGTCCGGCAAAGTCCAATTCCATCAGCTCCTGCTTTTCGTGCTTCTGCAGCTTCTTCTTTCGTGTCCGCGTTTGCCCGCACCCCGATAGTCGTAGCGCGAATGTCGTCAGCCCAATCAAGAAGAACATCAAGTTCATCGGGCGCCGATGCTTCTGAGATCTCGATTTCTCCTGCAAATACTTCCCCTGATGCTCCATTGAGCGATATGACGCCACCTTCTGGAATAACTGTTTCACCGATTCTGATTTGTCCGTCTTCGACTTTGAGGGCTTCCACACCACAAGCAGCTGGGATACCTAACCCACGGGAATAGATCGCTGCATGGCTAGCCAACCCTCCGTACGCTGTAACGATCCCAGTAGCCCATCGCATACCAGGTTCATCTTCTGGTCCAGTTTCCATAGCGACCATAATCGCTTGCTCTCCGGCATCCACTGCTTCAAGAACCGAGTCAACATTAAGGCAAAGCTTTCCTGATGCTGCTCCAGGCGATGCTCCTATACCTCTACACAAGGCAGTAGCTGTATTACCCGTAGCGCTATCAAAGAGAACATTGACAAGGTCACTAGCGTTTATTTCCCTTATCACTTCATGGCGCGAACGCTTTCCTTCTTGGGCTTCACGCACTAAAGAGACGATTTTTTCAGCTGAGTCCATTTGTCTTCCTTGATGACTTATGGAAGTCGTTCACTGAGATAGTCGACGAGACGGTCGATACCGACGCGATCTTGTTTCATTGAATCACGGTCCCTGACCGTTACTGATTGGTCTTCAAGAGTTTCGAAATCAATAGTCACACAATACGGGGTACCCAATTCGTCCTGACGTCGGTATCTCTTTCCAATATTTTGAGTTTCATCGTAGTCAACCATCCAGCGCTCTTTCACCAGATCGAAAACCTGATGTGCTATTGGCGTAATCGTGTCTTTTTTCGACAGGGGCAGAATAGCTATTTTATATGGGGCGATATGAGGGTCGAACCGGAGCACAGTCCGTACGCCATCGTTAACGGTTTCTTCATCGTATGCAGCTAGAAGAAACGCCATCATCGAGCGTGTCGCTCCAGCGGCAGGTTCGATCACATGAGGAAAGTAATGCTCTCCAAGATCTGGGTCAAAATAAGTGAGCTTCTCTCCCGAGTGCTCACTATGTTGGCGAAGATCATAGTCTCCCCTGTTTGCTATTCCCTCGAGTTCACCCCAACCCCACGGAAAGAGGAATTCCACGTCACTGGTTCCAGAACTATAATGACTTAGTTCGTCTTGGTCGTGGGGACGAAGCCGCAGTTGATCTTCGGGAATTCCAAGGTCGATATACCACTTCATTCGTTGTTCGCACCAGTACTGGTACCATTCTTCGGCTTGTTCGGGAGGGACGAAAAACTCCATTTCCATCTGTTCGAACTCTCGGGTACGAAAAACAAAATTGCCTGGTGTGATCTCGTTTCGAAAACTCTTTCCGATCTGAGCGATACCGAAAGGTGGCTTTTTTCGTGATGTTTCCAGTACAAGTTTAAAGTTTGTGAACATTCCCTGGGCTGTTTCAGGGCGGAGGTACACATCGTGCCCTGAGCCCTCAACAGGTCCCGCATGGGTTTTGAACATCAGGTTGAAAGCACGCGCTTCTGTAAAACTATTTTTTGCACCACATGCTGGGCAGCTTAACGGGTCATCTAGTTGATCTTCCCTGAATCGTTCATTGCATTCCTTACAATCGACGAGGGGGTCAGTGAAATTTTCTAAATGACCTGACGCTTCCCAGACTGCGGGGGGGGAAAGGATAGCTGCATCAATTCCAACTATGTCGTGACGGACTTGAACCATCGTTTTCCACCATGCATCCTTCACGTTACGAAGAATGAGAGACCCGATAGGACCGTAATCGTACGTCGAGCGAAAGCCACCGTAGATATCGGCCGATTGGAAAATGACACCGCGTCGTTTACACAAGTTAACGATTTTATCCATCAGCGTATTAGTAGGGTCTGCAGCATTCATGGAAACCAAGGGTAACGCCGTTACAGGCCTCTCTGGCATCTATTCGTTAATCTCAGTGAGAGCACAGGTAATAAATACTGACTTTGCCAAAAATTAAGACAGTAAATAAAAGTTATGACTGCGATTAAAGCTCCTATAAGTAGGGATTCGATTAGTCACCCAGTATTCGCGTTGTACGCATTCTGCGTTCAAGGAGATACTCAAGCGCCCCTGTTGCTAATCTTTCGATCTCCTTGGTTCCAGCGGATTCAGGTTTATTTAGAGCTAAACCAAGTTGCCCTCCGAGTATTGACCGAAGGAGTTCAACAGCTTCCCCGCTCACAGGAAATCCAGTTCGGTGGATTTCACACATAACCCCGCCTTCTTCATTAGAGAACGCGACAACGGTAGTCTCTCCACACGCAACACATTGCTCGACGATAGGACCGGATCCTTCAAGTGCGAGAAGTTTGAGAAAGAAACTAGCAGTAATAAGGGGGCTATCATTTTCTTCCAAAGAATTTAATGCCCCTAAAAGCATACGGTGTAGCTCCACGGCTGGTTCCCCGAGAAGGGCAACCTGATCAACGGCTTCTAGCATAGCTACGGCCTTAGTGAGCCTCTTAAAATCTTCCCGAATGCTGCGGAAGTAATCTAGAGTTTCTACTTGAGTGATTAGATCAAGATCTGCTTTTCCTTTGTGGATTTGTAAGGAAACATGAGTAGTGGGTTCAAGCCGAGACCCAAACTTGCTTTTCGTTTTTCGAACTCCTTTCGCCACGGCTCGGATCATCCCTCGATCGGGGCTAACCAACACTATGATTCGATCAGCTTCACCTAGCTTGTAGGTCCGGAGAACGATCCCTTGTGTTGTGTAGTACTTGCTCACAGGGCACCGAAACGCCTTGACCGTATTTGGTATTCTGCGACTGCTTGGTACAGAGTGCTCCGGTTGAAGTCTGGCCACAAGGTATCCAAAAATAAGAGTTCGCTATATGCCGATTGCCAGAGAAGGAAGTTAGAAATTCTTTGCTCTCCTGATGTTCGAATGATCAGATCAGGATCTGGCATATCCTTTCCGTAAAGGTAGTTTGCAATTTTTTTCTCTGTAATCTGTTTAGGTTTAAGCTCATCAGCGGACATTGCTTTAAAAACATCGACCAATTCCGCTCGTCCACCGTAATTAAAAGCAACTGTGAAGGTGAGCGCTTTGTTATGTTTTGTCAGCTCTCTTGCGTCACCCATATCATCTAGTAGGCCTTTGGGCATCCTCCAATCTTCGCGCCCAATAAATTCGATTCTGACATTACGTTCATGTAGCTCATCGCGACGTTTACGAATGGTTTCCCGATTGAAGTTAATGAGGAATTTCACTTCAGCTTTTGGACGGTTCCAATTCTCTGTTGAAAAGCCAAAAACAGTCAACCATGAGATGCCGAGTTCTAAAGCACCTTCAACACATTCGAATAATGCTTCTTCGCCTTGCAGGTGGCCTTCTGTTCTTTTTAGGTTTCTCTGTTCGGCCCATCGCCCATTTCCATCCATTATCACAGCAACGTGCTGAGGGATAGTGGACGGGTCTATCCCTAATAGTTCTATAGCAGAAGGGTCAAGTCGCTTAATTGCCACACTTTGACGCTACCGTCATCTGATCAGTCTTAAGTGAATAGCACTTGTACTTTCCTGTTCAGATGATCCACCATTGTTCTTAGAGGGAGTTCTAAGTTTGCACTATGAGATCCTCAGATAATGATTGGGCTTCCGCTATCAGTTATTTCCATGGAAAAGGTGCGGCTCCTCGAAAGCCAAAGCGGTCTACCTCATTCGGGTTTTTTCTATCCTTACTTTCATTTTTGACGATCATTACTTTGGTTATAGAAACTTTTTAAGATCTCTGTTTAGTATCCGAGACGCTCGATTCGTTCCGGACGATGTTGCCAGTTCTTGTCAACTTTGACCTGCAATTCGACATACGCCCCTTCTCGTAGCTGTTCCCGCACAGCTATTCCAACTTTCTTAAGGACTTCTCCTTTGTGACCGATAACAATCCCTTTTTGGCTTTCTCGCTCAACGAGTATCTCTATTCGGATTCTAGGCCATTCCCATTCTGTGACCCTTGTGGCTATGGAGTGTGGAAGCTCTTCGCGGGTAAGCCGTAGGAGCTGCTCTCGAACTAGCTCAGCAACAAAATGATGATCAGACATATCAGTAATTTGCCCATCTGGATAGTACTTCGGACCCTCAGGCATTGCATCAATAAAATAGTTGAGCAGCGTTTCTATACCTTCGCCAGTTGTTGATGACACCGGGAAATACTCAGCGAAGGAAAGCTGAGAAGCTTCCACGAGTTGTTGTACGATCTCGCCTTTCTTCGCTCGGTCACATTTATTGACGACGACAATGGTATTGGCTGGTAATTTCGCCGCAATGAACTTGTCTCCTTTCCCAAGTGGGGCTGTGGCATCAACCACGAAACACACTAGATCCACACCTGGTATTCCCTCGATTGCTTTTTGGTTTAAACGTTCTCCAAGTGGAGTCCGCGGCTTATGTATCCCTGGCGTGTCAACGAAAACAAGTTGCACCTCTGGCAGCGTCAGCACTCCGCGGATCTGATGTCTTGTTGTTTGGGGTTTATTAGATGTGATTGCTACTTTTTCGCCACAGATAGCATTAACAAGCGTCGATTTCCCAACATTTGGTCTTCCAACCACAGTAATAAATCCCGATCGGTAATTAGTTGGCTGCACTACCTCAGAAGAATATGGGACGTCACTTTGTTCACTTTCTAGTGAAACCTCATCTTTGCGTTGTTGCGAACTATTCATTTTTGAACTCGATACTTTTTTTCCAGATTAGGGGTAATAAGGACACGAGCTATTCGCCGGCCTTGAACGCGTTCAACGAAGAATTTGTGGTGATTAAGTTCAATGGTTTCCCCGATAGATGGAACATGTCCAAGCGAGTTGAAGATGAGCCCGCCGACAGTATGCCAGTCACCTGTTGGTAGGTCAATGAAAAGCATGGATTCTAAATCGTCAAGATCAGCTCGGCCATTGACTCGGTAATTTCCATCC
>JAKMEQ010000019.1 GCA_022425805.1 Acidimicrobiales bacterium
ACCCAGTGATGCTTGCTTCTGGAACCGCTGGTCATGGCATGGAGTTAGCTTCGTACATCGACCTAAGAGATGTGGGAGCTATCGTTCTTAAAAGTCTTTCTAAGACCCCATGGAAAGGTAATGCTGCACCAAGAGTTCATGAGACTCCTGCAGGCATGATAAATAGTGTCGGACTGCAAGGGCCTGGCCTGAAAGCATGGGCTGAGAAAGAATTGCCGGTATTACTTAAGACTGGAGCGAGTATTGTGGTAAGTATTTGGGGGCGCTCGATAGATGAATATGCGGCAGCTGCAGAATTCTGCAGTCATCTTCCGAGTGAAGTGATAGCTGTTGAAGTAAATATTTCTTGCCCAAATGTTGAAGACCGCGGAAGAGTATTTGCTCATTCTCCGTCAATGACTCGTCTGGTACTGGAGGCAACCGACGGAGTCAATAGACCGCGTTGGGCGAAATTAAGTCCAAATGTGACAGATCTAGTTGAAATTGCTGTCGCTGCGAAAGAAGGAGGAGCATCAGCTCTGACGCTAGTTAACACGCTCTTAGGAATGGTGGTGGATATAGACTCCCGAACTCCACTGTTGGGAGCGGGCGGTGGAGGGTTGAGTGGGCCCGCTATTAGACCTGTGGCTGTGCGGTCAGTTTTTGATGTTCGTAAAGCGCTCCCTAGTATTCCTATTATAGGTGTTGGGGGTATAGCATCACCGGCACATGCACTTGAGTTCATGATGGCCGGAGCAGACGCAGTTCAGATAGGCACAGCAAATTTCGCAAATCCACGAATTTCGAAGAAAGTGATCAAAGGTCTCCAAATATGGTGTAAAAAGAATGCTGTAAAGGGGATATCAGAAGTGGTTGGAAGCAGCCACAAGGAACGAAATTAATCTCATCTTGAAGACGAGTAATAGAAAGGAAACGATGGAAGACAAAGAACATATTGATACTGATACAAGAAACAAACTCGCCCTCGCTCTTGACGTTGATGACTTGGTAGTGGGTGTGCGTGTTGCAAGAGAGCTGCAACCATACTTTGGGGTTATCAAAATTGGTTTAGAGCTTTATAGTGCCGCTGGTCCTGAAATATTAGGAACCCTTCAACAGTTGGGATACAAGATTTTCCTTGATTTGAAGTTGCATGACATTCCTAACACAGTCAAAAGTGCTGCAAAAGTGTTGGGTTCGTTGGGGGTTGATTATCTTACGTTGCATACAGCCGGAGGAACAGAGATGGCTACAGCCGGCGTAGAGGGCCTTTTAGAGGGAGCACGAAATGCTGGACTCGCTGACCCTATAGCACTCGGAGTTACGATACTCACAAGCGACCAAGATAGTTCAGACACCTTAATGGAAGAGCGACTAAAAGTTGCCGTAGCGTCAGGTTGTCGAGGATTGGTTTGTTCCGCTGAAGATTTACCTTATGTACGGAACCATGCTCCTGCGCTCCTTAGGGTTGTTCCAGGTATTCGCCCGTTAGGTGTTGAAGCACATGACCAGAAGAAAACAGCAACACCGTTAGAAGCTATAAAGAGCGGGGCGGATTTACTGGTAATTGGGCGAGCCGTCACACAAGCGGATGACCCTGTTATGGCATCTATACAAATACACACTGAACTTACTCGAGATTAAAATTTCACTTTCAGGGGCATACACCACAGCACTGCTGGTCATAGGTATTATTTAGGAATGCCATCTCCTCCTCAACTAACAGATGCACAACGAAAAGCAGCTCTTGAAAAAGCAGCTGAAGCTCGAAGAGTGCGCGCTGAGTTGAAGGCGCACATTAAAATGGGGTCGCTTTCCATGCGACAGATTCTCGAAATATCAGATGAAAATGAAATTATCTGTCGAACAAAAGTTCTCGCAATCCTTGAGTCCATGCCGAAGATCGGGAAAGTAAAGGCGAGAAGGATCATGGAACAGATAGGAATCGCAGAAAGTCGGCGTCTCCGTGGGCTAGGGGATCAACAGCGAGCGGCTCTTCTAGCCGAGTTTAACTGACAAGATATTATGGTAATTGTTGTTTCCGGTCCCGGTGGGGTCGGTAAGGGCACTATTGCAGAGTTGCTCGTAGAGAAACATAATGATCTATGGCTTTCAAGAAGTTGGACCTCTCGCGCTCCTCGAAAGGGAGAAAATGAAGACTCGTATGTTTTCGTATCGGCGGAAATGTTCAAAGAGGCAATCGATGGCGACAGTTTTCTCGAGTGGGCAGAATTCCATGGAAATTTTTATGGAACTCCATGGCCCGTAGCCCCTGACGGCCACGATGTGTTACTTGAAATCGATGTTCAAGGTGCTCTATCGGTACAAGCCCATGGTATTGATTTCCTAATGGTTTTCATTGATGCGCCGACCAAAGAAGATCAGGCAGAGCGACTCCGAGGCAGGGGAGACGGTGAAGATGAAGTCCATCGCCGGATTGCCGAAGGAGAACGAGAGCGGAAGGTTGCTTCAGGTCTTGGTGCTGTTTTTGTGACAAATGACAACCTTGGTAACGCAGTGGATGAAATCTCTGCCATTATTTCCGCATACCGTAGGAAATAACCTGAAGGTTAAAGGGAAAGGTGTGTTAACTGTCAGAAGGAACACAAAGTGGAGATAGACTAAAACCTGCCCCTGATCGTTGTTAGATCACAATATGGAGAAGACATGGCTACTGAAAGCGAATCAATGATTTCACCTGGAATTGAGGGACTACTCGAACGTTCTGCAGAGGATGGTAAAGAGGGTTCAAAATTTCGTTTGGTAACACTCGGAGCAAAGAGAGCTCGACAAATCAATGCTTATCGGAACCATCTTGGCGATGGCCCTGGTGCATCCGTTCCTCCGCAAGTTACATCGATTTCTAGCAAGCCGTTGACAATTGCCTTTGAAGAGATTATCGAAGGAAAGGTTATTGCTGGAGAAATGAAAGAAGAAACTCAGACGAATTTCCAAGAAAAAGAGATCGAGCCGACCGAGGCTGATTGATCCGTTGGATTGGCCAATGTTTTCTGGTAAACGCATCGTTCTCGGAGTAAGTGGAGGAATCGCCGCATATAAGGCTGTCGAGATTTGTCGTCACCTGGTTGCTAATGGGGCCCATGTCACACCGATAATGACAACCGGTTCAAAAAAGTTTTTAGGCGAACTGACGTTAAGCGCCCTTGCTAGCGAACGAGTAAAATCCTCGCTTTGGGAGGATGATGACCCGATTCCACACACTACATTGGGTCAGCAAGCAGACTTGATTCTCATCGCTCCAGCAACTGCAAAGTTAATTGGTACCTACGCTGCAGGAATTTCTAATGACTTACTTACTGCGACCCTGCTTGCTAGCAGGGCGCCGGTTATTATCTGCCCAGCAATGCATACAGAGATGTGGGAACACCCTGCTGTGCAAGACAATATTAGAACTCTAAAGAACCGGGGTGTTTTTGTTGTAGATCCAGAAGATGGACAGCTAGCTGGAGGAGATGAGGGCAAAGGTCGTCTGGCAGCTACTGATTTGATCGTCTCGAAAGTTGAACGTGTACTAGGGCCGAACGACTTAGAGAATCTAAAAATTCTTATAACAGCTGGTGGTACTAGAGAGGAAATAGATCCTGTTCGATTTATTTCAAATAGATCTTCGGGGAAGCAAGGGTATGCGATAGCTGCAGCGGCAGTTGCCAGAGGGGCGACAGTTACGCTAATTACAACAGTTGAGCGAGAAGCCCCGCCCGATGTCGAAATACAGTGTGCCGAGTCGGCAAGAGACCTTCAAGCAGCTGTGATGTCTTGTGCGAAGAATCATGACATTATTATCATGGCTGCTGCAGTAGCAGATTTTCACCCATCGAAGATTGCACATACAAAATTAAAGAAGACATCATCATTTAAAAAAATTGACCTAGAACCCACCCATGATTTTCTAGTTGACCTAGGTGAAGATAAATTACCTCATCAGACCATTGTCGGCTTTGCCGCAGAAACAGAGAATCTTGAAAAGAATGCATTAGAGAAGCTCTTCAAAAAGAAACTTGATTTGATCGTAGCTAATGATGTCTCCGCTCCAGAAACTGGTTTTGCTTACGACACAAATGCAGTTCTGCTTTTATCTGCCGAAACCAAACAATCCATTCCGCTTGCTGATAAACGTGTCGTGGCAGAGAGAATTCTTGATGCCATAGTTAAGATAAGACAGAATGATTATTAGAATATAAGCATGACCATCTACCTAGGACTCTAAATATGCCATCATCATTTACATTCACCTCTGAGTCGGTTACTGAGGGACACCCCGACAAAATGGCCGACCAAATCTCGGACTCAATTCTTGATGCCATGTTGACCGAAGATCCAAAATCGCGAGTTGCATGTGAAACCCTTGTTACTACGGGAATGGCAATCGTTACCGGAGAAATTAGCACTGATGGGTATGTTGATATTCCGGGAATCGTACGAGAGGAAATCCGTCGTATCGGTTATGACGACCCAGCGTTAGGTTTCGATGGGACGACGTGTGGAGTGATGATCGCCCTCGATGAACAATCAGGTGACATATCTCAAGGTGTTGGTGCTTCGCAAGAGTCACGTTCAGGAGAGGCCGCAGATGAATGGGACACGGTCGGGGCGGGCGATCAGGGACTTATGTTTGGATATGCAACCAATGAAACTGAAACGTATATGCCAATGCCTATAGACCTCGCCCATCGAATGGCTTTTCGCCTCGCAGAGATCCGCAGAAGTGGCGCTATCCCATATCTCCGGCCAGATGGGAAGACACAAATTACGATTAGTTATGAAAATGGCAAACCTGTTCGGTTGGATAACGTTGTTGTTTCGACTCAACACAATGATGGGATAGATACAACAAGGCAGATTACTCCGGATCTTCTAGAGTACGTGATACGACCAGTTATTCCAGAGCAGTTTCAAGATGACTCCTACAATACTTTTATAAACCCAACCGGAAGATTCGTGCACGGTGGTCCAGCTGCTGATGCGGGCCTAACTGGTCGAAAAATTATCGTTGATACATATGGGGGGATGGCTCGTCATGGAGGAGGTGCCTTCTCTGGCAAAGACCCTTCAAAAGTTGATCGAAGCGCAGCATATGCAACACGGTGGGTTGCAAAAAACATTGTTGCAGCAGGGGCTGCGGATCGGTGTGAAGTCCAGGTCGCTTATGCAATTGGTGTTGCGAGACCAATGTCAGTCCTTGTAGAGACATTCGGAACAGAAAAAGTTGATCCGGAAACTATTGGTAAAGCGATTGAAGATATTTTTGATCTTCGACCTGCCGCTATAGTCCATGATTTAGATCTTTGCCGTCCAATCTATGCAGCAACAGCCGCCTACGGACATTTCGGCAGAGATGACGAACGCTTTACTTGGGAACACCTTAATAAAGTCGCCGACGTGCAAAATGCTCTAGGGCTTTAAAGGGCGATCTAAATAGATTCATCGTTCGTACTAGTTCAATAAGCTAGGTGTTTCATGACTGATGCAAGGAAATCAACTCCCAAGACAGTTCGTGTTATACCTGATCTTCCAGCCGTGGCTAAAGAATTTGATTACCTAGTTCCTGATACTTGGGCCAATAATGGTGTAGGTGAACGTTTACGAATTGGTTCAATGGTACGGACGCAATTAGGTAATAGATCTATCGGAGGGTGGGTCAGCGAGTTAGATCCGGACACTGATCCAACGATTGAGCTTCAGCCTTTGAGGAAAGTAAGTAGCGTCGGGCCTTCTAAAGAGGTCGTAGAGCTAGCCCGGTGGGCAGCGATTCGCTGGCATGGACCAATTTCCCGATTGCTTCGGACATCGAGCCCTTCGCGAATGATTAAGGTCGTTCCTCCAGCTCGACCATCAAAATTTGTGGAAATGCCCAAAACGAAGATAGTGGTCGATGCATACAGGTCAACCCCCACAGTAGTGAGAGTTCCTCCGACAGGTGATAGATGGCCTTTCATCCTTGGGGCGGTCTCGATGGGGAATGCTCTCATTCTTCTTCCTTCCGCCTCAGAAGTTTTAACCGTTACTAGCCGACTGAAAAGACTAGGAATCCATGTTGGTTCATACAGTAAAGAATGGGGTGTTGGTCCATCATCTGGAACAATCGTCGGAAATCGATCAGCAGCTTTCGCGACTGTCAAAGATCTCGCAGCCATACTTATGATCGATGAGCATGATGAGGCGTATCAAGAGCAGACTTCTCCCACATGGCATGCTAGAGCAGTCTTATTAGAACGTGCTCGAAGAAATGAGATACCTTGCGTTTTCGTCTCCCCAATACCAACTCCCGAAATACGTCACGAGGCGGTAACTTTGTCTTACCCACGCGATGAAGAGCAAAAAGACTGGTCAAAAATTCAAGTTACTGACCCTCGAAAAGATGGGTCAGCGATGGGGGGATTATGGCCTAGCTCAACCGTCTCGGATTTACGGTCTGCAAATCGAGCTGTAGTGATTCTTAACCGCACGGGTAGGTCACGGCTATTGGCATGTCGCGCTTGCGAAGAACTTGCTGTGTGTACAGATTGTGGCGGAGCGATGCATCAACCCAATGAGAATAGCCTCGAGTGCACCCGATGTAGTCATACCAGGCCAATTGTATGCTCTTTTTGCCTTTCAACTTCTATGAAGAATCTACGACTAGGTGTCACTCGAGCTGTTGAAGAATTGCAGGCATTACTTAATGAACCGGTGATTGAAGTAACCAAAGAAAGTGACGTCATCGATTTCCATAAGTCACGCATTTTCTTGGGAACGGAAGCTGCGCTCCACCGTATTGATTGGGCAGACCTAGTACTTTTCGCTGATTTCGACCAAGAGTTATTAGCTAGACGTTACCGATGCGAAGAACAGGCAATGGCACAGTTGATACTTGCCCAGCGTCTTGTGAGTTCCCATAAACGAGTAGCTGGAAAAGTGATTGTACAGTCCAGACAGCCGAATCATCCACTATTTGGATTGATAGCGGCTGGTGATATTGAAACCTGGGCTTCAGTCGAAAGCAAGCGGCGACAACTCCTTGAGTATCCTCCCTATGGCCACATAGCGCTTATTTCCGGCGAAGGAGCAGAAGAATTTATCAAGGGTTTGAATGGGATAACAAATTTGCAGATACTTGGACCGAATGAAGGGGCCTGGCTGATCCGAGCATCAAATCCAGAAGAACTTGCGGAGGCTCTATCGAAGATACAGCGGCCAAAGGCTCGTCTACGTGTCGCTATTGATCCCTGCCGGTTTTGACGTTTCTGGTTGTATCGATGAACCCCATCCTTGCCTTCGAACTTCGTAGATCGCAATAGCTGTTGCTACGGCAACATTGAGAGATCCAATCTTTCCTAGTTGGGGAATAAAAGTTGATACATCACAAGCTTTAAGTATCTCCTGCTCAAGTCCACGGTCTTCATGGCCGATAACTAAGCAAATATCCCCGCGGAGGTCAATCTGTGGCAATGGTACAGATTCAGTTGCAAGTTCAAGGGCAACAACTCGATACCCGCGTGAACGAGCGTCATCTATCGCCTCAAAGGGAGAAGAAGTTTCTTGCCAGTTGATGTATCGTTCCGACCCTAAAGCAGTTTTTCCAACTTTGGAGTTTGTCGGAGTTGTTGCATCTGAGCTAAACCAAATGTGGTCTACACGTTCTGCTGCAGCACTTCGAATAATCGCACCAACATTGAATGGACCTTGTATCCCATGCATAATGATTGACAAGTTACCTTTGGGCCGTTTACGCCACTCTCTGTGGAGTCTTTTTAACTCTGTGCCAGTAAGACTTCGGTTCATTTCCGTATCACCTTGAGTAAACGGTAGCCTGATTTACTCATCAACCGCTCTACCCCATAGTTCTTTCCTGCAAGCCATGAAGCCAGACTGTCAGCCCCTAAATGTTTTTGAACCACCAGAATTGCTTCTCCTTTTAATGTTAAACGTTTTAGCCATTTCTCTAATAAGTTTTGGAGTGGTTTTTTCCCAATACGAATCGGTGGGTTAGACCAAATCAAATCAAAAGAAATATCGTCTGGAATAGAATCTGGGTGAGATACATTGATTCCGAAATTACCTAAATTCTCTTTAGCTAATGAAAGTGCGCGCTTATTGATATCAGTAGCCCACACCTCTGTAAGTGGCGAACGGTGGTTGAGTACGCGAGCAATGGCGCCATAACCACATCCAAGGTCAAGCGCGTATCTTGTTGATTCCTTCGGGTTGGGCGCATTCAATAAAAGAAACTTTGTACCTGCATCGATTTTTTGAGATGAGAAGACTCCTCTGTCCGTTAGTAATGTTGTAGTTAAATCAGGAAGAATTAGGTCTATTGATGATTCCTGAGATTGAACGGAGGGGTCTTCATCGAAATATTGTTTGTTCGAACCCATGTAAGAAACGCTACAGGCTTCCAACCCATGTGTGCTGGCTATATCCTAAGAGAATGGAATCTTTAGAAATTCGCGTGTTTGGTGATCCTGTTCTCAAACGAGTAGCTGAGGACGTTCATGATATTGATGGAGCGTTGGTAACCGTGTGCGATCGGATGCTAGAAGCTATGTATCAGGCTCCAGGGATTGGGCTGGCAGCTCCTCAAGTGGGGATAAGTAAACGGTTCTTCGTGTATGACTACGGAGAAGGACCTAAAGTTCTGATTAATCCAGTGATTGTAGACTTTGATGGTGAATGGGAATATGACGAAGGGTGTTTAAGCGTGCCGGGGTTGTCTTGGAATATTGTACGACCAAAGTTGATACACATCGTTGGACATGACCTAGGTGGTAAAGAAGTCTCTATAGAGGCAGATGAACTCGAATCTAGGTTGTACCAGCATGAAATGGATCACCTCAATGGGAAACTATTATTGGACTACCTGGATGAAGATGAACAGAAAGAGGCAAAAAAAATCCTTCGTAAGATGATTATGCGCCATGGTTCGAGTATTCGTCCCGATCCCAATGGAATACAATATTTTGAATAAACCTGTTAAAAAGATTCAACGAGTGGTGTATCTAGGTACTCCTGAACTAGCAGTCCTACCTCTCATTAGCCTCGTTAATGCTGGGTATGAAATTCCTCTTGTCATCTCCAGAAGGGACAAAAGAAGGGGAAGGGGAAAAGTCCAGACATCGAGCCCAGTAAAAAATGAAGCACAGCGTTTAGGTATCCCAGTATCTTCGAATATGGATGATATCCAATCAGTTCAGGCCGATATTGGAATTGTCATAGCATTCGGTGAGTTAATCCCCACGAGTATTCTCAGCTATCTAAAGATGATAAATATGCACTTTTCGTTATTGCCGCGTTGGCGGGGGGCAGCACCCCTAGAAAGAGCAATCCTTGCTGGCGATAAATCTACTGGAGTCTGCATCATGGATGTCGAGGAAACTCTTGACACAGGAGGCGTTTACCGTTCGGTGAAGGTACCTATCGAGCCAGAGGCTACGTTAGGTGAATTGCAGAACATATGCATATCTAGGGGGACAGAACTTCTACTCGAATGCCTTAAACGTGGTTTCGCTTCTCCCGTCGCGCAAGCGGGAGAAGTCACCTACGCGCACAAAATCTCATCAAATGATCTTGAAATCGTTTGGACTGATTCTGCTGAACAAATCCTTCGTAAAGTTCGACTAGGGCGCGCTTGGACAACTATTGGAGGCAAACGATTGAATGTGCGTGATGCAAATATTTTCAAAGATACAGATCTGCCCGCTGGTGAGCGTAGCGGAAATTTGGTTGGGTCAGGGGATGGAACGGTTGAGTTGGTAACAGTGCAACCAGAGGGAAAGAAAGAATTATCCGCAAAAGACTGGATAAACGGGCTCAAACCGGAAATATATGAATTTACCGAACATGGATAGTTCTAAAGTCGAATCAAAGGAAGGGGTTTTGGTTCGAGAGGTAGCTATTCAATGCATTCGCCGTATTATCGAGACAGATAGCTATGCCAATATAATTCTCCCTAGCATGTTGGCAGATTCCAAGCTAGATCAACGTGATCGAAACTTGGTGACAGAGATTGTATATGGTTCGACCAGAATGCAACGTGCACTGGACTGGTCGATTGACCGGTTCCTAATTAAGCCGCCCCCGTATGCTCTTCGTGCATCGTTGCGAGTTGGGGCTTATCAAATCATGTATACCCGAATTCCTTCCCATGCTGCTGTCAATACCACTGTAGAAGCTAGTTCGAAACGTAATCGAGGTGTAGTCAACGCCGTATTGCGAAAGGTCGCGGACAGTCTCCCAGTCCAGTGGCCTAACGACGGTACACGACTTAGCTATCCCGATTGGATGATAAGTTTGATAGTTGAAGAACATGGCGCCAGCGATGGTAATGACATGCTCGAGGCAATGAATCTTGCGCCTAAGGTCACTGAAAGAGACGATGGGTACATCCAAGACCTTGCCTCCCAGTGGGTTGTGGAACAGATCGGCGTTAAAGCAAGAGAAACTATTCTTGATTTGTGCGCGGCCCCTGGGGGGAAAGCGACAGCTATGGCAACTCAAGGAGGTTACATCGTTGCTTCGGACGTTCGCATGTCACGTAGCAGCTTGCTTACAGATAATAGACTCCGGTTACGACTAGATAACATCGGTCAAGTTATTACTGACGGAAAACAACCGAGCTTTGCCCCTAATTCGTTTGATAAAGTTCTGGTTGATGCGCCATGTTCCGGTCTGGGTGTTCTTCATCGACGAGCTGACGCGCGGTGGAGAATGAAACCCTCCATGAT
>JAKMEQ010000090.1 GCA_022425805.1 Acidimicrobiales bacterium
ATCACCGTTTACTGCATTAGAAAATTCACCTGCTTCTTCAGCTTCTTCTTCAGCTGCTGGTGCTTCTTCTTCAGCTTCTTCTTCAGCTGCTGGTGCTTCTTCTTCAGCTTCTTCTTCAGCTGCTGGTGCTTCTTCTTCAGCTTCTTCTTCAGCTGAATCATCGCTGATAGCGCTGTTGTCAGAGCTACTGCTACTTCCACTATCTGCATCGTCGCCACCGCAAGCTGCTGCGATGAGGGCGAAAGTGAAGATTAGTGAAAGCAATTTGATTAATTTGCTGTTTCTCAAGGGTCCTCCCCCTCTATTTTGTTACTAGTTAGTTATCCACTCTGACATGTGACATCCGCCACAAATATCAAAGCAGTATCAATGTAATCTTATTTAATGCAAGTGAGCAAGATATTCAAGAATTGTAATGATTTTGTAAAGCTAGAAGTCGTGGTCATGTTTCGCGGTAATCGTTAAAATCGCGGTCGCGTTCGCTAAGTCTTTCTTTCAGGTCTTTGGAACCAAGGTTTCCCATGTATTCCTTTGAGGATGGCTGGTGGAACCCAAGTGCTTGAATATCGGTTGTGGATCGTATCCCGTTTCGAATACCAGCTGCTTCCATGGCTCTGTGAGCAGATCTTTTGTTGAGAGCTAATAGGTCTAAAGGAATTTTTGCTATGCGTTCAGCAATAATGAGAACGTTTTTATCAAGGTCATTTACAGGGAAGGCCCGATTTGCCATCCCCGACTGGACTGCTTCGAGACCGCTCATATGGTCACCAGTGAGAAGGGCTTCCATTCCCTTTCGTAAGCCCATCATCCAGGTTTGCCATTGCATATCAGGAGGTGACATGAGCCGGACGGGTGGGTAACCGATTTTGGCATCCTCAGCGACGTAGATTAAATCACACGCGTTGGCGAGTTCTGACCCCCCCGCAAGACACCATCCATGGACTTGGGCAATTACAGGCGTGGACATATCCCAGATCTCGAACCAATTGTTAACGACGTGTCGCGACCACCATCCATCGGTCTTTGCTATCGCCCTTTCAACGTTATGGTTTGGTTGGGAAAGTTCATAACCGGCAGAGAAAGCCTCACCTGACCCTCGAATGATCATCACTGAGATAGATCGATCTCGATCGCCATCACGCAATCCATCAAAAAGCTCTTTGCGCACATCATCGTTCAAAGCATTCCGTTTTTTTGGTCGGTTCAAGGTAAATCGACGGACCATCTCTGCTGGATTGTCGATCAGGACATTATCGGTAGACACATAGACTCCTGGTTGTTTCGGGGTCACTTTCTATAGTTACCCCAATTGGGTAATGGTTAATCTAATCTGCCATCTAAGTAGGTATCCCGCAAGGTTCTTTTATTGATCTTTCCCATCGTGTTTCTCAATAAGCTATTGACGATTTCATAACTTCTGGGGCATTTGTAATGGGTGAGTCTGTCCTTTAACCAATGCGAAAGGTCATCGGAGCTGGGTGGGGTGTCAGGGTTCGTGGCGATCACTAGTGCCTTCAGTTCTTCCCCAAGGTCAGGGTGTGGGATGCCGATGCATCCAACATCGGCAACGTCAGGGTGTTCGATAAGGATCTGTTCAGCTTCGGCTGGGTAGATATTCACGCCACCTGATACGACCATGTCACTGTGGCGGTCAGTGATGAATACGTATCCGTCATTATCGATATACCCGATCTCTCCGAGGGTGAATAACCCGGGTTCAGGATTCGCTAATACTGTTTTCTCGGTGTCGTTGGGGTAGACGATACCTCGTCCAGTAGCGTCACGAAAAAATAAACGGCCTTCTGTATTCGGTGGCAATGTATTAAATTCATCATCAAGCACTAGAGCGGAGAAAGGAGGGATTGTTCTCCCTACAGACCCTTCGTGTTCAAGCCACTCTTCGCTGGTGATAGCACAGACAGTTCCTACTTCGCTAGCTCCGTAAGCGTCGCGGAAAATCGGGCCCCACCACTCAATCATTGAACGCATAACATCTACAGGGCATTTTGCTCCGGTATGGGCGGCTAATTTCATGGAAGAAATATCATATTTGTCTTTAGTTTCATCCGGGAGTGCAAGTAGGCGAACAAAGTGAGTGGGAACCATCACCGAAGTTTCAGTTTTGTGCTGTTGGATGGCAGCTAGAGTTGTTTCGGCATCAAATTGGCCAAGGATCACAGAAGGTATACCAAGTGCAAGTAGTCGCATCCCTGACAAAGGACCGGTGTGATACATAGGGCCAACAACTAAATGTGTTCCAAATTCCGCAAATCCGCTTCTTCTGAGGCCTTCAATGTGGTCGCTCATTGAGCTACCTCCGGCGAACATGGTTGGGGGTAGCTCTGTCCCTTTGGGTTGACCAGTAGTGCCAGAGGTGTAAAGCAGGTTAGGGAGTGGAGTCACTTCATCTGGCGGATCATCGCTGCTTCCACTAGCGAGCCATTCATCCCAATCAAGAAGACCTTCCGAGGCTTCACATTGCCATCCAATGACTTGTTTGACACCTGTTTGGCGTGCTGCAAGTAAACCACGCTCCACCGTTTCAGGTCCAACGAAAAGCAGCTCAGTTTCAGAATCTTCTAAAATGTAAGCAGCTTCTTCAGTCTTGAGATGAAAGTTCACTGGAACAGATGAAGCACCTCCTATTAAAGCCCCTAAATGAGCAAATGCCGTTTGGGCCGCATTCTCAGCAAAAACAGCGACTCTTCGTTTCTTTCCAAGTGAACTGTCGAGAATAAGATTTGCACAACGGTTCAGTATCTCATCAATTTCAGACCATGAGTATGACGAATTGGGGTCAGTAAGACCCGTAGCATTTGGAGAGGTTTGTATTATTTCTTTAGTAAATTTTGGCATTAGAAATCATTGACTCCGCTGGATTGGGGGGGTGAGTGAGATGGGATTTTCTTGAAGTGGTTAACGACCCGAAAAAAACGTTCCTTTATTGGCTCCATTAAAGAGACTAATCCGTCTGGACGGAAAATTGCTACAGCAATCATAATCGCGCCGGCTGCAGCGTTTCGCAATATTTGACCTTCGCTAGATGAAGAAGAAAAAAGACCTCCAGGGGTGATAAAAGCTCCGAGCAAAGCTCCCCCTATATGGGCTACTCCTCCGAGAAAAAGTAACGTGACGTTGGCAATCCCAGAAAGCGCATCCCAACCAGAAACCTGTAGAACGGTGTGCTGGTAGGCAGTCAATACTCCTGCTATGCCTGCTATAGCAGAACCAATGCCGAAACCTAATAATTTAGTTCCGGATACATTGACCCCAACCGCTGCTGCAGCACGTTCATTTGCTCGTACCGCAAGGAACTTTCTTCCAATCATCCCTCTACGTAAACCCACGACTGCAAACACGACAATCAGTAACCAGATACTACAAAAAATGATTAGCATGGTTCGGTCTCTACTGACGGACGGGTCAACCGTAATATCCACTCCAAACCATTTCGGAGGGGGCACAGATAAATTTGAACGAGCCCCTTTACCAACCAGAGGTTCGTTAGCTAGAACGAGTTCATTGGTCGCAACTGCACCTGCGAGAGTAACAACGGCAAGCTGAAGTCCCCGGATGCGTATAGCTGGTGCTGCAATAATCAAGCCTATTAATACGGCGATGGCAACTCCAAATAGCATTGCAATCGGAGATGGAAGACCTGGGCCATCAAGAACAAATGGACTAAAACCGTATCTGACGCCGTCGGCCGCTAAACGAGTCGAAAGGTAGGCAGCCACTCCAGCAAATGTGAGGTTGGCCAAGGAAAGCTGGCCAAGGTACCCAATGATCACTACCGAAGACATCATAAGGATGGCGGCGATGATGCTAGTGATTAGCCTTCCTTGGGTTACAGAGGAACCCTTAGCTAGAACCCAAATGACAATCCCAGTAATGAGTATGAATTGCCATAGTATGTTCCTTCCGGGAGAAGCCTTAGGCTGTCGACTAGCGAAACGACTCCCCCGAACTGGGAGTTTGTGGCCGCGTGTGTATTGAAAAATAATAATCATAAGAAGAGGAGTAGCATGCCGAAGGCCTTCGGAAGGTATCCATTCTGGCCACCAGGATTTTAATGTAAGTCCAGCGGTAGCTGATTGGAAAACTCCTAGAAGGACCCCACCTATAGTAGCA